>JAPPOR010000617.1 GCA_028817905.1 Myxococcales bacterium
GTAGCCTGGATTATTTGCGCGGAAGTGACCGCGCCGACCAAAAAGAACTGAAATCAACGCGCGGGTTCGCTGGTTAGGGTGGGCAGTGGTCGGAGCCTCGGGTACCACCGGGCATGACAATGACCGCAAGGAGAGACCTGTCTTGGTAACAGCGAAGCCAAGTAATTCTCGGGGCTTGGCCCTATCCCTGGTGGCGATGACGACGTTCGCCGCGCTGGCCGCCTGCGCAAGCACCGGACACGCCGCGCCCAAGAACGGACGGACGCGCGGTGCAATCGGCCAGGCCCAGCAGCTCTCCGAGGCATTCACCGCCGTCGCGGAGCGCGTTTCCCCCGCGGTCGTCTCGATCAAGGTGGAAACCAAGCGGCGTGCCCACGGATTCGGGTTCGGCTTTCCCTTCGGGGATCCAGGTGAACGTGGCGGCAGCGGGCAGGGTTCTGGATTCATCTTCCGGAGCGACGGCGCGATCCTGACGAACTACCACGTCGTGGCCAAGGCAGACGAGGTAGAGGTCGTACTGCGCGACGGGCGGACGTTCGTCGCCGAGGTCGTCGGCAGCGATCCGAGCACAGACGTGGCCGTCCTCAAGATCAATGCCGGTGGCCTGCCCAGCGTGCCGTTCGCCAACTCAGACCAGGCCCGCGTCGGCGAATGGGTGGTCGCCATCGGCTCCCCTTTCGGATTGGACTACAGCCTGACGGTGGGCGTGGTCAGCGCCATCGGCCGTGGCCTCGGTGGCGCAGACAAGATCGAGGACTACCTGCAGACGGATGCCAGCATCAACCCGGGCAACAGCGGTGGACCGCTCGTCAACCTGGACGGGGAGGTGCTCGGCGTCAATACGATGATCCTGGGCCCGCGCAACGCGGGCATCGGCTTCGCCATCCCCGCCAATCTCGCGCGCCGAGTGGCCGAGCAGCTGCTCGAGACGGGCGCAGTGAAGCACGCATGGATCGGTGTGCACTTCCAGGAACTGACACCGGAGCTCGCCAAGAGCTTCGGAACCAAAGCCAAGGGCGGGGCGCTGATCGCCGACGTGCAAACGGGTAGCCCGGCCGACAAGGCCGGCTTACAGGCTGGCGACGTCGTCCTGTCGGTCGACGGCAGCCCGGTCAAGGAAGGGCGGGACCTGCTGCGCGGCGTGATCTCCAAACGTGTAGGCCAGAGCGTGAAGCTGGGTATCCTTCGGCGCGGCAAAACCCTCGCAAAAACGTTGGTGACCGAGGCGCGCCCGGGATCCGAAGAACTGGCCCGCGGACGGCGCCGACCCAGCAAGGGTGGTGGAACCCTGGGCAAGGAAGTCGGACTCAGCTTGCGCGCGATCGATGGCGAACTTGCGCGTCGCCTTGGCTACCAGGGCAAGGGCAAGGTGGTCGTCAGTGACGTGAGCGCCAGTGGAGCCGCGGCGCGTGCAGGACTGCGGCCCGGCGACGTAATCCTCGAGGCCGACCACAAGCAGGTCAAGACCCCGGACGACGTTGTCAAGGCGCTGCAAGACGGGGCCGCCCTGCTATTCGTCGAAAGCCGAGGCGGGACGCGATACGTGGCACTCAAAAAGCCCCGCAAGAAGAAGTAGGAGCCGGCCACGACCGATCAAGCGAACGACAGCCCCCTCTACTTGCCCTCCAGCAGAATCCTGAGGGAGGCGCCGTTGGCTTCGACGCGGTAGCTAGGCCGCTTGCCAGGCCTGAAGCGCACCGTTAGCTCCGAGTGATCACCCTTGTTGAGAATCATGGATCGTTTGATCGCGGGGTGCTTCGAGGCGATCGGGCCTGCCCGGTCCAACGACAGACTGCCCGGAATTACCACTGTAAAGCCGCCTTTGTCGGGCGTGCCGCGCACCTCCTTCACCTTCTGGCTCATGCGCAAGGTAAAGACTTCAGGCCGTGGCACGTCGGCGGCACCGAAGCTGGGCCCCGTGGCGCCGAGCGAGCCGCCAGGGGTCGTGTGCGCCGCGCGGGCTTTGTCCACCGATTTCGGATCGTCGACGTTGACGGCATAGGGCGACCCGGAAGGCACCGAGGCAGGTTGTGGGACACCTGCGGCGCCCTGCTCCGGCAGGGGTTGGGGGGCAGTCGTGACGTGCGATACGCCCGGCAAGACCCCGGGTGCCGGGACCACAGGAGACTGCTCGTCTCCAGCCACATCGACCGGGCGATGCAAGGCGACAGGGCCATCGTCACCGCGCGGAGCAAGCGCGTACACGCCCAGGCCGATGGCCCCGGAGGCGACGACGGAAAGCAGTACCAAGCGCCCGATCGGACTCGCCTTCCGGGGTCGGCGAGTCGCGCGCTGGGTCGAGCGCGTGGAGCCCCGAGGTTGAACGCGGGTGCGATGCGAGCTGGTGACGCGCCGTTTCTTGGGCCCCAGGAGCGTCCTGGCCGTGCGGCGTAGCACCCGCCCGTACTCGCGCCCCCGAGCCGACAGCCCGCCCGCAACCATCGTACGCGTCCGAACAGAGACACGCGCCTGTGTACGACCGGCCCAGCGCGCGAACCGGCTTACTGCGCCCAGAACCACAGACCCGTCGGCCGGCCTTGCCCCGCCTTCCTCTTCCTGGAACGCCGGTCGTTCGACCTCGGCCCCATCGTCCCAGACCAGTGCGTGAACCCCGGCCTGGTCCTCCGCACGCCCGTGTACTTCGGGCTCGCGCGCGCTGGTCCCCGGCCTGATGGTGGGCGCTTCGGTAAGGCCAGGATCGCCCGCATCGACGAGCGAGCCCGGTGCCGACGGGTGCAGCATGTGGGGCTGGGGCTTGGCCGGAGATCGCGCGGGCGCCGGCGAACCATACTCGGCGTGAGCCCCTTGAGAGTCGCCGGACGCTCTTGCCTGAGACGCTATGCCGCTTGCAGGCTCGGAGCCACGAGCGCCCGAGCGCCTGTCGGTACCGGCATACTCCGACACGGTCGTCCGTTCGCGCGCTGCCACTGGATCGAGCCGGGCATCATGGTATGGCGGCTCGGCATCGGGCACGGTGTCACTGTCCCCAGTATCCGCGCCAAGCAGGCCCTCCCACTCGACGTCCGCAAACGAGGGTTCTTCTCCCTCGAATGCGACGTTCATGGCCAGAACCGGCACCCCCGCGTCGAGGCGCAGTGCCAGGTCCGCGATGCTCCCGCGCTGAACCTCGCCGTCTGGGCGGCGTAGCCACAGTCCCCTGCCAACCGATAGCACATCTAGGGACTGCACGAAGATTGCGCGACTCCGGGTGCACTTCAAGAGCTGCCCGCAAAGTTCACCACCGGTGTCCAGGGCGAGTTCAGCCTCGGCTGGCAACGCGCCAGGCAGCATCGGAGGCGTGGACCGACGCGCAGCGGGTTCGGCGCTCGGAACACCCGCGGGCACCGGTGCCGGTGCCGATGCCGTTTCCGATGACCCGGTTGCCGGGCGCGGACGAGCAGCGGCCTGCTCGGACGGGCGGCGCCGCGCACCGCCGAGCGCACCTTGCTCGGCCACCAACTCCGCGATCAACGCTGCCTGATCCTCGGAAAGGTCGACAAAGCGGACGCCGAACTGTCCCGGCCTGCTACCGGACAAGTGAGCCCATACGACCTCGCCTCCCACCGCGATCGGCGGCTCGCCGGGCAACAGCTCAAACCGACACTCGAACTGGCTTCCAACGTCAGGCAGGCAGGGTGCTCGCAAGGACAGACCACCTCGACTCACGTCGACAGCGTCCGCTTGAAACGAATCCTCGCACTCGCGCGGGCGAAGCTCCACAGGCACGTGCAGGGGGATCCGTAGATCGCCGTCGGCGCGTCTTTCGATCATCATGTGCATGGGTGCTATCCTCGTCGTACCAACTCAGGTGGTGGCAAAACCCCCCGGCGAAATCCAATTTTCTGCAGAACCTTGACGTTCCGCGCGACTCCGACGAGGCTCAACGGGCAATGGGCGCGCGACTTGTGATCCGGTCGATCGACGGTCGCAGGGTGGAAGAGGAAATCGCCTATCCCTTTGATCAGGACCGGGTCGTCATCGGGCGAGGTCGCTCGGCCGACGTGCGCATGCCTCACCGCACCGTCAGCGAACTCCACGCGACGCTTGAGCGCGACGGTTCCCTCTATCGCGTGGTCGACCAGGGCTCCACGAACGGTACGCTGGTGGGAACCGAACAGCTCGTGCCCCATCGGGGAAGGACACTCTCCGACGGTGATGAAGTGCACATGGGCGTCTACACGCTGAGCTTTCACACGGGCGTGCTGGTGACCGCCCCGCTCAGCGCAGAGCACACAGCGGAACTGGCTCGGCGGCTGGTACGCCAAAGCATGCAGCCGGGACAGGAGGGGGGGCGTCCCCCTCGGCTAGTCGTGATTGCCGGCAATCCCCCGGGCGTACATGTCGAAATCCCGGTGCCACCTGTTCGGCTCTTGATCGGGCGAGGCGAACACTGCCAGCTGGTCCTCGAGGACAAGGATGTCTCGCGCGAACACGCCGAGATCACGCGGGACCTGGAGGGCGTCAAGGTGCGGGATCTCGCTAGCAAGAATGGCCTGATCGTCAACGCAGTCCAGCGCAAGGAAGCCCGCCTCCAGGACGGCGACGAGCTCACCCTGGGCGAGTGCACCGTCCTGTTCGAAGAGCCCGCCCAGCTACCCCTCGAGGCGCTCGATGGGGCCGACGACCAGCACATGTCCCAGCGCCCGCCGCGCTTGCAGCCTGCGGATGCCCCAACGGGCCCCATACAAGAGCTCCATGCCGAGCCCACCACCCGGCCACGCGGCCGGGACCCGGGCCTGGGGACCGACCTAGTCGTCTATGGACTCGCCGGGATCGTCCTGGCCCTCAGCATCGCCGGGCTGATCATGCTGATGGGCGGGGACTAGCCTTCGCCTACCGCCACAGTCGTGAGGAGGCTTTCATGAAGCGCAGCATCA
>JAPPOR010000635.1 GCA_028817905.1 Myxococcales bacterium
GCTTGAGCGCCTCGGCGGTCTCCTTGTCCTTGACGATCGCATCGACGCGCCGTCGCAGGCGTTCCATCACTCGGTGGTCTTCCACCTCCCGCATCTCCATGTACTTCTCGATGGGAAGTTCGGGCCAGCCCAGGGCGTCCATGCGGGCCTGTAAGTTGCGGTTGAGCTCGGTCCAGAAGTCGCAGACCTGGTCTTGTGCGCCCGGTGCCATCCCCTGCATGGCCGCGTTGTGGAAGTTTTCCTGGCGTTCCTTTTGCCAGCCGGGTTTGAGCCCCTTGGTCCACGCGGGATCGGTGGGCGGGTTGTGGCGCACGTCCACGGTCGATGGCGTCCGCTGCACGACGTAGACCTGCTTGGCGTGGCGTCCCAGGTGAGGAACGATCTGGATCGCCGAGGCGCCCGTTCCCACGATCGCGACACGTTTGTCGGCCAGCTTGTCGAGCACGGGGTTGTCCCAGCTGCCGCCTGTATACTCGTAGTCCCAACGCGCCGTGTGGAATGTGCGACCCTTGAAGCGCTCGATCCCGGGAACGCCGGGTAGTTTGGGACGGTTGAGCGGTCCGGCTGCCATGATCAGGTAGCGCGCCCGGATGTCATCCCCGCGGTTGGTCTTGATGCGCCAGCGCTCGATCTTCTCATCCCAGGCGGCACTGCGCACCAGCGTGTGGAACAGGGCGTTTTCGTCGAGCTTGTACTTGTCGACGATCCTGCGGCAATGGGCCTGGATCTCGATGCCATCCGCGTACTTCTTGCTGGGGATGTATCCCGTTTCCTCCAGCAGCGGCATGTAGCAGTACGCATCGTTGTCACACTGGATGCCCGGATAGCGGTTCCAGTACCAGACGCCGCCGAAGTCGCCGGCGGAGTCGATGTTGCGGAACGAGCGGACCCCTGCCTGCGCGAGGTGATAGGCGGCGAGCAGACCCGACCAACCAGCTCCGATGATGGCGACGTCCAGGTCTTCGGAGATGGGCTTTCGGGCTTGTACCGGGGCGTGGGGATCGGCCTCGTAGGTTGCGGCGAAGGCGCCCTCGGTTCGGATGTACTGCTGTTGGCCATCCTTGCGAAGTCGACGTGTGCGCTCCTCCGCGTACTTCTTGCGCATGGCGGGGATGTCGATGTCCTCGGGTGTTTCCGTCGGCTCGCATTTCATGGGCGTGTCCTTTTCAAGAGCTCTTCACTAATCAACACTGTTGTTGATAATGTGTCAAGCGCCGGACAGGCCGTGCGCCCGGACAGGGCCGGCAGGCTTCCGCGCCCGAGCCCGCGCCCTGCGTGCCCGGTCGTTAGCCCCGCACTCGCTTCGGAGCTCCACCGAATTGACGTCAACTCACCGAATATGGAAACGGCTCAGGAACTTCCAGGTCTCCTGATAGATGTCCATATCTCTGGCGTTGTAGATGCCCGTATGGGTGGCGTCGACCATGCATACCGACACCTCCGTGCCCTGGGCGCAGCCGGTGTTGGTTTCGCACAGTCCGCCGTGGGTCTCCATCGCCTCGCCCGGGCACTCGTTCAGGCGCTGAAAGACGGACTGTACCTCCGTAGCGCACGGGTTGCCCACCGACGTGCGCGGCGGCTCCCAGCAGTTGAGCGAGTCCCGGGAGCCGATCACGAACGTCATGGAGATGGGCCGGGTAGGCTTGCAGTCCTGCTCGAGGTCGAAGAACGCCGAACCACACATCGGGTAAACCGCGGCGATGATGTCCGAGTGGTAGCAGGCCATGTAGAAGGACATATCGCCCCCCATCGAGCAACCGGTCGCATAGATGCGCCGCGTGTCCACGCAGGCGGTCGTCTTGAGCCGGTCGATCATCGAACGCATGAACTGCCCGTCAGCTCCGTCGGCGCCCTCCGTGGTGGTCCACCACTGGTTGAGACCGGTCGGCGCGATGTAGATGAAGTGCTCCGTTTCGGCCATGTCGGGAAACTGGTTGCTCGCGCGCGAATCCCAGCGGGGTCCGTTGTAGGTGCCCCCGTGGAAGTCGATCAGCACCTTGAACGGCTCGCTGCCGTCGTAGCTGTCGGGCACCCGCAGGACGTACTCCCGCCGCCGGCCCGCGGCCTCGATCGACTCCACGGTGCGTCCCGAGGCGACCGTCCCCCCTGTGCAGCCCTCGGAGGGCATCGGTTCATCGTCGACGTTCGCAGGTGGATCCTCGGTCTCCGGCGTTTCGGAGGGCATTTCAGGCGCCTGTGTTGGCAGGTCGCTGCCCTCCCTGTTGTTGGGTGGTTCCGAGTTCGGTGCCATCCCCATGCCGGGGTCGGGCGCCTGGGCCCCCGCGGTCGAGGCTTGGCCTGCTGTGGCTTGACCCGGCACCGCTTGATTGGGCATGGCTTGACCCGGCATCGCTTGACCCGGCATCGCTTGGCCCGGCATCGCTTGGCCCGGCATCGCTTGGCCCATTTGCGCCTCCGATGTGGCTGCTCCGGGGGCCACTTCCATCTCCTGACCTGGCGTTGGTGCATCACCCGTGACCGGAGCGGTCACCATGACCTGGTCTCCGGAGGGGTCCTTTTCGGCGCATGCCAGCAACCATGCGGTACCCAAGCACAATGCCAGCCGGAGCAGCACCGTGTCCTGCCCGCGCCCGTTTCCCACCGTCCTCGATCGCCACTGTCGCATGCCTGGACCTCCGCCATCCTTCACCGTCGCGGCGCGACCACGCACCGCCGCTTGAAAACCTGTCCGGGTGCGCCACCATCGCCTCCAGGGACAGGAGCTGACCGCTCGAATGGGAGCGGCCATTTTCTGCCAACGTTCCCAGGGGGACACTAAACCGCCGATCAGGCCAGATCCCGTCCGAACCGTGACGGCATTGCATGCAGCGGGCGTGTCATGACACGCGCGGGTCGTCCGCTCGTGCACTTGCTTCTTTCGCTGATGTCCACGCCTTCGGGTGTTTCCGCGACTCGCCGGTGTGCGTCTCTTGCCGAGACACTCTTCACTAATCAACACTGTTGTTGATATGGTGATGAACGCCTGACGTGGCGTGTGGCTGGGACAGAAGCTCCTGCAAACTGTCGAAGGCCGCACGCCGCGACAGGACCATGTCCTCGATTGCGATGACCCCTTGCTCTAGGGGAACCCGTTAGGGAGCTCGACGATGCCGACGATGTTCGATTTCAGCGCCCATGGCCTGAGCTTGCCCGGGCGTACGCCCTCGATTCCTGGCCCTGGCCCGCAGACGGTCGCCGATGTGTTGGAATTGGTCCTTCGGGCCGACCCCGACCGGCCGGCGCTCGTCGGGCGCTCCGGTCGGCTTTCCTACGGAGAGCTCGACGCCGTCGTCAACGCGACCGCGGGCGCCCTGGTCGACCTCGGGGTCCAGCCCTTTGAGCGTGTGGCCGCATGTCTACCGAACGACCTCGACGTCATCGTCACGATGTTGGCCGTGCAGCGTCTCGGGGGCATCTGGGTCGGCATCAACCGGCCGCTCGCACCGCCCGAAAAGGCCTACCTGCTAAGCGACAGTGGTGCGCGGGTGATGCTGGCCGTGCCCGAGGTGATCGACGAGTTGCGCACGTGCACGTCGGAGCTATCGGCGTTGCGCCACCTGTTGCCGGTGGATAGCACCGACGGGGGCGCCGGTTCCTGGGCGGCGAGGGTTCTGTCGTTTGCCGGCGCATCCAGGCCAAACGCTGGCGTTGATTCCCATGGGCCGGCCGCCATCGCGTACACCAGTGGCACGACCGGGTCCCCCAAAGGGGCCGTGCACAGCCACCACAATCTGTTGCTTCCCGGCGCGGTCGCGGCGGCGACCGGTCGCTACAACGGGTGCAGCCAGGGCGTGGTGTTGGCTTTGACCATGTTGAACATGCAGGTGCTCGGGCCGTTGACGGCGTTTCAGGATGGTGCCCGCTGCATCGCCATCGATGAGCACAAGCCCGTGGCGCTTGCGGGCTGGATTCGCGACGAGCAGGTGCAGAACCTGTGTGCGGTGCCCACCCTGCTCCACGACCTGCTCTCCCATCCGGACATTGATCCGGCCGACCTCGCTTCCCTCGTGCTTCCGGAGGTGGGGGGCGCGGTCGTGCCCGAGACCTTTCGCAAGCTCTACCGCGAGCGTTTCGGCAAGGGTGTATCGATCGGGTACGGGATGACGGAGGCGCCGACCGCGGTCACGTGGTCCGACCCGGAGGCGGGGGTCATGCCGGGTCTATGTGGTCGTCCCCTTCCGCAGGTGGAGATCCAAATCCGGGACGACGCGGGTGCGCTCGTGCCGCCTGGCTCGGTGGGCGAAATTTGCGTGGCACCCGCAGCTTCGGGTCCCTTTCGCGACACCTACACGCCCATGATCGGGTACTGGCAGCGGCCGGAGGCGACCGCCGAGGCGCTGCGCGACGGCGTCTACCACACGGGTGACATCGGCCTGCTCTCGGAGGACGGAAACCTCTATCTTCGCGGGCGGCGAAACGAGCTCATCCTGCGCGGTGGCGCCAACGTCTACCCCGCCGAGGTCGAGCGGATTCTGGGCGAGCACCCGGATGTGGCGGGCAGCGCCGTCTTGGGGGTCGAGGACCAGCGACTTGGTGAGCGGGTCGTGGCGGCCGTCGAGCTGAAGGCCGGCCAGCGGGCCACGCCCCAGGACCTGATCGAACACGTGTCCGGTCATCTCGCCCGCTACAAGGTGCCGGCGCAAGTCGCCATCGTGGAACGACTGCCGCGCAACACCATGGGCAAGGTGGTGAAGCACCAGCTCCGGCCACTCTTCCAAGCCCCTGGCGCTGTTTCTTAAATAGACAGCAGTGTTGACTAGTGTGGGCTCCCGGGGTAGCTCGATACAAGCACCGTAGTGCCGGGAGCGTGTGGGCCAGGGAGGCACGGGATGAGCGCGAGCGACAACGGGGCGGTGACCGAATGGCGCAG
>JAPPOR010000472.1 GCA_028817905.1 Myxococcales bacterium
GCGAAGCCGATCACTTGCACGATCATCACGTGCCTTGGTGATGGATGCGGGCTAGCTAGCTTGGCGGGTCGCCTCGGCGCGTTCGGCGGCTGTCCGAAACAAGTCATGCAACGTGACGGCAGCGAACACTTGCCGTGCAAGCGCCGCGCACGTGCAGCCTGTCGCGATCAGCTGACTGCCAAAGTGGATGAGTTCACTGGCTCCGGCGCCCAGGATGTGCACCCCAACGATAGCGCCGTCCCCGGCGCTCACCACCAGTTCGAGGAAGCCGTGCAGATCTCCCGATAGCAGCCCCCTTGGCATCTCGCGAAACAATGCGCGGGCAGCGACGAGGCCCTCGGACGCCCCGGCGGCGCCGAAGGACTGACCTACAGACGCTACCTCAGGTAACGTCCAGATCACTGTAGGGCATGGCGGCTCGGAGCTCGACGCGCCGGCGGCGAACAGGCTTTCGGCCAACCGGCGGCCCTGGGCCATCGCCGCGCTTGCGAGGCCTGGCGGTCCGGTCACGTCGCCCAGGGCAAAGACGTCTGGAAGACTGGTGGAAAGGTCGTCGCCCACACGCAAGAAGCCACCCTTGTCGGCCTTCAGGGAGCCGACCAAGGGTCCCATTGCCTCCGTGCTTGCCTCGCGGCCACGCGCATAGAGGACCCGCTCGGCGGTCACAGTCGTGCCGTCAGATAGTGCCAAGGTGACGCCGTCGGTACCGGCGGTCCAGGCCTCGATCTGGACGCTCGTCAAAAAGCGCACCCCACGGGCTCGCGCGGCCTCGACGATCCCGTCGCGAAGTCCCGGATCCAACCCGGGTAGGAACGTATCGTACGCGTGGACCACGAGGGTGGGAACGCCCAGCGCACCAAAGATGGACGCATACTCGCAGGCAATCACTCCACCCCCCACGATCGCGATGCTGTTCGGCAGCTGCGCCATCGCAGAAATCTCCTCGGCGTCCAGCACTCGCTGTCCATCGAACGGGACATGTGACGGTCGCAACGGGCGGGAGCCAACCGCCAGAGCCACGCGACGCGCGTCGACGCGCAGGGACATGCCATCTCGCTGGACAACGAGGCCGTCCGAGTCGAGCTGCCCCGTACCACGCACCAGGCAAACGCCTGCGTGACTCAGTCGGCTCATTAGCTCATGACTTTGAAGCGATACCACGTGATCGCGGAAGGTAGCGAACCGGGCATCGAAGGCTTCACGTACCGCCGCGTCGTTGGGCGGTCCATCGCTCATCCGCGCCCAACTCAGGACCTTGAGAGCCGCCTCGCGAAAGGCCTTGGAGCCCAATCCAGTGGGCCCTCCGAAGAGCTCACGGCGCTCCACAAGCGCCACCTTGGCACCCAGTTGACTGGAAGTGATCGCAAGCGTCTCACCAGCTGGACCGGAGCCCACGACCGAAAGGTCGAACGCACGGTCGAGGGTCTCAGAGCGCGCAGCCGTGACCCCAAACCCTTCACACCATGCCCCGGTCATGGCGGCCAAGCACTCCCACTCCTCCGCTCCGAAAAGCGCGGAAAAGCCCGGGTGCTCGAGTACCTCCGCCGCCAGCAACGCCCCATAGGGTGGGGGTTCCTCCAACACCAGACGAAGGCGCTCGGCGGTCCTGTTGCGGACAACAATCCGGTCCTCAGGACCCTCGTAGGTGAAACCGGTGTCATCCAGACGCCAGATGCCCCGTGGTTCGTGGGCGATGTACTCGAGATTCCGCTGGGGGCAGCGGAACCGCAGGTCACGGCGGCGAACACCCGGAGGAGGACGGAAGAGGGCCCGGTCCTCGCCGGCTTCGACATACACCTGTACCAGAATGTGGGGTGTGCGCGTCGGGCTCCCTACGCAGGCGCGGCCACTTACCACTTCGCGGACGCTGGGCGCCGGGCGGAAACCGAGCTGCATGTTCTGTCGAGGGTCCGCTTCGAACGACAGGTTGCAGTCCTCACAGTGAGCACTTCGGTCTAGATCGTAGGCGTGCCCCTGTCCGCCCTTGGCGCCCCGGCATGAAGGGCAGACAATTGACCACTGGGTGGACAGCAACCCCAGCCGAGCGGCGCGGATGAAGCAAGACACGATCGCCTCGGGGTCCTCGCCCCAAAGCCGAGCCAGGCGCAACGGCGCCATCTCCGCCAAGTCAGCCTCCAGCCCGGTCCTCACGTGGTCGATCAGGCGCTCCACCGCCTTTGGCGCTTCGCCCATGTCCCGCAGCGCCCGGTCTGCGGCAGCAACCGCGGGCTCGTTCACCGGACTGCCCGGCGCGACCCACCGCGGTCGCGCCATCCCGGACAGCGCATCGAGCAATGGTATCAAGGGCTTGTGCATGCACACTTCGTCGAGCAATGCCTCCGCGTCAGGGGCGGACGCACCATCGCGAACGTCAGCGCCCGACACGATCTCCACCAAGGTGTCTTCGCCCTGACCGCGCAGCCGGACGAAGTACAGCAAGCGCGCAAGCGGACCCTCGAACAGCTCGCGCCTGATCAAGTACCACCGTCCCACCTCCCACTGAAATCGCTCCTCTTCGTAGGTCAGCCGATGCGGGCCGAGCGTCCACGTCATGATCCGCCGACTCGCTCCTGGACCCTCTGGTTCGTAGCGAACGTCAGAGGTGGGCGTTCCCAAGGCTCGGTTGATCAGATCCGTGTCTGCGACCAAATCCCAGAGCGATAGCGGCTGCAAACCGCGCACAACCGTTTCACCGCGCCGCTGAAGCCCCCGTGCCGACATGCGGTCGGCCATCACGCACTCTGCTGTCTCGTATTCCATCGGGCGAGCCTACGGCAACCGCCCCTCAACAACCACGGGTTTCCCATCCGTGCGCAAACCCACAAAGCATCCCGGATGCGCAGTGCTGATCGCGCTGTGTTTCGGCTCCCAAGGCGTCGCTGACCGACGCGAATAGGCCCCCTCTTTATCGGCGCAACAGAGGCCTGTTCACGCGAAGGACAAGCGAGGCGGCCTCAAAGTCATGAACGAGCCGGGCCCGCCAGGCTCAACGCAACCGGCCCAGGACACGCCGTTTGGCGTCGCGCGCGCGCGCGCGCTCCCGAGCGAGCTGGGCCTCGTAATCAAGCTCGACCATGTCGATCTCCGGCGGGTCGCGCCGGAGACTGGCGCGGGCGAGTTCCTCGCCGAACGCTCGAAGGACGGGTGTTGCCGTGGAGTATTCGTTGGTGGCGTGCTCCAGGGCCTCGCCCATGAGCTCGGCTGGGCGGCCCCCGACGTGTCCACGCCGCGCCAGCTCGAGATAGCTCGCGGTCAACGCCTCTTGCGTGAAGCCCTGATCGATCACCAGGTCAGCGGCGACACGCAGGGCAGAGGCGGCACTGATGGCTCCCATCTCCAGCAGGACCACAGCCGGCTGAAGATAGTTGAAGAAGGGACACACGCGTGTCCCATAGGCATCGAAGGCGCCCGCCGAGGACATGCGATCAAGATGGATGAAGATGCGCGCCACGCACTCGCGCTTTGGAAGCCGCCACGCAAGCCGTAGTAGGCGCGTCATGTCCTCTTCGGTGGTCGCCGACGCCGACAGCACGCGGGACAGCACGTCCTGATCCACGCGGCCCGCACAGATGTCTGCGTACAGCGCATAGTTGAATGCATCGGTCTCCGCGTCATCGCCGAAGAGCACCTCATCGACATGAGCCGGAAGCGATTCGCGCGAGGACAGCAGGGCGGATAGCTTGAATCCAACCTGATCCCGCAGGAAGCCGAACTGACCCTTGAGCAGGTTGCGCAGGCTTGGCTTGAGGACGAAGCCGTCCCAACGGATGCCGTCCAGGCGCAACTTCGCCTCGAGTACCCTGCGCATCTGCTCCGGGCTGCCCGACAGAATGTAGATCCCTGCAGGATCGGTGCCCCGCAACTCGCGCAGCAGAGCGGCAGCACCGGGCACGGTGTGCTTCTCGCTCGCGCGCTCAAAGGCCCGAGAAACCAGGTCGCGCACCGTGTCAAAGTCGGTCCGCAGATAGGTCTTGTCGAGGTCCCAGCGATAGACGAGCCGGTTTTGCTCGAGCGGGAGCGGCAGTGCGATGGGAAAGCGGTCCACGGCGCGGAGGCTAACCCAGATCCATGGCGCTGGCGTAGTGTCACGTTGTCCGTGATAGGCTCGGGCGATGACTGCGGTGACACCACTGAGGGAAGGGACGCTGCTAGTGCTGGCCGCCCACCCAGTGGAACTCGAACCGCTGCGCGCGCTACTTTCAGACCCGACCGGGCGCCCGGCCAAGCCCGCCATCGCGACCCAATCTGCCATCAGAACCGAGGAGGTGGGTGTGGGCCTCGCGGCCGCGGGCGCTGGCACAGCCCGGGCGCTGGAAAGACACCGCCCCACCCAAGTCCTGCTGATCGGAAGCGCCGGAGTGTACCCGGGCCACGCATGGGCGATCGGCACTGCGGTTGCCGCCACCGCAGTGCACCTCGTGGATGGATGCGTGGCCCAAGGCCAGGCAGCGTTTCCCGACCCGATGCTGGCCACGCCACCGGTCGACAGTGAACTACTTCATAGACTGAAGTATCTGACGGGCACCGACGGGGCTGGCGTGGCCAACACCCTCTCGATCACCACCGACGACCGTCTTGCGGCCGCGCTTGCAGACGCCGGCCCCTGGGAGCTCGAGAACCTGGAGGCCTTCGCAGTCGCCCTCGCCTGCCAGCAGGCACACGTTCCGTTTTCGGCGCTGCTGGGTATCACCAACGAAGTAGGGTCGAAGGGCCGCCAGCAGTGGCTCACCCATCACCGAAAGAGCGCAGCGCACGTGGCAAGCTTGGTAGCGCGCTTTGCGGACTAGCTAGCGACGGTCGATGCACGCCGCAAGCTGGGCGAATGTCTTGACGTCGCGCAGCTCGTAGTCCGGGATCTCAATGTCGAATTCGTCCTCGACCTCACTCAGCAGTTCCATCACCTGCATGCTGTCGATCCCGAGGCTCTCAAACACGTCCGCATCGGCCGTGAGTGATTCGCGTGCCACCTTGAAGCGTCCAGCGGCGAGGTCCATGAGGCGGTCGACGGTCGTCATGACAGCTCCGCCAGCAGCGTTGCGTCCACTCGGCTCTTGACCGTGCGACGATCCAAACCGAGTCTGCGGGCAGCCTCCTGGTAGCTGCCCGTCTGCCGATACATCAGCGTACAGTAGGCATCGAGCAGCCCGTCGGCGTTGAAATCTCCGTCCGCGAAACGGCGCGATAGGGTGCCCACGATGCCTGCGTGCACCCGCGGCGCAGGCCTCGGCGGCCGATAGGTTCCACGGACGAGCACACTGCGAACGCAGCGCCGCAACTCGAACAGATTGCCAGGCCACGGATAACGCTGGCCTAGCTCGCGCTCGACCAGGGACTCGACCTCCGCAAGTGCGCGAGCGCGCTCCGACCCAGGTACGAGCCGATCCAGCATCCACCCCAGATGCAAGCGTAGGTCTTCTGGCCGCTGCCGTAGTTGCAGTGCCAGCGACGGCACTTCGACCGTATCGGCGCTCACGGCGTAGTAGAGGGCCTCGGCGAAACGTCCCTCACGCATCTCCACCAGCAAGTCGCAGGAGGTCCCCGCGATCAGCTTGCCCGCAAAAGAAGACGGCGCGCCGTCCGACTCAGCACCCAACGGCGACCCAAGTCGCGGGTGTTCGTCGAGGGCACCCAGCAGGCGAATCTGGCATGGACGCGACAACGCATGGAGCGAATCGACAAACGCGGCCCCGCGCTCCCCCACCGCGCCCAACAGCCCGCCGGGTTCCCCCGCAATGCCGTCGCCGCCGAAGAGCGCCCCCTCAAGCGATGCGGACGCCAAAGCTGTGGGATCGAGCGCCCGATACGCGGCCCCGGGCTCGTGGGTAAAGCGCAGCTCCTGTGCATCGAACGGGATGTAGCGCCCCAGGGCCAGCACCCGCGCCGCACGCGACCGCAGGGCACAATCCGGCCCCCCGAGCAGCGTAGGCAGGGAGTCCATGTGATCGAACAGGCTCTCGCCATACCGCCGAAGATCATGGGTGAACAGGGAAGCCCACAGGTTGGCGCGGAGCTCCGAAACCACCCGCGCGTGACCGACGATCTCGGCATCCAGCAGGTATCGAGCACGCCGCTGCTGGAACATCATGGCGAACAGGTGCGGTAGTTCCGTCGCAAGCGAGAACGCTTGCCCGGGCAGCCGCAGCAGGCGCTCGGCCTCTTGCTCGAACAAGCGATAGCTGGAGACGCGTCGACGCGTGAGCCCCCCCACCGCAGTAGCCTGCGCGAGCACTTCCAGCAGCTCCGACAGGCGACCGAAGAGGTGGTAACGAACGAGCCCCTCGTAAAGCTGCAGATCTGCCGGATCGCCCGTGGCCCCATCAGCCAAGTGCGACCGCGCGGTTTCCAGGAGCTGTTCAGCACGTTCGGCGAGCCCGGCTGCATTGGCAGCCGTTGCACTGGTGCCGTCACCCGGGCTCGGTTCGCGATAGCTCTGACCGAGGGCCAGCCGCTGAAGGTCTACGTAGCTAGCTACATAGGGGTTCTCAAAGCACAGTGCCGCGATCGCCTGCGCAACCTGCCTCGCTTCGCCAGCAAACAGGACCATCGCCGCGGATATACAGCGGACGCCCGTCGCTGTACATGCATCGTTGGAGACAGCTTCGCTTCACGGCTCTGTCCGCAGGGCCTCTCGGTGGCGGTTTACAGCTTCGCCAGATTGTTCGCTCAGGACCGCCATGCTATGTTGCCGGCCCTTGGGGGCGCTTGTCGACGAACCGCACCGCGGTCCATGAAACGGAAAACCCATGCTGTGTTTGCGCGCCAGCGGACCTGCACCCGATGGGGAGGACAGCCCACGCACCGTTGAACTGACACGGGTCCCTGTGCCCGTGCCCGGGAAGGACGAGGCCCTGGTCCGCGTGCGGCTGGCGGGCATCTGCAACACCGACCTGGAGATCCTCCGCGGATACATGGCGTTTTCTGGCACGCTGGGACACGAGTTCGTAGGCGAGGTGGTCGCGCCAGCCGCTTCATCCGAAGATGCCGCGACCTCGGACTCCTATCAGGGAACGGACCTCGTGGGTGCGCGGGTCGTGGGCGAGATCAACGCGACGTGCGGCACCTGTCAGCGGTGCCTGGCGGGACACCCCAGGCACTGCGAGTACCGCAGTGTGCTCGGGATCGCGAACCGCGACGGTTGCTTCGCCGAATACCTAACCCTGCCATGGAAAAACCTCTACCGAGTTCCGGACCATGTCTCCGACGAGGTGGCGTGCTTTGCCGAGCCGGTGGCGGCGGCCTTCGAGATCTTGGAGCAGCTCCCACAGGCAGCGCAACAGACCGTGGCCGTGCTCGGCGATGGCAAACTGGGACTCCTGATCGCCCAGGTGCTCGCGAGCGCCGGAGCGCGCACCCACCTGCTTGGGCGGCACGCACGCAAGCTCGCGCTGGCTCGTGCGCGCGGTGTGGAGACACCCGAAGACAACGCCGTCCGCAACGGGGGATACGACCTGGTGGTCGAAGCGACCGGCTCGGCCGGGGGCATGGCACGGGCGCTGGAGCTTGTGCGGCCACGAGGGACCCTGGTCCTGAAGAGCACCTACCACGACAAGCTCACGCTGGACGCCGCCAAACTGGTGATCGACGAGATCACGCTGCTCGGCTCCCGCTGTGGCCCGTTCGCTCCCGCGCTCGCTGCCCTTGCGGACGGGCGAGTCGATCCGGCGCCCATGATCGACGCGACCCTGCCGCTTGCGGACGGGCCACATGCCTTCGAGTTGGCCCGAAGCCGGGGCGCCCTGAAGGTGCTGCTCTCCATGGGCAACCGTGATAGAGGCAGCCCATGAGTGAAAGCGTCGCGACCGTCAGTGGCCTGTTCGTGTACCCGGTCAAATCGTGTGCCGGCATCGAGCTCAACGGCGTGCGCTTTGATGGCCGCGGTCCGCAGCTCGACCGACGCTTCATGGTGATCGACGCCGACGGTGAGATGATCACCCAGCGCAGCGCCCCCATCCTCTCCCAGGTCAAGCCTGCCCTTGCCCCGACCGCGCTTTCACTGACCGCTCCCAGAAAGGCCGCACTCAAGATACCCCTGAGCGGCGGCGAGCAGAGCCGTACCCGGGCGGTGGTGTGGAAGTTCGAGACCGAAGCGGACGACATGGGGGACGATGCGGCCCACTGGTTTAGCGAACTGTTGGGCAAGCCTGCGCGGCTGGTCCGGTGGGCAGAGGACCAGTTGCGCTCGACAAGCAAGCGCCACACGCAGATCGACAGCCAGGTTGGTTTCGCTGACGGCTACCCCGCGTTGCTCCTGTCGGAAGCCTCGCTCGCCGACCTCAACGGACGCCTCGACGCCAAAGTGGGGATGGACCGCTTCCGCCCCAACATCGTTGTCACGGGGTGCCCGGCGTTCGCGGAAGACAGCTGGCAGACGGTCCAGCTCGGAAACCTCACGCTCGATGTCGTCAAGCCCTGCGACCGCTGCGAGATCATCGGGGTTAATCAACAGACCGCCGAAACCTCCAAGGAGCCCCTAAGGACCCTTGCCGACTACCGGCGCGATGGCAACAAAGTCCTGTTCGGCCAGAACTGTGTGCACCACGACTGGGGCTCGGTGCGCGTCGGCGACCCGGTCGAGATCCTAGCGACACGCCCAGCTCAAGAGCGATGAAAGTGTAGGGCCAGGGTGGCCTCACCCGCCACGGCGAGGCCGTGTGGGTCGGACGCGGGTCGGAAGCGCAGACGGTCGACGCATGCGCGCGCGGCTGGACCGAAGCCGTGTCCGCGCGGAGACTCGGCGAGAACGCGCGCCTGATCGGCGTGTCCTGCAGCGTCGACGCGAATGCGGACCCATACGTCACCGTCGTCAACTCCAGCCGACACCGGGAAGTAGCTCGCGCACGGATCACCGCCGAGCACCAAGCGCGGCCGGGTACCGGTCCCTCTCGATGGGCCACCGCCTGCCGCTTGGCCTGAAGCTTGGCCTGGAGCGGACTCATCACCTGCGGCTTGACCAGGCCCGGAGCCGGCCTGCGAATGGGACCCGTCACCCGTCAGGACATGGCTAGGCGGCCCAGCCTGGGCGCTGGCTCGCAGCTCCTCGTCCGACGGTCGCGGCGCTGAGCCGTCCAGCGAGGTATCGGAAGTGGACAGAGAGGAAGCGATGCGCCGCTGCTCCGCCATGGCCTTTCGCATGGGCGGGGCGATGGGCGGGGCCGGTTCCGCAATGGCTCTCGGTGGTGCCCTTCGGGCAACTGGCGCCCCGGCCAACCGGCGCGCGCGCCGATGACCCGCCCGGCGAGGCACGCGACGACCCTGTGGGGTCGCCTGCGCGCGTTGCGGGTGACGCTTGGTGCGGGCCTTGTCCGAGGTCCCGCTCGGTACGCGCAAGCCGCGGACAGCCGGCGCCGCGGGGGCGCCTGCCCCCTCCTCGAACCAAACCAACAGGGCAGGGGAACGAACGTCCTTTGGAGGGTCCGTCTGCCCCGGCAAGCCCAGCACGGCGGCAGCATGGACCAGGGCGCCCACTACCCCACATAGGAGTAGTCGCAACCGGTGTTCCCCAATGACGCTTGCGCCCATGTGAGGAAGCCTCGCGGAGTTAATTTTCCGCGGGATTTCTTGGTCGTAACATCCGATTTTTCTCGCGATCGGTATTGCCAAGAGCGATTTCGGAAATATGTTCGAAACATTATTGACCGCGTTGGGTACAACCAACGGAAGGGAGGAGTCCTGTGAAACTACCGATCTCGCTGATTTACCTGACGGCCGTGGGACTCATCGCCTGCGCCCATACATCCGATCAGCACCATGCGGTGCCGAAAATCGCCCACCACTGCGCCCAACTTGGGGACGTGACTGAACAGGTCGCGGCCTTGTATCAGAGCGGCGTCAGCCAAGTGCGACCCATCAAGCGCGAACAGTTCATCGCGCGTGCGATCCAGCGAACGCACACCGTCGGCGCTGAGCTCTACGTGCCGGGTCAACAGGGCATGAACAACGTCTACCTCGAGCGGATGCTGACGTGCCACGCCGCCTCCGGCATGGCGGCCGCCCACCCCAATGACCCCTTGCGAAGCGGGGGCGTCGATGACGTAGACGTCGCCGCGGTGGGCAGCAACTACCGCATCGCGATCGTTGGACGCGACCGCTCCGCTGGCGACGCCATCTGGCAGCGGGCGCGCATGCTCCAGCCCGGCTCCACGGACGTGCAGGTCGAACAGATCGGGGCGCAGCCACTGCCGACCTCCCTCTAGCGGAGGGCTGGTCCCGGGGACCGGAAGACGCGCCGGACCCGGGACCGGAATCGCCTTGCGAGCATGTATGCCCCCACCTACTTCTCTATAGAATTTCGCTGTTGACGCAGTAGCTGCCCGCCAGGGAGCCCGTGAAGATCAAGGGCGTACACGTCTGGGCCTCGCTACAGGAACAGACTTCGGTCTCGGGGTCGGGAGCTTCGCAACGGCAGGTGCACTGCATGCGCGCTTCGATCTCTTCCTGGGGCGGGTGAAAGGGCAGCCGTCCTCACTTTCCCGGACCTCCGTGTCCACCGCTTCACGGATTTGCCGATTTTGTGGTGCGCGCATTGGTCGGTCCCCCGTCCGCTGCCTCCGATCGTAAGAGCGCACGCAGTCGTCGGCGGTGCGCCGATCCGGGGAACTGTGCGACAAAGGCCTCCGCGCGCGCTTGGGCGGCCCGCCGCTGCTTGAGCTTCATCAGCGCTTCGATTGCGATCAGCTCCCGTTCCTGGGCGAACACCCCCTTGGGGTGCTGCTCCCGGTGCTCGCCTGCCAGCTCGAGGGCCCTCGCGGGACGCCGCTGCAACGCGCCCTGGGCGGCCCGCAACAGAGCGAGTTCCGCTGCCGGTTGCGAAACCGGCTGTAAGACTGGAGCCCGCACCGCGCGCGTAGCTGGCCGCCCTCCCCTTGGCCGCCGACGCGGAGGGGACACGCTTGCGCCCCGCTTCCCAACGTCGCCCATCGCCTGACCAGAAGGCTGGGAGGCGGCGGGCTTTTCGGCCGCTCGGGCTATGTGCTCATCCGAAGCCCCGCGAGCTACCGAAGAGGAAGCAAGGGGTGGTGCTGCGCCAACCTGCCCCGGTAACGTGTCAGCAGACGGCACGCGCGCCCCGGCATCCTCGGGTTCCTGCGGGCGTCGCAACCACATACCCAATCCGAGCGCGCCCACCACCACGCCGGCGACGATCCAGAGCTTGGCGCCGACCACGGTGGTCGAGCCTGCCATCGCCTGGTCACCGGGGCCGCCCGCACGCTCATCTGGCGAGCGCGCGGAAGCCTGCTGCGCCCCATAGGGCGCAAGCCGGCTCGCCAGGCGCCCGACTGCTTCAGATGTGGGTTCACTGTCCTGCTTGAAGGCATCGATCGCCGCGCCCGCCTCGGGCAAGGTGTCGCGCAAGCGCTTGGGCTCGTTCATGCTGGCCTCCGTCGCTGGACCCGGGCGATGCGCGCGCGCACGGCGTCGCGAGCTGCATACAGGCGACCATAGGCGGTCGAGGCGGGGCATCCCACCGCCTGAGCCACCTCCTCCATCGAGAGCTCTTCGATCTCGAACAGCACAAAGACCTCCCGCTGCCGCTCGGGAAGCGCCTCGATCGCCTGCTCCAACCAACCGCGCGTCTCGTCGCGCTCGAGCTTGTGCTCCTGGTCAGCGTCAACGCGACGTTCTCGCACCGCAGGTGTGAGGCGCTCGCGACGCCGACCCAGGCCGCGGCGGTAGGTGCTTGCGGTCCGCAAGCAGATCCCGCACAGCCACGTCTTTACCGATGAGCGCCCCTCAAAGTGCGGCAGGTTGCGGTGTACCACCACAAAGACTTCCTGGGCGACGTCCTCGACGTCGCTGCTCGCCACCCCCAACCGTCGCAGGAGCCCGAGCACATACCCTCCATGCTCCCGAAACACCTCTGAAAATGAGTGTGTGGCGGACGACGAGGGGGATGTGCTCGCGCGGGTGTGGGCCGGACGGGTCATGGGAGTCGAAGCGCGGGTCTTGAGTGGCCTCCTCCTACCGGAGTTGCCAAAAAAAAGCCGCGCCCGCATCATCACCGGCCCGTGCACCCTCGAACAAGCGCATGACTGCGCGCCGCTGACAGCGGTGTGTGGAGCCACCGGTCGCTCGCCAAGAGCCCTGCGCACAGCGTCCCTAGAAGAATGGTGAGCCAGTGGGCCCAGGATTGGGGCTTGAAACCCGGTCTGTTTGCACCGCGCCGGAATCCAGATAACGCTTGTCGGCAAGGGCGGGTGCGCATGGGCAAGCTCGGCAGGATGTGGTTGGGGGTGTTGTCGTACTGGTTGGCGGCAGGTTGCGGTCCAGCAAACCAAACCGGAGCTTCCAGCGAAGACGAGGGGCTGCGATCTGCATTCTGGGTCGAGCCCGCGTTGCCACGCACGCAGGACGGGGCGATCGACAGCTCCGGCGGGCCGCTTCGCGTGGTCGAGGTCCCCTCGTTGTCAGGCAAGCCGTCGATCGTCTCCACCCCAAACGGGTACTTCGCCCTATCCCGCCACACGTTCAGCTCCGGAAAGGCCACCCTCGGATATACGAGCGCGCTGTACCATGCAGTCGACGGCGTGCACTGGCGGCGGGTCCCGCTTGCGGATAGCAGCGATCTGGAGCTCACGGATCTAGCCTACGGCAACGGCCGCTGGATCATGGTGGGCCGCCACCGCGGGGGAGATCACGTCTATCGGCATTCGCACAACGGGCTGGACTGGACCGAGCGGGTCCAGGGCCTGGTCCCCCCGTTTGCCTATCGCCGCTTGGCATTCGTCGCTGGAAGGTTCTTCGGCTTGGGTTCCGGGCAACTCGGCGTCTCGGAAAACGGCGAGCGATGGGCTCATGTGCCCATCGCGCTGGTACAGCCAATGGCAATCGCCCACGGCAACGGTCGCTATGTCCTGATGGGCAGCGGCCCTGTCGAGGTCTCCGAAGACGGCCTCGCATGGTCGGCGCACGAACTGCCATGCGACCTTCCCGGTGCCTGCGTGAGCGATCCCGACGGCGGAATCCATCAGGGCCACCAGAGCCACCTGTTGTTCGTCGAAGGTCGCTTCTTCACCGATCAGCTCACTTCGGTGGACGGGCTGACCTGGCGCCCCCTGCCTGGCCGGCGCCCAGTAACCTACGCGGACGGCTTCTTCTTCGAGCCCCATGGCCTTGCCCTGCGAACCTGGACCACCGAGGGAGACGAGCAGCGGATGACAGCGGTCCGCAGCTCGGAGATGTCCATCACCCTGGCCGCCCGAGACCGTGTAGGCTTTATCGACGCCAAGGCGCCATTGCCCGACGAAGTGGACGTGTCCTTTGCCGACGGCCTGACCTGCGACGTTGCGGCCTGTTTGATCGTGGACGGTCGGCTGTTTCTGTTTCCGCCTGCAGGCACCCCCCCATTGCCCGACCTGCAACCTCGGGATGCGAACGATCGCCCCCTCCTCACTGACATGTGCCCCATTTCGCGCCAGATCTTCTGTGACGACTATGCGAGCCGCACCGGCTGCGAGTGCCATGCGTTTGCGCCCCAAGGGCCCGAGGGTTGCGAGCGTGTGTCCCACTTCACCTGCCAGGGGCACTTCACCCGCCGTGATGACGAATGGCATGTGGCCGAAATCGCCGAAGCCGGGTGCAGCTGCTCGGCAGAGGACCACAACGAACCGGACAGCTTCGGCGCGAAGTGTGATCCCGCGCGTGACGCCGACACATGCGCTGCGCCCCTCAGCTGCCTGGGCGTGGACACACCGAGTCCGGGCCCTGCGCCGCGGCGCTTCATGTGCACCGCTGCATGTGAGTCAGATGCGGATTGCCCAACCTGGAATGCGGCGGGCTTCTGCGGCGGCCCGGTCCAACTACGATGTTCCAGAGGAAGCTGTCAGCCCCGCACCTGCCGCCGATAGCGGACCGGCCTCCGACTGAATCCCAGCCATGGCGGGCCTTCACTCGCCCAGGGGCCACCGACAAATATCCCCACGTTCGGCAGCGTGCTGCTGTGATCGGAGTCACGCCGGGGCAGGTGACCCCCACGGAGGCTAGCCGTTGCTCGGCGCAAAGCTTCGCTCAGGGCGCGGGGCGCGAGTCCTCACACACCGCACCCACAGCGAAGCTGTGCTACCGGGCTCGTATGACTTCGCGCTGAAAGCGGATCCCCACTTGTTGCAGGCGCCGTATCAGGCGATTCCCCATGGCGGAAGCCGGCGTCCAGCTCCCACCCGGTACAGCCGCATCTCCGTTGTCCTCCGCCAAACACAGGGCAGACTCGGCGAACATGCGCGCGGTTGCCGCGTAGCCCGGGTCGACTTCAGCACTCACTGTCACCCGGACCTGGGCGCGCCCGCGGGTGCCGAGCAACGCGTAGGTGAAGCGCCCCGTTGCACGCTCCTCCTGGCTCGGGCCCTGGCCGGGTCGCGGCTGGACCCACTGGGTGAGCGCTCGCAACGGTGGGAGGGTCATCCAGTAGAGGGCAGAGTTGGTGGCGGTGGCAACCGCGGTGGCAACGGCCAAGCCCGGTGCCCCGTCGCCAGTACCCAGTGCTTCCTCGTAGCGGAAGTCGCAGCCATACCTGTAGCCCATCAGCGCGTTGGAGCGCCGCACGATCCGAGTGTTGGTGCCCGACATGGCGAACGGCGCTGTCCATCCAAAGTCCGGATCGTACCAGGGAAACATCGCATCAACCGCATCCAGACGAGGGTATTGTCCAGGCGGGCTCAGCGCATAGGGATCGAGCAACAAGCGGTGGACTTCTGCGTCATGCCGCGCCTCGTCGAGCAAGGTCTGCATGCTGGCCAGGGTACCGCCGCTGATCCCCCCCCGCATATCCATCACCCTCGCGCGGACGTGGTTGCATGGCCCGCCCAGCTGCTCGCATGCGAGTTCCTGCATGAACAGGACGCCGAGGTCGGCCGGTATCGAATCAAACCCGCAGCAGTGCACCAAGCGCGCACCCGTGCGCTCGGCTGCAGGACCGCACAGGTCAATCATCCGGCGGATCCACGGAACCTCACCAGCTAGATCACAGTAGTGGGTGCCTGCGAACGCGCAGGCCTCCAGCAGCTCGCGTCCGTAGCGAGCATAGGGTCCGACGGTCGTGCATACCACCCTCGCCTCGTGTGCCAGTTCGTCGACGAAGGCGCGATCCAGCCCGTCCCCTACCAAGATCGTGAGCTCGGGTTGTCCGACTTCCGCTCGGACACGTTCCAGGCGTTCCCTGTGACGACCGGCGATGGCGATTCGCATGCCGTCGGAGCGCTCCAGTAGGGCCCGCGCCACCAGCCTTCCGGTATAGCCAGTAGCCCCCCAAAGAACCACGTCGAACTGTCGCTCCGGTTGCATCAGCAGGCTCCTCCGATCCCCTCGGTGATTCGGCTGAGCGCCGGCTACGATTCGGCCGACGGCACCGAGGCTGCCTCTACCCGCTCCGTCGATCGGCTGGCCCTCACTTTGCCGGCCCTATACGCCGACAGCTGTTCGCCACAGTACCAGTCGGTCTCCCATGAATCCTTCCGGGGAAACAGCCGGTCGGCATCCTGAGCCGCGTTCATCCGGCGAATGCAATGCGGAGGCTTTCTGTGCCTATGCGCGGCGGCGTCCATAGCGCGCCCTACACACTGTTCCGCTTCTGGGTACGCGTACTGGAGCACCCTGCGGACCACCGAGGCGACCTCTCGACGCAGCGTCAGAAGCTCCTGGCCCGCATGTTCGGTATCCACAACCGCCTCGCTGCACCGAGCCACATCGCGCACAAGCTCTGCCATCTGCTCTTCGGTGGGGCGGTGAGAAAGAGGAACGTGGTAGGGAAGGAACGGTGTAGAAACGTCGGCGCCGGGGTCGAGCCACCCGAGTACGTTGCGGATCAGTTCCTGCGTCGCTGCCGAGCGATAGGCATCCAGCACTCGCCCGGCAGCCTCCGGGCTCGCGTCGGCGTCCTGTTCTGCTGGCAACAAGCGCGCGAACAGCTCCTCCAGCTGGGAGAGGTCCTCAATGCGAGCGGCGAGCTCCGCAACCTCGTCCGCACGGTTCGGCAGCTCGGGCCGGAGCAACGATACCGTCTTCTTCAGTCGCCGCACCCCGCCTCCCCAGGCCGTCGTCTCCTCTGTTATGGACGCTGCCAGGTCCTCGCGCGCTCTGCGCCAACGCGCGGTCTCACTCCGGTTCTCCCACTCCAGGGACAGGACGGTCTCCAACACGCATTGCGGGTCGATGCGCTCTGCAAGGGTGACTAGCTGAGGCCCCGTCGCACCCCACGTACCTTCGCTCCGATGGTACCGAAACCAGTCTTTCAGCTCGCGGGAGTCGGCATCCCTCGCGAGTTCTAGCAGCTCGCTCTGGCTCAAACGACCCTCCTGCTCGGCGTATGTCAACCAGCTTCGATATATCTCATCGTCCGCCTCTTCGGAGAGCCTGGTCAACGTACGTGTCTCGTGTTCCAGCCAGTCCTTGACCGTCTTCTGCAACCTGGTCGGCCGGCACTCGCTGACCTCTCGTTCAAGGTTGCGCGAGATCTCGCATTGCGTATGCGCCATGCGCATCGTGCCGCCCGCCCACACCCAGTCCCGGAGTCCGTCGCGGCTCATGAGGCGTTCACCGCTGCCCGTGGTGGTGCCGACCCGCATATCGTAGGAGACTGCGAACGGCCTTACGGGCTCCACCACGGACACGGTGCCACCGCCACCCGTGCGAATATCGCGCGACACCAAGCCTAACTGCTTCGCGATTGAAAGCGAGGCGTAGTCGTGCAGTTGGAGCTCGAGCGGGTTCTCCATCTCCTGCAGGTGGTGGATGTTGGTAAAGACAGTTGGTATTCGCACAAGTGCCTGATAGCAGGCGTTTCGGGGGCTCTGGCAGTCTCGGAATTGCTTCAATACGTAGGTGTTCATCTGCCGCCCGTTGGCCAAGAAGTCCAGCAGCACTCGGCGCCCCAGAGCCTTGTCCTCGGACTTGATGTGCTTCTTGCGCTCTAGCTCCTTCTTGAGCTTGCGATAAAAGCCATCAGCGACATTCGACAGAGGAACGGGTTCGTGGGCCGCCAGGTACGGCTCACCCGTCCTGATCTTGATAACAAACCGCTGCCGCATCTTTTCGCCTTGGCCCAGGGCGGGCAGAATCGATGCGCGGACCGAGAACAGCGCTTGGGATTCGTCCCCCTGAGACGACCCACTCCAGGGGCCCGGCGGGATGTCGAGGTCAGCAGAAACCGTTTCGATTCCCAAAAGCTCGCTCTGTGTGTGCGCCTGGGTCGGGCTATCAGCGAACGCATACGCCGGAAATAATCCTACGCTTCGCAAGTACCGGCCCGCACCGCTGCCATGGTAGTGCCGCACGGGAATGTAGAATGTGACGGCTCGATCGGCCCAGTCACCGATGTCGTTCGTGTCAGAGGTCACCGTGCCTAGGTCGTCGACAAACATGTAGACGTAGGCAAAGTTGCCCCCGCTCCAGATCTCGAAGTGCTCGCCAGTGCCCTCGAGTGGCGCATTCAGGCCACGGTCGACGAAGCCCTGAAGCACCTCTGTCCGCGCGAGCAGCGGCATGACGTGGCTCTCGACACCGACGAAATCAAACGGCCCGCTGACCACCCGGGTACCAAAGCCAAGCGTATTGTTGAACCGCCTTGACTCGCTACCAGAGCTGGACCGCACGGCGCGACCGGCGCCGTCGAACCATTGGCCATCACTCGTTCGCCAGGCGATGTTTTCGCCCCGCTCGTACTCCATGTTGCAGCTCATGTAGAAGGGCAGCACGGGCTTGAGGGTCAGCACACGATCCCCGTCCACTTCCCGTTCCCCCGCTGTCTCGAGTCCAAGCAGATCCACGATAGGCAGCGACGGGTACCTCGTGAGTTCGACCGCGAAGCCGCCACTCGCATCACCCGTTGCCAACGCGCTTTCTCCGAGCAGTGCAATTCGGTTGAAACCAGTGAAGCGCATCGGACCATTCGTAAGCGCCTGGTAGCAGTAGTCCTCCTCCCTGTCCGCTCGGCGAAACTGCTTGAAGTTCAGTGTATTGAAACGGATGCCGCCGGGCTGCGCAGCCAACTCCAGCTCGCGCAGCACCATCTGCATCATGTTCGCAGGCGCCTGGGCGCTCGGAAATGGCAAGAGGCCAAAGGCGCGAAAGATTTCCAAAGCGTCCCGGGTGTATCCAGAAAGCGCGCGCGCGACGTTGGTCATTGTCGTCCACGGCATCAGCGGACCGTTCATCTGAGGAGGGAACTGGGAGTAGGCCGAGCCGGAGCTGCGAAGCTTGAGAAAGGTCCGATCCTCCGTCTGAGCACCCGCATAGGCTTCGGCGAATACCCGTGCTCGGACCGATGCGTCGATCGTGGCGGAGCCAGGGTCTTCGATCCAACCGGTTTCCGCACCATCAAACGTCGCCAGGGTCTTCGGCCAGCCGTAGACACGCCTTCCCGTCACCATGGAGAGTGGCTGATCCACGTAGATGAAGGGAGCAAGAGTGGCCCAGGCATGGAATTCCAGACGGCCGTTCACGCGTCGGTGCCACTCGATGGGAATGTTGAACAGAACCTCCCGCTGCGAGAACCATCCGAGGTTCGCCACGTGGACCGCCATCTTGCCGTAGTCAAGCAACTGCAGGTAGGCGTAGGGAACAGAAACCCGAAAGTGCCCAAGCTCCTCGGGAATGATGTTCAGGTACGAGTCGCAGAAGCGCTGCATCTTGGCGATGCTCGCCCTGATTGGGAACGTACTTGACGTCATTCCCTCAAAATAGAAGGGAGGTTCAAGGTCTAGCTCGTCGCCGGTGAAGCGAATGCCCAGTTGTGTCATACGGTCCTCAAGAGCGCTCGATGACCCAGGCGGGCAGGCTTGCAATGAAGCGCTTGTCGCGCGAATCGGGTAACGAGCCAAATAGCCTGTCGAACTCGTATTGCGCCGCACCAGCGAGGCCCTGTGCGAACCGCTGGGCGTAGCCGACACTATCGTAGGACAGCATCGCTTCGTACACCCACTGCACGTCCTTTGCCGAGCGGTCCGCGCGGGGCTGCGCCATCAGCTGATGCAGTCGGTCCCGCTCTCCCTGGGTCGCATGCTCGAACAAGTGGATCAACATCAAGGTGCGCTTGCCCTCGTGAATGTCCCCGCCGATTTCCTTGCCGTAGCGTGCCTCGTCGCCGATCAGGTTGAGGACATCATCTTGAATCTGGAAGGCGGCGCCGAGCAAGTAGCCAAAACGAAGAACAGGTTCCGAGGGAAATCGCCCCGCGGTACCGATCAGCGCGCCGGCGTGGACGGGATGGATCGTCGCCAACCAGCAAGTCTTCTTCAGAACCATGAGCAGGTAGTCCGCCTCGCTGACATCCGAAGGATTGTCGCGGCGCCACCCAAGCTCGATCGCCTGCCCTTCAGCAGACTCGCGGCCCATGCGCTCGGTCTCCTCCAATAGGCGCAGTGCTAGCGAGGGACCGAGCCGCTCGCCATTGTCTAGCAATGGGCGCAGGCTCAACAGGGTCAGCATGTCACCGACATTGATAGCGATTGGAACGCCTTCGGTCACGTGGAGCGCCGGCAGCCCGCGGCGCTTCTCGCTTTCGTCCTCGATGTCGTCATGGATGAGCATCGCGTTGTGCAACATCTCGATCGACACAGCCGTGAGCAGCGCTTCGCCGACGGACCGGCCAAACGCTCGCGCGGTCGCTATGCAGAGGCTCGGCCGCATGGCCCTGCCCCCGCGCCGTGGGTAGTCAGCACAAAGATCGTAGAGGGACTCCCTTGGCTCCCCACTGGGAATGTACTCAAACAGGGCCTCGCGTGTGGCTGAGCCGTACTCTTCGAGCACATCCGTGATGAGCGCTGACGACGCATCCCCTCGAGGCACCCTAGCGCTCCAAACGCACGGTCAGCGCGCCACACTCACGGTTGCGGTCGTCAACGATGGTTCCGTAGTACTTCCCGTCGGGCATCCCAGGTGGAATGCTCAGCGACACCATGGAACCGGCGCGAGTATCGATCCGCACCGTGTCCATAGTTGCGGTGCCTCCGACCTGCTCGACCACGGTAGACAAGCGAGCACCGCGCCCCACCTGCTGCAATTGAACGTTGACCTGCGCGCGCTGCCCGGGCGCAGCTTTCAGCTCGACCTCCATGGCCCGCGTGCTCGCCGTTGTCTCAGCCGCCTGAGAGTGACCCCCCAAGCCCCCGGACATGCCGGGAAACGGTGCGAAGGGCATGGCAAAGCCCATCCACTTCTGCGTCATGTCTTGCCACATTCTCATCATCTGAAACATCGCGGTCGTCACATCGGGTGGCTGCTTCATGGTAGGTCCTTCCCGGTTCGTCTGCGGGCGGATCCCCGCCGCCTGTTGTCCCCATCGCAGGTAGTCTTCGTAGACGCGATAGGCGCTATCCACTGCACTTTCTACGGCCCGTTTGGTGGCTTCGGGTGCGCCGTCACGCGGCCCTCCATTCCGCGCGCCGGAACTACTGGCCGACCGAAACGCAAGAGCAGAAGTGCGCATGGGCCCGCTTCGTTCTGGGGGCTCCCGACGTAGCCTGACTTCACTCGTGATGCTTGTCATGGGTCCTATCGTTGCTAGGGGTGGTCATAGCCGATGATGTCTTCGAGGGCGGGGCTGCGGGACAGTGCATGGGCCGCAAGCAGGCCGGACATGACCGCGGACTCGACACACCCGGTGTTGAGGCCGCTCTCTGTCCAGTCGCCAGCTACCGCCAGGTTGTCGAAGGTCATGTCCAGCGGAGAGATCCGGTACCTGCACTTGCCCGGAGCAGCCAGCGCATAGCGGTCTGATGGGCGCACGTTGGCCGTCCAGAATTGCGTGTCAAGGCGGTCGGGCCCCTGTGCTGCCTCACCCTCGGGACCACCGACGAGCAAGTCCCACCGGAACTGACCGTCTGGTCCCGTTGCTCTGGGCCACAGCGCACTGATCTCGCGGTTGAGAAATCCTTGAGCGTTGGTCCGCACCTCCTCGTAGGCCGTCCGGTGTGCCTCCTGTGTGCCTTCGATGGACAGCATCGAATCGGATTTGAGCGGGCTGCAGAAGTACGCGATCGACCGGACTCGCCCGTCGAACCCCTCCGCTGGTATCAGGTGGCTCATGTCCGCCCAGGTATCGAACGGCTCTACCCAGCCGGATAGATTGACGGGTGGGTGGGTCCAACCGAGCGATGCCATGTCCTCCTTCATCCACAGCTGGAGGGCCTGCGTGGCAACCGTACGCAGGTTGCCAGCCATTTCTCGCCAGCGCGGGGATATCTCGATCAGTGGAGCGCAGACGGATGGCACTGCCCCCGCGCCGATACCGAGCACGACGAAGTCGAGGTCCTTGCCCACCTCCAGGGTTAGGCGACCGTCGATCGCCTCTTCCGCGGGTGATTCGAACTCTCGGCCCTCGCGCTCCATGCGCTCGCCGTCTTCCAGCTGCTCATAATCTGGCGTCGCCGGCCAGCATGGCAGGCCATTCACGTCAACCAAGGGCTGGTATTCCGAGCCTTTCTTGACGCGCGCCTGGACGTCGAAATGAAGCCGTGCGACGTGCGCGTTTCCCGCAGCGTCCTTGCCCGGCTCGACCGTCTGAAGGCGATGAAAGAACTCAAACCGGACCCCTCGCTTCTTTAGGACCTCGTACAGCGGAGCGAATACGATGTCGCCCATGCCGGCACTCATGCGCCAGAAAAGGGCACCGCGGTAGGTAAAGAACATGCGCATCGCGCCTCTCAGCGCTGCCGCGGCCGATAGACTTGGCCGCTGGGCGTCTCCGTCCTCGTATGCGAAGACCAGGTCGTAGATCCCACGCACGAAGCCGGAGTCCAGCGAATGGGGCGAAGCACCATTCATCTGAAGCCACTCGCGCCACTCGTAGTCATCGATGGCATCGAATCCCCGCGGGTCGGCCGCTAGGCCGAAGGTGATGCAGCCGCGCATGATGGCCAAGATCAGATCGACGACTTGCCACGTTCGCTGCAGCGCGACATCCCCGCCGACCACGAGCCCCAGCTGACGTCGCGCGGCGGCGGCGACCGCGTCGACGAGTCTCACCAGCACGCCTTCGTGCTCGAGGTATGCTTGGGGCGCGATGCCCTTGATCGCGGCCCGCAACACATCGGTCGCTTCGTAGATTGCGGCCGCCGTAGCCAAGCGGCCGTTGCGCAGAACCCACTCAGCAGCTTCGACGAGCGACTCAGCGGTCGACAGGTCGGGAAGGGCCCGACGGCCCGGCCCATCCTTGCCACCGGCCGCCGGGCCTTGTTCGCTGGCCGAACGCAGCAGCTCAACAGCAAGCGTCGCCGCTTTGGTCAGATAGCTGCGAATCGCAAACGGGTTGTTGTCTTCGAGCGGATCCCCCGGCAGTCCACGGCTTCCTGCAAAGGTAGCGATCCAGGGTTCCCAATCCCCGTTGGGGGCGCGGTTGGTCACTGCCACGTGGGGAGCTGGCTCGAACGCGTCCCGCCAGGTCACGATGGGACAGCTGAAGCGGTCCCTGCCAAGTTCCGCATAGCACTCGCGCATCAGGCGGAACGCGTTCTCGTAGAAGCCAAGCCACAGGTGCAGGCCATGCTCCTCGATCCGTCCCTCAATTCCCCGACCCGAAGCACCCTTTCCGCCAAGCCGAAACCCCATCTGGTACACGGTAATCTGATAGCGTCCCTTGTGCTCAGGACGACTCAGCTCATAGGCGGCCGTCAGTGCGGCGCACCCGCCCCCGACGATCGCTACCCTGATGGCATTCCCCTTGCGGCAACTACCCTCGTCCAAGACTCGCCTCCGTTTGCCTAGGCACCCACACGCGCGCCAGATTTCGGCCCCATCTTTGCCCCTGGAACCAACGAGCTATCCCTGTTGGCAAAGCGCGTCCGTGTGTATGCGACACGATATCGCCAGCTCCCGTCATCAAGCGGAAGCCTGGTAGCCGACAAATACTCGCGCGAGATGAGTCGGGTCTTTGACCGCAGCCTTCGATGGCCATCTGGCAACCTCGAGGTTCGGGGGTTCGGCACGCGCCACCCGACGCCAAGCCAGGCAGCAGAGCCCTCAAGCGCAAGGGCAACGCGTGGGAAGTCGGCCCCGGCGGTCAATTCTGTTCATCAGCCGCCACTTTTTTCTCTTCTTCGCCTGGAAGCAGATTATTCCTGCCCGGCCGGCGCCAAAGCCACGAATGATGCGAGCTAGCCCGTCGTACACGGGTGTAGATCGTATCGACAGGCACGCTTGGGGCCTCGGCCACTTCAGCGCCCGTCAGGTTCTCCCAGTACATGAGCTCCAAGGCCAGTTGCTGCTCCACGGCAGGCCTTGCAAGGCCGAATGAAGCAGCCGCCGTTCCTCGTCACGGGCCAGCGCTCCGCTAGAACGAGACCACTCCAATCGACCAGAGCGACGAAGGGCGGCCTAGATGATGGTCTTTCTGGTTCGGAGATGGTTGTAGGGGTCTTGGATGCACTCCTGTTTGATCTCGACCAGCTTGTCGTAGTTCTGTTGGAAGTAGACCTCTGTCGGGATGGCTGGGTCCTTGAAGCTGATGAAGGCGCCGTAGGCACCTTCGATGGTGGTCGCGCGGGCCCGATCGATCCAGTCCATGGCGCGATTGGTGTCCACGTACACGCCGTTGTCTTGCAGTTCCTTCTTCTGCTCGATCGTTTCGTTCCACCACACCTGGTACTGAATCGTGTACAGGCACGACTGGTACGGAAAAGCCACGGGCTTGTGGTGCCCGCGTGCATAGTAGTCGCCCACGATCGCGCCGAGCGTCACGTAGCTGAACAGGCCCAGCTGTTCGTTGTCCGGGCCAAGCAAGTCTGACGTGAGCGTTTGGAGCAACGCCCGGTATCCTGCCTGCGACAGACCGTCTGGGCCCACGAGCTTGGAGGTGATCTTGTGGGGGGCCGGAGCGTCGTAGTCCGGTGCGAAGGGTGTCCCCGACAGCAGGCCGGTCTCACCGGGCTGGCCCAGGTAGCGACTGATGTCGGCGAGCGAGTTCCGAGACCAGGAACCCATCAGCGCGTGGTTGTATTTGCGGTTGGGGTCTCCCGTGCCGCTTCCCTCCGGCGGGCCGATCTGGATCGCCCCTGGGGGGACGCCTGCGAACTCGGCTGCGATGAACGCCTCGAGAGC
>JAPPOR010000383.1 GCA_028817905.1 Myxococcales bacterium
CTGTTGGCAAAATAGGCGACGTAGACCAAGAACACCGCCACGCTGGTGAGGTAGACGCCGAACACAGGTGTTTCGCGGTAGCGCCGCCGGTTGATGAGCAGCGCCTGCAGCCCAGCCGCAAAGGTCAGCGGCGCAAGCCACAACATACTGTCGAAAGCGACAAGCGCCGCCATGTAGACAAGAAAGAAAGCCGCACCGACAAATTTCTGCGCCGTCGCACGGCCCACTCTAAATGGAAGCGTCTGGATCCCCGCATGACGATCCCCTTCTTCGTCTTTGAGGTCAATGAAGTTGAGCGCCAGCGTAAAGCCAAGCATGATGTACGCCGTGACTGGCCCAGGAAAGTCGCTCAGACGACCCCCAGCGAGTACCCACCCTAGCATCATGAACGCCAGTGAGTTGCCCGCAATGATCGCCTTCGACAGGATCAACACGCGCTTGAAACGTACCGGTGGAGCTGAATACAAGTAGTACGTGGCACTCACGAACAGAATCGTGAAGAACGCCGGGAAGCCCGACATGGCAGCGTAGAACAACGCTCCGGCGAGGCACCCCCAGCCGACACGTGCGTAGCTCATCTCATCCACCACACCCGCGACAAGCGGGCGCCCTGGGTTGCTCAGAGCATCGATTCTCTTGTCCTGGATGTTGTTGGACACGATGGCGAAGATGGCAGCCAGCACGAGCGCAAAGGGCACCATCGAGACTTCGAATACCCGAAGAATCGTGACGACCCCGTCGTTCCCCTTGAATCCAAACGCCAGCCCGATCGCAAACATCAACAGAAAATGGGCGAGCCGCAGGTATCGGAGATCGCGCAGTATAGCGACAAAATACCTCTTGGACGCCAAGAAGAAGATCCAGGACAGGGTGAACGGAATGACGAGCAGGTAGTAGTACGCTGCGAGTCTATCCGTATACAGGTATATGAGACCAAGCGCTTGCGTCGATCGCTGCATGAAGAATGGGAGGAGGCCGTGGACGAAGACCGTCACGTAGAGCGAAAGCACCAACAGCACGCTGCGTGTGGGGCCGATGCCCTTGTACCGACCGTACAAGAAAGAGCACACCATCATGGCGGAGATTTCGATGCGTACACCCAACGTCGCTCCGTCAACGCCCTGCGCAGTCCCAAACGCCAAGAACTCTGCGACCGGATCGTGCGTCCCGGGCCCAAAGTAACTCAGATTGCTGGCGCCGCTGCCAGGTGTGAGCGCATCGACCAGCGGAACGATCACAAGGACCACAAACGAAGGCAGAACGACTTTCACTACCTTGACGATCTCCACCTTCGAAATGAAGTGAAACACGAGGACGATACAGCTCGCCAGGCACACGTAGCACAGCGTGTAGTGAGCCAGTACGACCACAGACAGCGACAGCACGTCCGAGAACTGCTCCAGGCCCGTTCGGACCAGGGTGACGCACAGAAACGTGACGATACTACTCGCAAGCGTGGTTCGCTCGCTTTCCAAGGCCGATACGACCGACGCGGTGAGCCTATCGAGGAACTGAATCACGAGGCACCTCCAAGCCAGACCTAGTCCGCGCGACGCGCTCGCGGCGCGCGGACCTTCGAAGCGGCTACTGCTTGTGGTAACTCAAGACGACGTCCTTGTCCGAGTTATTGCCCGACCCGAAAATGTTGGGTTGAATGCTCGCGTCGTCCATGCCAACGGTGTGCGTGACGGCAAAGCCAGGCGAAACCTTGTCTTGAAAGAAAAAGCCATGGGAACACGGGTCCCACGTGCCACATGGTGTTTGAAAGAACGTGTCGAAGTCGGCATCGTTGCACTTCTGGAGATTGGCACCCGTGATGCGGATATTCCGTGGGTGGCTTATGTCGAAGTGGTCGAGAAACATGAAACGGCCATCGTGAACCGCCCAGCACTCCGTCACTTGCCCAGGGATGCAGAAGAGGTTGTGAAAGGCTGTAACCAGATCGTTGTGGTGCGACATGTTGAAGGAACACGAGCTCTTCTCGATCAGCTCAGGGTCGGAGCTCGGCGCAAACCCTGCCACTTGTTCCGGCCTGGTAGGAGCGCTCGCAGCAATGCGCTCCCGCTCCCGTTCCCGTTCACGGCGTTCTGCAGGGCTGCGGTCCGCCTGCACCTGGGCAATGAACTGCCGCCGAGACTCGGCGCGCCCTTCGGCAGCCTCCAGCGCCTCAAGCGCAGGCCCGTCGACCCGGTCGCCGGCAAGGTCGCGGTAGACGCTCGCCATTGACCGGACTTTCAGCGGCACGACGGGCTCAGCTTCTCCAAGCTTGTACGTCTCGCTGGTCATTAGGACGCCGGGAATGACTTCGCGGAACTCGACGGTATGGTTCTCGCCCACCTCCAGCTTCGCTAGCACGACCGGCTCAACGCGACGCGGCTGCGTTGCAGCGGCAGACCCCTCGATCGGCGTCGCTTCGATGTTTTGGGCCAGACTTCCTGCGAGCTGCTTTGGTTCACTGCCCGAGTCCGCCATGCAGCCAACCGCTCCGACTCCAAAGCCAAAGCCGCGACTGCCGCGTGGATCAATCGTCCACTGTAACCTTGCCGTAGAACGACGCAACGTGGATGTTTGTTGACAGACATAGCGATGGTTCCTCCTTGATGTGGACGCGCCTCCCGCGAGGGACCGTCCACTCGCTTGGTGCGTCCAGGAACCCGTACCATAGGGCGCCCCAGACAAAGCACGCGCGAGGCGTTAGGAATCCGTTAGGAGTGCGGCAAAACGGCATGCGCCTCTCCTGAGTCGATCGCGACCGGTGTATCGACGCCTCATGACTGTTCGGCTATCCAGAAGACAATGCCTACACCTCGCTGCGACCTCTGGGTCGCTGCTGATGCTCAGGTGTCAGGACGTCCGCGGCACGCAGGCACGGCGAGCGCGCCGATTCCTGGGGAACGCGCTATCGCAGAATCGACTCAACCTCGGCTGCTTCATTGGAAACACCCAGCGGCTCGCACCTCCACACGACACGGGCTGGGTGTTTTCGTTGCACTTCGTGTCGCGAGCTCTGGGAGCGTCGATGCCGCTAGCGGCAAGGCGCAACTACATCGAGAAGCTCCGCGCGTCCCGACAGAGCGGAACGTGGAGCTATGGGCGCGGATCTCCTGTCGACGCGGACGACACTGCCTTGGCGGCTCGGACCTTGATCGCGCTAGGTGACAAGTCACCGGAATACGACCTCTCGCTCTTCAGATGCCCCCATGATCGCCTGTACCGAACGTTCGCCTGGGGCGGCAGCCAAGCGGTTGCGGTCGAGCCGAGCACCGCCAACAACGCGGGAGTGCACGCGGAGGTAAATCTTAACATTGCTGAGCTCTTCGCGAGTCAGGGTCGGCAGCCGCCTTCGCTAGAACCAGTTCTCGAGGCGTGCGTCACCGACGAAGGACGGGTTCGCAGTTACTTCTACCCAAGCGACTACTACGGCGCCTACTGGCTTTTTGCCGCTCGCGCTCAAGGGGCGCCGATTCCACCCGGAATTGTCAACAAGGTAGTGCGTTTCGTCACCGACTCTCAGGACGCGAACGGCGCCTGGAGCGACCAAGACCCTTACCAAACAGCTCTGGCAGCAGCGGCACTGCGAATCGTCGGGCGCAGCGAAGAACAGCAAGGGCTTGCCAGACGTTTTCTCGAAGAGTCACAGCACAATGACGGATCGTGGTCGACAGGCTCCGACCTGTGGCGGTACACACACCGCGGTGGCGTCGTCTGGAATGCCCGTGACAGCCACCGCGTGGTAACGACCGCGCTTGCGCTCGAGGCCATCGGCTGAACAGAAACACAGGATCGCGGGTTACGTCGCAACGTACACGGATCCCGGGGGGTCCGTGACAACGGATGCTACGAAGCGGTACCCGCGCCGAGGATAGGTCTTGATCAAGCGAGGTTTTTCAGAGCAATCGTCCAGCGCCCGGCGGGTGTGAAAGACGGCCTGACGAACCACGCCGGCGCTGACGGCCCGACCGCGCCAGATGACCGTCAACAATTCATGACGCGACACGAGACGTGCGCGGTTCGCGATGAGCCAGGCCAGCACATCGAAGTTCTGGGGCTCCAGGGGTACGACGCTGTCGTGGTGCCACAGCTCGCGCGATCGGAGGTGCAGGGAAAAGGCGTCGAATCGATAGATGGCGCCGAGCGGTGGAGCCCGGAGATTCTCGTCCCAGCTCGCGGCAAGGTGGAGGTCCACATCCGACATGGCTGCTCCCCTTACCCGCCGCGCCAGCGCAGCGGAACTGCGAGGATACTTCCAAACCCGAGGATACTCCCAGATCGGGACCGAGTGGTCCGGCGCGAACGCTGCGCCGGTAGGCCCTCCGTGCTCTTCGAAGATTTCTCGTACTTGGGAACCTAGCGCGTCTTGGGCCACGAGACACAGACGCACGATCGCACCACGGCCGAACGGAAGTGGCCCTCCAAACCTACGGCGTAGCGGCCCAGCCCGAACCGCCAACCAAATCCCCGCTGATGGCGTGAATCTCCAGGATTCGCCCCCGAGACGACACGCTCGACGAGCTGATCTCCTCGACCTCGAGCAGGTTCGAGACACTCCAGCGCGGGCCCGCGGCGACCTCACCGCGCGCAGGCACATAGCGCAAGGAGACGTCCCAGCAACCGACGCCCAGCTCGAGCCCGGAGTGATAGGCGATCGCCATAGCCTCGGTAGCGGAAATGAATGCGCGGTCTTCACACGCCTGAGCGCATTCCGACGTGACCTCTGCCACGAGGACAGCGTCATCGGGGACCCGGCCGCGACGCGGCCGATGCCCGCGCCGCAGGCTAGATGCACTTCGCGCACCGGCCTGGAAACGCCCCAGCCCCACCCGGGTGACTGACCGACCCGTGGCCCCCAGG
>JAPPOR010000605.1 GCA_028817905.1 Myxococcales bacterium
GTGTCGGCGGGCTCTTCGGTGGCTGACTCAGATGCCGGCGAGGATGGTTTGACCCGATCGTGCACCCCTTGCTGTGGCCCGCCCCCGGATGTTGAGCCGGTGTCGAGCGGCCGCCGCATGAGGTAGCCGGTTACGGCCGCGAACGCGCCACCGGCTACGATCAGTGAAAGCGCCACCCCCGCAACCAGTTGCAGGTTTGCGGTGGGCCGGGACCGCGTGGCTCGAGCCCGTCGCACGGCGGCGCGCGCAAGCGCCTCGGCCTGGTTGGCTGCCAGCGGCCGAGCGGGCCCAGGCGCATCTCCGATCGGAGGGATCAGGGGCTCGTTTGCATCATGCCCCATCGGTCGTCTCCGGGTCCTGCTCGCGTCCCACCCGCAATAGGGCGCGTAGCTGTCCCATGCCGTGGCGTAGGCGGGACCGCACGGTCTCGTGCGGCACGCGCAGCTGCTTGCCAATCTCGGGGGCGGTCAGGCCGAAAGCGTGGTGCATCACAAGGGCTGTGCGCTGTGCCTCGGGGAGCTGATCGAGCGCGCGCGCCAGCTGTCGGGTGGTCGCATAGCGCTCCCCGCTGTGCAGTAGCCGCACGTCATCGGCATCGACTGCGGCGCGCCGGCGTTCGAGCTTGCGCAGCGACCGTGTGCGTCCGAGCACAACCCGTAGGGTCACACCGTCGACCCAGGCCTCGAAGCGACCGGTTCCGGCGTAGCTGTCGAGACGTTGCAGGATCGTGACCAGCACGTCCTGCACCAGGTCGTCGATGTGGTCGCCCCGCACGAGGTAGCGGACCGCGTTGCGGACGCGCGGCAACACCCGCAGCACCAGCTGGTGCATCGCCTCCTCGTCGCCGTCGCGGGCCTTGTCCAGTAGCTGAGCAAGGTCGCTGGACGCTGGCGAGCTTGGCGGCCCGTTTCGGTGCCGCCGCTCGTCTCCATCGCTGCCGGTCGGTTCAGAGATCGGAGTCTTGGTAGAAGGCGGGGTCGGCTTCATGGCAGCCTCGCCTGCACTCCGACGCCCACGCGCGGGGTCAGGACCGGGGGCACGTAAGCCGGTTCGGCAGGGGCTCCCGGTCCTCGGTAGACGAACTGGGGACCATCCGGGATCACATCCAGCGCGGCTCGCAAGGCCAGTCCGAAGGTTCCAACCATGAACGCGCAGCCGAACTGGGGGCCGAACGCGAAGGCGGGCGTCCAGCGCGATGCGTTCGACGTCAGCTGCGGGCTGCCCGCGCCCGTGTCGCGGTCGAACATGGCGACGCCAGCGCCAACTCCCAGCCACAGCGGCACCCGGAGGGTGCCCAGCTGCCATGACAGCGTCGCCATGAGATCATGGCGTGCCAGCTGCAGTGGACCCAATGGGGCCCGTACTTCCGTCGGCAGTGATATCGCGGCGCTTGCTCCGAGCTCGAGCGCTCCGAACCACAGGCCGCCATGTAGGAGCGCTCCCAACCTTCCTACGGCGCCGGTGCCATCCAACAGCATCTGCGGACCCAGGTACAGGGTGACCTCCTGCGGCGTTCCGACCTTCGTGGAGGTCCGGGGCGCACCCGCGGAGGTCCCATCGGTACCTGGGCTCGCCGCGTCCGGCCCGTCGGTGTTCGCGCGCGCGGCGCCTGGCGTCTCGCGGGCCCGGCTACGCGTGTTCCGCGGAGCCTCGCGCCGGTTCAGACCCGACCCGGGGGCGGGGGGCGACGGATTGTCTACGCTTGTGTCTACGCTCGTGTCTACGCTCGTGTCTACGCTCGTGTCTACGCTCGTGTCTACGCGTGGCGCGTCTTGCGTGGCGCCATCAACGTTCAGCGGTCCGGCACGCGAAGCCGCTGGGTGCTCGTCGTCGGCTGGGGTCTCAGCCGAGACAGGCTCACCGACCAGCAGCGCACGCAGGGCCGTGCGGACGACGAGCGCGGCCGTTTCGAGGTCGCCTGAGGGCAGGGAGCGACCCGTGTACCGAAGGCGGGCAAGCAACAAGGGGGCTCCGCCCTGCGGACGCACATAGACCAGATAGCGCCCGGGACGCCGGCCGAACCAGATGGCGGCTGACTGGGCTCCGGGGGCGCCGTGGTCGATGCTTCGCTCGCCATCCGAGCTCTCGTCCGGCGCCGCGCGCGTCACGTACAGCCGAACCGGAAGATCGCTAACCTGGCCCTCGATGCGAGTCGCCACGTGCCGGTCCAGTGGGTTTTCGACGTGAACGAACACCCGCAGCGGCCTGGTCTGGGCGGACGCAAGCGCCGCAAACGCGGCTGCGGACAGCCCTCCGACGCCGGCGGCAAGCAGGCGTTGATATGCGCTTCGTCTACGTTCCACCGCAGACCTCTGTGTGGGTGGCGGTGACGTCATCATAGTGAAGCGACAGGCCGCCTAGGGCCAGCAGCGAACGAACATACAAAGAGCCGACCACCTCCGCATGGCCCCCGAGGCTGAGCGCCAGGCGCGGCGCATAGAGGTGGACCCTCCAGCGCGCTTCCTGCCCACGTGCCGTCGCGCGTCCCGTACCCCGGCCCCGAGCCGGCCCGTCCATGTCGGCGCCGCCCGCGAGATACAGGCGCCCGATGGAGCTCCTTTCGTCGCCGAGCGTCACGGCGCCTCCCAGTGCGGCATCGCCTGTGACGAAGATCGCGAGCTCGCCGTCGGGACCGATGTCCGCTTGCAGGTCGCCCGCGACGCGCACATCGCCTGCCACGAACAGGGTCGTTTGACCGTCTACCCGCAGGCGCAGGTCACCCGGCACATCGATGGCATGGACAAACAGGCGTCCACCTGGAAGTGACAACGGCTCCGGCACGGAGGTGGACAGGGCGGTTGGCTCGAACGCCGTCTCTCGATTGTCGTTGTCCGAGCCTGCGCGCGCAACGAAGGTCGCGATGTCCAAGGTGCTGTCGGTGTCGCATAGACATGGGCGCGATAGCGCGATGGGTTCAACGAGGGCTTCGCCACCGAGCTCCACGCGCGCCGCAGAACCATCCTGCGGGCTCTCGGTGTGCAGGTCGCCTTCGACGGCAACTTGGCCCGGCCCTATCAGACCACCCGTGAGGAACGCGTCTCCCGCGATGCTCACCTGACCGGTTACCCCCACGTCCGTGCTGGCGAACAGGTTCCCCTCGATGCGGCCACCGTCTCCGTTCAGGACCGTGACACCCGCCCCAATCGTTTTCACGTCTCCAGCGACCGTGCCCGACAGGCCCGTGACCTCAAGAGGGCCGCTCACGTGAACGTGGGCCACGGCATGGGAGCCTTCGTCAGCTTCGTCTTCGAGGCGCTCGGCGAAGGCCCGGCTCGCCGTGTCCAGCCCCCCGAACACCGCCGCCCGTTCACAGGCGCACAGGGCTTGCGCGAACACGCTGGGTGCCTGCTCGCAGGTAAGCATGCCCGGCTCGGAAGCTTCCGAGGGGGAGCGAAGGACCGTGGCATCGGAGGCTGCTGCGGCATCTCTGGCGCCCGTGATCGACATCGCCGCGTCCTGCACGGGCCCGAGCTCGACCTGGCCCACCACGTCGATTTCGCCGCAACCTGCGGCGGTCAGGGCCGCCGCCAGCAGGGCGCACTGTCTTGGGACGAGGTACCGCACGGCTTTCCCGGGAGGACTGGGTCGGGGGTTGGGTGATGGTAGCCGGCAGAGTGGGTCAGTGCGAATGCACCGTGCATGTCGAATTCCCTCGCCACGCCGGGAAATCCTATAGCTGTGCACCCGTACAGCGACCGAGCTCGAGGTCCAATTGGTACAGGGTTACGGATAGTTATCTTAGAGACCGATCTGAGGTTTGACCCGCATCGGCGGCCCTGGGCACCCAACGCACGCTTGTCCCGTCGAAGCCCGTGGCAGACGGGCCTGGCACCTGATTGTCGAGTTGTCACAGGAGCAAATGGCTATGTATGAACCTTCGCGAGTAGCTGTGTATGGGCCTTTGGCTGTCTTGCTTACCAGCGGGCCCCTCGCGTGCGGGGGGTCGGGGGTCCCGGTGACCGGCCTCGAGGCCGGTCTCTCGGTCGCATGTGTGGCGCCGGATGCCATTCCCGCGGATGGTTGGCGGTGCGGACAAGAGCGTACGCTGACATGTCACGAAGTGGGCGAAGCGGTGCTGTACGTCGAGGACGAGGGGGGCCTGACCTGTCAGGAGCCACTAGACCTCTCGAACGCTGGGCCGTTTGCCGCCGGTGAGCACACCGTGAGCGTACTCGACAACGCCGGCGAGCCGGTCTGCTCGGCCAACCTGGTTGTCGTGGATGACGATCCGCCCGAGCTCGAGACGCAAACGATCCAGCTGTGGCCACCCAACCACAAATTCCACACGATCGGAGTAGAGGATTGCGTGCGCGCGGTCGATGGTTGTGAGGGCGAACTGCAGGGCGAGTTCGTGTGGGCCAGCAGCGACGAGCCGATCGATTCGATCGGCGACGGGCATCACGCCCCCGACATCCTGCTCAGCGACGACTGCCGCAGTGTCCAGGTGCGGGCCGAGCGGCAAGGTCCCAAGGACGGCCGTGTCTACAAACTCGGCGTCCGCTTCGTCGACGCCGCCGGGAACACCGCCGAGGAGGCGTGCCAGGTCATCGTCGATCACGACCAGCGCGGTGCCACCGGAGTCGACAGCGGTGAAGCCTACCGCGTGACCTTCGACGGTGCCGATGGCGGGCCCAGCTGCGATGGACGTCCAGAGGAGCCGCCGACAGCTGACGATCCGCCCGCAAGTGACGACCCTCCTGGCGACGACGATGGAGACCCACCGGTTCCGGTGGAGGGAGAGCCCAACGCGCCCATCTGAGCCCGGCGCACCCGGCCGTGCTGCGCTGGGGACGGACTCGCTACCGTTTGTCAAAGGGTAGCGGGTGTATTTTTCTTGGAGGG
>JAPPOR010000355.1 GCA_028817905.1 Myxococcales bacterium
GCCGCCTGATCATGCTGCCCGCTCATACTCGATCCACAACTATTGACGATATCTCCAACGCGAAGACGCCCCCCCGTTGCGCCATTGAGCTCTTCCTCGATCGCCTCGCGGTGGCTTGGACTCGCCGCAATGATCAGGACCGTTTCCGGCCATCGCTTGTCGAACTGCAATCGATGCCTCCGTGGGTCTCTGCGTTTGCTCCCCGCGAACGGGTCGTCACTGTGAGGTCAGCGTGAAGGCGAGGTTGGTAGCAAATCTAAACCATCCACTTCGAAACAACCGCTACGCCGCCAAGCTCCCAACCGACGGCACTTCATCCCTCAGTCTTCATGCAAGCACCCAGCGGTCACTACGTCGCGGCCTACGATCCAGCCAGCTGAGATCGACTCGGACGCTAACAAGCGATCTCCACGACGATGACCATCCGCTACCATGATCATTATGTCTCGCCTGTCAGTGATGTCGACCGATATATAGTCAGCTACATGGGAGCGATTCACGCGGGTCCATCGACCCGGGTGGATGGACTCAGCTCAGAACTCGGGGCGCACGAAGCGTAACAGTCACAGGCAGTGGCAGTGCCAGGGAGGTCGTATCTGTGCTGAGGTGCCATTTGGTTCTGCCGAGCACATTCAGTGACCCTTGTGCGAACTGGGTTTGACCCTGGTGCTACCCCTGGCAAGCCAAGGCAGCCCTTCGAGTTCCGCGCGAAGCCCTTCGGTCTGCGCGGAGCAGTCGCCACGGATCGATGCGAGAAGGAATCGGCTCGGTGAGCCTTCGCTCACCACAAAACGACAGATCGAGCCACACGACAGACCGAGCCTGACTGACCGCAAGGACCTACGGCCCCGTACGTGCGGATCTATCCATTCGGAATCGCATCGGACCGCGTGGGTACTCGCAGCTCGGCCGCCCTGGATACCAATGTCAGCCGCATCACGACCGCTTGGATTCCCCCTCCGCAGAAGGTGCCCGCTTGGCAGCCGGCGGCTCGACTGAAGACTTGGCCGAAAACCGCGCGGCCAGCCCCGGCCACGGTTCCGGATCCCGGTAACTAACGATCCCGACTACCGACTGGCTCGGCCGTGTTCGGGCGGTGGCCCGTGAGGCACTCCGGGACGCTCTATAGGATGCCAGGCCATCGCCAAGGTGCTCTCATCCATATGGGCGGCAGGACCTATGGGGAGGGCCGCGAAGGATGGGGATGGTAAGGCCGCGGAGCCATCTCAGAACTAGAGGACCTACACCTCGAGGATGTCGGCCTCCTTCTTGGACACGGCCGCGTCGACAGCCCCCGTGCCCTGCTGCACGACCTCATCGACCTTCTTCTTTCCGCGTTCCGCATCGTCTTCGCTGATCTCTTTGTCATTCTTGAAGCCGTCGAGCAGGTCATTGGCCTCCCGACGCGCGTGCCGGATCGCCACCTTGGTGTCTTCGCCCGCCGCGCGCGCAAGCTTGACTAGGTCCTTGCGGCGCTCCTCCGTGAGAGGCGGTAGCGGCACCCGGATGAGCTCGCCATCATTCTGTGGGTTCAACCCCAAGGGCGATTGCACGATCGCCTTTTCGATCGCCTTGACCTGGGACTTGTCCCAAGGCTTGATCGTCAGCATGCGCGCCTCCGGCACGTTGATCGTTGAGACCTGCGAGATCGGCATCTGGGTCCCATAGTTGTCGACGCGAACGGAGTCCAACAACGAAGGATGGGCGCGGCCCGTCCGGATCTTCGCAAGCTCACGACGCAACGATTCCTGTGCCTTCTGGATGGACTCCTGTAGTTCCTCGAGGGTGTCGTCGATCATACGCGTCCTCTTCTTCTTCGTAGGGGTCTCAGCGAGGCTGGTCACCAAGCCGGTCGGCATCCGCACCGGTCACAAGCGTTCCAATGGGTTCGCCCTCGACCACCCGCTTGATGTTGCCGCGGTTGGAGAGGGCGAACACGCGCATCGGTAAATTGTTGTCCCGGCACAAGGTCACGGCCGTAGCATCCATGACCCGTAGGTGCGCCTGGATGAAGTGGTCATAGCTGAGCGTCTCGAACATCTTCGCATCCGCGTGCTGCACGGGGTCGCGGTCAAAGACGCCCTCCACCTTGGTGGCTTTGCAGAGCAAGTCGGCCTGAATCTCCATGGCCCGCAGCGCGGCTGCAGTGTCCGTAGAGAAGTAGGGGTTGCCGGTCCCGGCAACGAAGATCACCATGCGACCCTTCTCGAAGTGCCGAATCGCGCGGCGCCGGATGTAGGGCTCCGCGACGTTTCTTACCTCAAGGGCCGTCATCAGGCGGGTGGGCACGCCGTGCTTCTCGAGTGCGTCCTGCAAGGCGATCCCGTTGATGACCGTAGCCATCATGCCCATGTAGTCCGCGCTGGTCCGGTCCATTCCCTGAGCGCTGCCCTTGAGGCCCCGGAAAATGTTGCCGCCGCCGATCACGATGCCTATCTCGGCACCGATTCGGTGGACTTCGGCGAGTTCCTCGCTGATCGTGTCGAGGGTTCGAGGCTCCAGCCCGAAGCCTCCCTGAACGCCGCACAGGGCCTCTCCCGACAGCTTCAGCAGGATGCGCTTGTACTTGACGCTCATGATGATCCTCGACCTCTCGTATCGGCTAGCGAAACAGCACCCGGCCTCGCTGTAAAGACCAAAAAAAACGGCGCCAGGTCGGCGCCGCTTCTTCGACCGGGGCTAGCCCCCGGAAATCGCCGCGGCTACATCAGCCGCGAGGTCGGATGATTTCTTCTCGATCCCCTCCCCCAACTCGTACCGGACGAAGCGCCGCACGGCGACTTTCTCACCCAACTTGCTGGTGAGCTCCTCCGCCATCTGGCTGATCGTCTTGTCTCCGTCGACGACCGCGGCCTGCTCATCAAGGCAAACCTCCGCCAACCACTTGTCCAGCTTGCCATCCACGATCTTGTCGATGACGCTGTCAGGCTTCTTCTTGCCGCTCTGCTCTGCCTCCTCGGCGAGCTGTGCCTTGAAGATCGCACGCTGCTGATCGACCTCGGCAGGGGAAACTTCCGACCGGCGAACGAACTGGGCGCTCATAGAAGCGATCTGCAAGCCGACAGCCTCCGCGAAGGCCTTGAAATCCTCACTGCGAGCCACGAAGTCGGTCTGGCAGTTGATCTCGACCAGCACCCCGAGGCGCGAACCAGCGTGAATGTACGCGTGCACCACGCCCTCGGCGGCGATCGCGCCGGCACGCTTCGCCGCCTTGGCCAGCCCCTTTTTCTTGATCCACTCGATTGCCTGCTCGATCTCGCCTTCGCTCTCGTTGAGCGCAGTCTTGCAGTCCATGATGCCCGCGCCTGTGCGCTGGCGAAGCTCCTTGACCATGTCCATCGTGACGGTTGGCATGGGGTCCTCCTTGGCTTGGTTGTGCTGCTCTTGTTCGTCGTGCGGCCGCTATTCCGGCCGACTCGCCCCGGGCTCGGGCTTGCCGCGCCCACGCGCGAACTCAACCGCCGGGCCGCTCCCACTATCGCGCCGATCGGAATGCATGAATTCACGGCGCCTGGACTGGCCAGAGACACAGGCATCCGCGATCGCGCCAGTCACCACGCGTATGGAACGGATGGCGTCGTCATTGCCCGGGATAACGTGCTCAATGCAGTCCGGGTTACAGTTTGTGTCGGTGAGGGCGACGACGGGGATCTGGAGCTTGTTGGCCTCTTTGACCGCAATATGCTCGTGGTTGGGGTCGACCACAAACATCGCCGCCGGCGGGCCACTCATCTCCTTGATACCACCCACGAATTTCTGCAGCCGCTCCATTTCCCGGGTCAGGCCGAGGGCCTCCTTCTTAGAAAACGCCTCGAAAGTGCCGTCGTCCCGCATCCGCTCGAGCTCGCGCAGGCGATCGATCCCGTGTTTCATCGTCCGAAAGTTCGTGAGTGTTCCACCCAACCAACGGCCGGTGACGTGAAACTGGCCCGACCTCGCGGCCTCCTCAAGGATCACCTCCTGGGCCTGGCGCTTCGTGCCAACAAACAGCACCTGGCCGCCTCGCCCGACTACCTCGGTGACGAAACGCAGCGCACGCCTGAACAAACGCACTGTCTGGTCCAGGTCGATAATGTGGATTCCGTTGCGCGCCCCGTAAATGTACGGCGCCATCTTCGGGTTCCACCGATTCGTCTGGTGCCCAAAGTGGACGCCGGCCTCAATGAGCGCCCGCAAGGACACGCCCGCCTCGCCGCCCGGCGCGGCGGCCGCGACCACCTCAGGCGAGGGTGGCGGTGGAACGTCTGCTTCTGCGGCCGGTTGGCCTTCGGTCTGGATCTCTTCGGTCATGGCTCGACTTCCCTTTCCGGTTTTCGACCACATCCCGCGACCAGCCACCCGCGTTGCGGGCACCGCACCGGCCGTGCGAGCCGGGATGTGTGCATGATTTCGGGACCCTCAGGCCCCGGCCGCGCTTGGCGGCCCGGCGGTATAGCACGGGCCGCTCCCAAGGGCCAGCTCAGCCAGCACGTCACTGGATCAGTATGACAGGTGTGCCCTCGGATTTGGAGCATCGGTCGGCGAGGGACCCACCCGGGACTCGGGCGCACCCCTTTGTCCTTCGACGGGAGGACCGCGCAGGGTTCGGCATCACAAGGCTTTCGGCACGCAACGTGCTCGCGAGGGAGGACGGGTTGGCGAATGATCCGGGATAGGCGGGTGATACGCTACCCACATGACACCGCGCGCCTGTCCCATTTGCCGACGGCCCCTGCCAACCGCGCGACCGGCTGATCTCGGACCGTTCTGCAGCCACCGCTGCAAGCTGGCAGACCTGGGCAACTGGCTTGATGGGCGCTATGTGGTGGCGGACGAATCGCCCTTCTCCGAACTGGATGGGATGGGTGCACAGGACGGGCGGCCCGGCCCAGGGGCTTCCGACGACAATCACGACAAGGATGGACGCAAGTATGAGTGAGTTCCTCAAGGCATGCCGTGGTGAAGCAACCAGCTACACGCCCATCTGGCTGATGCGGCAAGCGGGGCGCTACCAGGCCGAGTATCGGGCCCTGAAGGCCCAATACAGCTTCATGCAGATGGTCCAGACTCCGGAGATCGCCACCCAAGTCACGATGCTTCCCATCAAGCAGTTCGAGCTCGACGCGGCCATCCTGTTCGCCGACATCCTGCTGGTGCTCGAGCCGCTGGGCGTGGGTTTCGAGTTCGACAAGGAGCACGGGCCGCGCATCGGGCAGCCACTACGGACGGCGGCGAACGTCGACGCAATCGCAGAGGAAATCCACGCAGCCGACAGCCTGGGCTACGTCATGCGAACGATCGAACTCGTCAAGCAGGAACTCTCTGGCAAGGTCCCCTTGATCGGCTTCGCAGGGGCGCCGTTCACGCTTGCGTCCTACATGATCGAAGGTGGAGGTTCGCGCGACTACTTGCACACGAAGGAAATGATGTTCAGCGACCGCGGCGCCTGGGACACCCTGATGACCCGGCTGGTGGATGCGCTTGCGGACTACCTGCTGTGCCAGGTCAGGGCAGGAGTGGATGCGCTACAGATCTTCGACAGCTGGATCGGCTGCTTGTCTCCGCACGTGTATGAAACCCATGTGCAGCCCCATATGGCTCGGCTGTTCGCTGCGCTTCGCCAGGAAGCCAAGAACGTGCCCGTCATTCATTTCGGAACGGGCAATCCCTCCCTGTATCCCGCGATGGCGGCAGCCGGTGGCGACGTGATCGGAGTGGACTGGCGCGTGGACCTAGGCAGCCAGTGGCAGGCGCTGGGTAACGTCTCCATACAGGGCAACATGGACCCCGGATATCTGCTGGCCCCAAAGCAGCAACTGCATGCAGCAGCGCAGCACGTGCTCGACAGCGCGGATGGACGACCCGGGCACATCTTCAACTTGGGGCACGGTATCTTCCCGCGAGCCCCCATCGACAGCGTCCGGGCGCTCGTGGACTACGTCCACGAAGCCAGCTCGCGTTAGCTAAACGAGCTCCTTGATCCCGTACTCCTTGATCTTGTGGGCTAGGGTCCGCAGTGGGATGCGCAGTAGGCGCGAGGCGGCCCGTTGGTTGCCGCTGGTCTTGCGCAAGCCATCCAAGATAAGTCGCACCTCATAGGCGCGCACGCGGGCGCGGAAATCCGGCGTGTCTGCTCCCTCAAGGGGCGGCACAAGACCGCCCGCTAGGCTTTCCTGCGAGGCTGCGCCATCGCCCCTCATGTCGCCCGACGCAGCGTTGGGCACCGTGCCATGGACGGTGAGCGAAACAGGCAGATCGCGGGGCTCGATGGTCGACGTCCGGCACACTAGCGCCGCGTGCTCGATGACCTCCTGCAGCTGGCGAAGATTGCCCGGCCACAGCGCCTGGGTCAGCACATCGATCACCGATGAGCCGAGCGCAAGCGAAGCGCGTTGCCATCGCCGCAACGCCGCTGCCAGGAACGTCTCGGCCAAGCGCGGGATGTCCGCACGCCGCTCGTCGAGCGCGGGAATGCGAACATGCTCCGCGCATACCCGCTGTGCCAACTCCAACTCCAGCGCTCCGCTCGCTGCCAGGTCCGCCGGCGGCCGCGGCCCCCCCAGGATGAGTCGCGGGTGATCGGCAGGCGCGCTCGAACCGGTCCGGCCGCAGGCGAGCGCACGCGAACGGGAGAGCCGGGCCTGAAGCTCGCGTGAGAGCAAGTCCACATCGCCCAGGTAGAGCGTACCACCCGGGTTCGCTTCGAGAAGCCCTGGAATCTCCTCCGGAACGTGGTCCGCCCCAGTCCCTGGTCCTGTACCATCGCGGACGCGATGCTCGCCGAACAACAAAGCGCCGATCCTGGTCGCGTCCGCGCCGCCACATCGCAACACGGTAAAGGGACCTATCGCGCGCCGCGAGCGCGCATGGACAACGCGCGCGAAGGCAGCCTTGCCGACACCCGCAACCCCGCTCACGAACAGCGGCGCGTCGGTTCCCGAAAGCGCGTCCAAGCGAGCCCGCGCGTCGCGCATGGCTGAACCGCCGCCCCAGATGAAGTCCTCCGGGGGCCCGAAGCGGGCCGCGCCCGATTCGAGGAAGATCGTAGCGTTGCAGGCCCCAAGCGAAACCGTTTGCCCCGCGCGGAGCGCCGCTTCGCTGACGGCACATCCCTGCACACGAGTACCGTTGGTGGAGTTGAGATCGGTCACCATGCAGGTATGGCCGTCCCACGCAAAGCGAGCATGCTGGCGAGAGAGGCTGGTGTCGGCTAGCCTCACCTCAGAGGGCGGCTCGCGGCCCGCGATCACACTTTGGCCCGGCGACAGCAGCACGAGCCTGGGTTGCTCGCGACAGTAGAGAACCAGCGCTACCCGCGCTCCTACACCAGCTCCCATCGCCATCTTCCCAACAGAACCTGTAGCCATCCGTGCTACGAAGCCTACGCCTGTAGCCGCGCAGGATGGCGGCTAGACTATGCGCTCGCGCGAAAGATTCCCATGCCAATAGTTGCCATTTGCCGACCAATGTCGCGTCCGCAGCGCCAGCCATCCTCGAACGTTCCAATTGTTGTACCAGCAGGCTGTCATCCCGAAACCTGCCTTCGTGATGTTGCGGTCTGCACTCCGAGCGAGGCGGCGCGACCCGCAAGAAGAGGGACGGGTGGGGTGTACTTGGGACGGTAGGCCGGGGACGAGAGAAGGGCTCGTGCCCCTTCTTCGCTGGAAACGAGCGGATAGCTGAAATCGATAAGGCATGAATGTTCAGCGCGGGCCGTTCACATCCGGATGAGTGGATCGGACCGGACCTTCAACGCGGCGGCGCGTAGGGCGGCAACCAAGAAGATCGAACCCGCGACCACCACCAACCCGTCGGAGCCTGCCAAGCGCCTGGCGCGGGCGAGGGCGGTGGCTGGCTCGGCGACGGCCTGGCCGGGAGCGATGCGCTGCAGCGTGGAAGCGGGTGCGGCTCGCGATAGCTGGGGGGGGCAGTAGAGAACCCGGTCGAAATGGGGATGCAGCCGGCGCAACATCGGTGCAACGTCCTTGTCCCGCATGCACCCAAACACCAGCACACGCCGGCCGCCATCGCGGCCGGCGCGTACGCCTGCCAGGTGAGCAACCAGGGCGGCACAGCCGTCCTCGTTGTGAGCGGCGTCCATGATTACGCGCGGATGGCGGGCCACCGTCTCAAGCCTACCCGCCCAACGCGCAGCGGCCAGCCCTGGCCGAATGCCCGCGTCTGCATCCAGGACCCCAAGCTCCTTGAGCCACGCAAGGGCGGCAACAGCACACGCCGCGTTGCGCTGCTGGTGCGCGCCCTCCAGTTTGATCGTCAGGTCGGGAAACACCCCGGTCGGCACCTCAACGCCGAAACGCTTGAACGTCCGCCCCTCGGCGGGTTGCAGCACGTGAAAGTCCCTACCGAGCACGCGCACAGGCGCACCGAGGCTTCGGGCGCGGGCGCGGATCACGCGCAGGGCGCTCGGCTCCCGACTCCCCACCACAACGGGCACACCCGGCTTGAGAATGCCGGCCTTTTCACGAGCGATCTCCGGGAGTGTGTTGCCCAAGAAACGGGTGTGGTCCCGGGCGATACGCGTGATCAAGGCCAGTTCGGGGGTCGTCGCATTGGTCGCGTCGAGCCTTCCGCCTAGGCCGACCTCCATCACGGCGATATCGCACGCGCGGTCACGGAAAGTCTCCAACGCAAGCAGCGTCGTAAGCTCAAAGAACGTCGACTCGGGAGCACCCGGTTGGGCAAATGCCGACAGCACCTCGTGAATGCGCCGCGCAGCCTCACGCTCCGAAAGCGGACGGCCGTCCACGCGGATGCGCTCTACCCATCGGTGCAAATGCGGCGACGTGAACAGGCCCGTACGATATCCGGCAGAGGACAAGCACTTTGCGATCATTGTGGAGACGCTGCCCTTGCCGTTGGTGCCAGCCACATGGATGAGGGGAAGATCGGCATCGGGCTGCTCGCGATAGGCGAGCGCGTCCTTCATTCGCTGCACCCCCATGCGGATGCCGCGAGACTGGAGCGAAAAGAGGCGCTCAATGGCCGCTTGGTAGGAACGTCTAGACATGCTCAGTCGAACCGGCGGCGATGATGGCGAGATGACGGCCTGACCGATCGCGATCTCTGCGAAACGAGAAGAACCGCTCGGGCTCGCACGCGGTGCAGCCGGGTACGTCGTCAATGCGCTCGGGTGAGACCCCGGCCCCGCGTAGCTGCGCGCGCACCAGCGCAGCCAAATCCACACGGGTCTTGCCTGGCGTATGGGGCGCCGCCACGGCGTCAACGTCGGGAGCAGCAGAGCGCAGCGCAGATGCCACCTCGATTCCGACTTCGAAACAGCAAACCCGAATATGTGGCATGATCGCGGCCAAGAACCGACCGGCCGGCACCTGTGGGCCGCCGTCGCCCCCGTCAGCGATGCGCGAAGAAGCACGCAGGCCGGCGACTGCCGCCGGCACGACACCCGCAACAACCCCTCGCCAACCCGCGTGCACAGCTGCCACGCACCCGCTTCGCGGATCGCCGATCAAGATCGCCAGACAGTCAGCCGTACGGACTCCCACCACCTGCCCGGAGTGGACGGCGAGCAACGCGTCGCCCTCCCTGCTGCGATACTCCGCGGGGTCTTCGCCTGGGCCCGGCGCACAAACGACCGCACCGTGCACCTGGCTCAGCTCATACAGCTCGCCGGAGCGATAGCCGACCGCTTCAGCAAACCGCCTGTGATTCTCCGCAACCGCGGACACCTGATCCCCAACCGAGCGGCCCAGGTTGAGTTGCGTGAACGGCGGCTCGCTCACGCCCCCGGCACGCAGGGAAAACGCGTGCCGAAAGCCGGCACTGGCCAGGATGCTCGAAGTGAGAAACGGAACGTCGCTCCGTAGTTGGCTCCGATGTGGGGGGGGCATAGCCGGCATGTAGCACAGGCTGTTTGCGTACTTCGAGCCCCTCCCCTATCGTCCCGCCTTTACCCTACTCGCTCGAGAGACAGCATGGCCGGACATCCGTTTCCATCCGCAGCGTGGGCCGCCGCCTACAAGGACGCCCTGAACAACAACCCGGACTACGCCGAAGCCGGACGCGACTGGACCCACGGGACCGTCGCCATGATCGTCAAAGCCGACGCCGCACTGGGGCTCGATCAAGACATGGCCGTGGTGCTAGATGTGCATGCCGGGGAGTGCCGTGCCGCTGACTTCGTGTCTGCGGATACGGCTCGAGACCGCGCGAACTTCGCCATCGAAGGGGTTTACGAGCGCTGGGCAGAGCTCATCCGCGAGGGAGGTGATCCGATCAAGGCGCTGATGCAGGGCAGGCTGAAGATGACCCAAGGCCATTTGCCGACCATCATCCGATACGTGGAGTCGTCGAAACAGCTGCTGGCCAGCGCGCAACGCGTTCCTGCGGAGTTCCTCGTACCATGAGCGGGCGCCCCATCAGCGTCGAACCAGCCGCTCAGGACAACGGGCTGGCATTGATGCTGAGTGAGTTGATCGGACAGAATCTGAGTGATGATCCGGACCGCGGGCCACTGCTGGAGCGCATGGAGGGACGGGTGGCGGTGGTCGCCGAGGACGCCGAAGTCACGGTCACGCTCCACTTCTCAGGCGGACATCTGCGGGTCGAGGACGGAATCGTGGGGCTTCCGGACCTGACGGTGCGCGCGAGTACCGAGGACGTGGTGCAGATGTCCCTGGTAGAGATGGGCGTGCTGGGATTGCCCAACCCGCGGGGTGAAGGGTTTCGCAAACTCCTGTCGGCCATGCGTACGGGGCGCGTGCGTGTCGCCGGTGGTCTCGCAAGCCTTCCGCTGATGACGCGTCTGACGCGCCTGGTTTCGGTAGCGGGGCGCGGACGGGACACGAAGACTTGACAAGCAGGCACGGCAGGGTATGTGTCCCCTCTGCTGACGCGGATGTGGCGGAATTGGCATACGCGCCAGACTAAGGATCTGGTGGGGGCAACCCCGTGGAGGTTCAAGTCCTCTCGTCCGCACTCGAGGATCCATCCCCAAATTGGGGGTGGATCCTTTGTCCTTCCGTCCGGCCTGCGGAAGGCCCTCCCAACACCAGCCAACAACAAAACTCCCGCTCGAGTCGGGGGGCGTAGTACTATTGCTTGCATAGTCCGAGCTGGCGCGGAGGAGGTCCCGTGTTCAAGAGCCTGTTGCAGGAAGTGGTGGAAAACACCGATGGAGCTGTAGGCGGCGTCCTGATGGGGTTCGATGGAATTACGGTCGAAACCTACTCCTCAGACGATGCGGTGAACGTCGAGACGATCGGCATGGAGTACAGCGTGGTGCTCACGCAGGTGCGCCAGGCTGCCGAGATGCTGGAGATCGGTTCCGCCCGTGAGGTGTCTGTCCAGGCAGAAAACCTGACGACCGTGATTCGTCTGATCAACGATGAGTACTTCGTCGCCCTGAGCCTGCGACCCACCGGCAACCAGGGCAAGGCGCGTTATCAGCTACGGGTGCGGGCCAACGATCTGCTCGAAGCGCTCACCTAGCCCGAATGGCCACCAAACAGCTGCTGGTCCTGCACGGACCAAACCTCAACCGACTCGGCGCGCGAGAGCCGGAGATCTACGGACGCGACACGCTGAATGACGTCAATGCGCTCCTGGCGAGCCTGGCATCGTCGTTGGGGGCAACCGTCGAGTGCCGCCAGTCCAACCACGAGGGGCAACTCATCGACTGGCTCCACGAGGTGGGAGACGTCTTTGACGGTGCGATCATCAACCCCGCTGGTCTGACGCACACCTCGGTCGCCCTGCGGGACGCCATTGCCTCGGTTCCAGGCCCGGTCATCGAATGCCACCTGTCCAACATCCACGCCCGCGAGCCTTTTCGCCACAAGTCGGTGACCGCCGGCGCCTGCGCGGGCGCCATCATGGGTTTCGGCACACGCAGCTACACGCTCGCGCTGCGGGCGCTGGTCGATCTGTTGGGGAACTAGCCCGAGCTCTTTGGCCCCACTGGGCTGTCAGGTCCAGCCACACCTGGCAGAATTCGATTGGTCGTCAAAAAGTCCCGTGGGGCAGACTTCCTGCGCGAGCCGGCCCCAAGCGAGCGTGAAATCGGGTAGGGGGCCAATGTAGGTCCGCGCTGGTCCGTTCCGTTGTGGGTAGACAGCCCGTACAAGGCTCTTGACCGGCTGCGATAACGACTTCTAAACTATGGATGTTGCACGTTTTTTTCTTCACCGGGAGAAGCCGTCACGGTTGTCGGCGATACCAGCCCCGGTGAGTGACGCCAGCGTCTGGCAACGGGAGCCCAGGTGGCCGTCGACCGTAGCAAAGTCCTCAAAGCGGCGCAGAAGCACCTCGCCAAGGGGCACCTCGACCGGGCCATCACCGAGTATGAGCGCCTCGTTGCCGATGACCCGGGCGATGCGCGCCTGTTGCTGAAACTCGGCGACGCTTACACCAAGAACGGGCAACAGAAACAGGCAGCGGACACGTACCGCAAGGTCGCTGACCAGTACGCCGAGCAGGGTTTCTTTCTTAAAGCTGTGGCGGTCTTCAAACAGATCCTCAAGCTCGACCCCTCGCGCCTGGACGCCTGGGAGAAGCTCGCAGAAATGTACGAGCTGCTGTCGCTGGTGAGCGACGCGCTGTCGACCTACGAGAAGGTCGCAGACGCCTACACCCAAGCCGGCAAGACCACTCGCGCGCTCGATGCCATGGGCAAGATGGCCCAGCTGGACCCCGACAACGTGGCGGCCACTATCAAGTACGCAGAAGCGCTCTCCAAGGTACATCGCAAGCAAGAGGCCTCCGAAGCGTTTTTGCGCGGTGCCGCCATCCTGCGCCGCCAGGGACGCATTGACGACTACATCAAGGTCGGCGAGAGGCTGCTGTTCCATCAGCCCCAACACCTCGATATGGCGCGCGACCTGGCCGCGCTCTACCTTGACCGCAAGGACGCCAAGCACGCCCTGGTGAAACTACAGACTTGCTTCAAGGCCGACCCACACGATGTCGACACGCTTCAGATGTTGGCGGCGGCCTTCGAGTTGATCGGGCAAGTCGACAAGGCGCTGTCGGTCTATCGCGAGATGAGCCGCATTCTGGCAGAAGCCGGAGACACCGCGCGTCAGGTGGCTACGCTTCAGAGGCTCCTTGCGCTCGACCCCGAGCACGCAGAAGCGCGACGATGGCTCGCGCAACTCGGTGTGTCCCCGGAGGATCCGGCTACGACCGAGGAGTCAGTCCCGATCATCGACCTGAGCGACGAAGAGTTGGAGGACGACGAAGACGTTATCGTGCTCGAAGACGATGACTCGGGCGTGGTTCCCCTTGGTGACGATAGCGACCAGTCGGGGGCACGGAACCTACCGGTTGATGACGGCCAGGGCTCAGCGGCCCCGCTACCTGCACAGCAGCCGGGCGACGGCCAGGACCTGCAAGCACAGGTCGAGCAGATGATGGAGGAATGCGAGGTATTCGAGCGCTACCAGCTGCACGACAAGATGGAGACGCAGCTGCGCGCCGTGATTTCGCTCATGCCGAGCCATGTGGGCGCGCGCGTCAAGCTCGCAGAACACTACACCCGCCTAGGGGAAACCGCACAGGCCGCCGCCCAGTACGATGAGGCCGCGCGCACGCCCGGGCTCGCCCCCAACTACGCACAGCAGTTCCTCCAACGGGCGGCCGAGCTGGACCCGGGCACATCGGACATCGCGCGAGTGGATCGCGCGCCAACAGGCGCGACTGCGATGCCTGGTCCAATGCATGGCTCCCCGCAGGTGCACTTCGAAAGCGACGTCGGACCCGATGCCGACGCCGAGGAGGTCATCTTTCTGGACGACGAGGAGAACGACGACCTCGTCCTGGACGAAGAACCGCTCGATACACGTGGCGCCTGGAATGAGGAGGCAGCGCTAGCGCGAGACGAGGCCCCCACCGCCCAGGTCAGTCGCGCAGGCATTGCTAGCACGCCCGAGCCGGACGAAGAGCTGATCTTTGAAGAACCTTTGGCTCCCGTACAAGCAGCGCCCGCAAGCGACCCCGAAGCCTCTTTCTTCGGCGAGACCGGAAACCTGGGCAGCGCGGAGGTACCGGCCCCTGGTTCCGTTGCACGCGACGGAATGACGGACGCAAGCCTGTTTGTCGACGACGAGCAGCTGGGATTCGAACTGGAAGATAGGCCTGGCACCGACGAGGACGTACGCCCCGTTGAACCCGACGCGGGCCCCGAAATGATCGTCGAAGCCGCAAGCGAAGCAGACGCCGAGCTGATCGCTGCCGCCGAGACCGAAGCCGTCCGTCGACAGTCGGTCGCGCCCGATGGAACTCCGATTTCGGACATCGTCCCGCTCTCCCAGCCGCCGGCCTCAAGCGCCCACGCCCAGGGAGTCGAGGCTGAGGACGGGGAAGTCCAGGACGCCATCGAGGAGGCTGAGTTCTATCTGCAGCAAGGTCTGCGGGACGAAGCGATCGAGTCGCTGCAAGACGCGCTCGAATCCTACCCGGACCACCCGGCACTATCGTCTAGGCTCGAGGAACTGCAATCTTCAACCGACGCCGACAACGCCGCGACATCCGCGGACTCACGCGAGGAGGCGAGCCCCGTCGGCGACGATGACCAGAGTTTTGCCTTCGCGGCAACCCTGGCGGAAGAGGCAGCGAGCGCCGCGGAGGTGGGCACAGCTCCGGCGAGTACTCAGCTAGGCACGTCTGCGGCGTCGGCCGGGCAGGACCGGGGGACACTGGACAGCGAAGTTCCCGTCTCAGACGTGATCGAGCAGTTCAAAGCCGGCGTCGAAAAGGCGGTTGACCGGGAAGACGCCGCCACCCACTACGACCTGGGAATCGCATACGTTGAAATGGGCTTGCATGACGAGGCAATCGGGGAGTTCAAGCTATGCCTCGAGGACTCGTCGCGACGCTGCCAAGCGAACACGATGATCGGCCTGTCCTATCTCGCGAAGGGGTCGATGGACGAGGCGATCAAGCACTTCGAAGCTGCGCTGGCATGCAACCCCAGCGCGAGTGAGCTACTCGAGCTCTGGTTCGAGCTCGGCAACGCACATGAGCTCAACGACCATCAGGCGGGCGCGCTGGACTACTATCGGCGAGTTGCAGCCCAGAGTCCTGAGTTTCGCGATGTCGCGACGCGTATCGAGCGCCTTGAAGCAGTGGCGACGCCCGCCGACGACGAAGCCGAATTCGACGCCATGTTCGACAACATGATCATCAAGGACTAGGCCACCGTGACGCGACTGGGTGACCTGTTCCTGGCGCGCGGGCTGTGCTCCGCTGATCAGATCGAGGAGGCGGTCCGGCAGCAGGTCCTGTACGGCGGTCGCCTCGGCACGAACCTCGTCGAGCTCAACTACGTCAGCATTGCGGAACTGGCACAAGCCTTGACGGAGCTCCACAAGACACCGTTGCCCGAGTACACCTGGCTCCAAAACCCTGAACGGCAGGCCGTGCGACGTGTTTCCAGACCACTGGTCGAGAAGTATCGCTTCATCCCTATGAAGCTCGAGGATCGGCTCCTGCACGTGGCACTGCTGGACCCCCACGACCCGCCCACGTTGGACGAGCTGCGCTTTGCGACGGGGTGCCGCATCAAGGGGTATGTCCTGCCACAACTCCTGATGGAGGACTGGCTGCAGTGGCTATTCCAGGTGCCGCGCTCTCTGCGGCACGTGGACACCAGCCGGGTCCCCGAGCGGCTACAGACCCAGAAGCGGGCCAGCCACCCAGAGACCAGCCAACACCTAGTCGCAGACCAGGCCCAAGGATCGCCCGGGGTGGAACTCCGTGCGGCTGCCGAGCAGCTGCTTGGCGCGCGCGCAAGACAGCAAGCGCCCGCGGCGGCGGGTGGACCGGCAGCCACGCAACCGGTGGAGCAGCGAATGGCGCAGATCGACCTGGGCCAGTGGCAGCATGGTGCGACGGGTGTATCTGCCCCTCCGCGGCCACAGGGTGAGGGCCATGCGGACCATGCTAGGGCGCTGCGAACGAGGGCCAGCGAAGCTCCCGCTCCCCGGCCGGCGAGCGGGGAACGACGGTCGGTCTCGGTTTCCGAACCAGCCGCACCCGTGGCGGTCCCCCAGGGCAGTGTAGGGGCGAGGGCCGAGGACGCGCTAACCCCCCAGCGACCGGGTCCCGGCCAGATCGCAGAGCACGAGCGAGCGATACAGACCGCCGAGGATCGCGATTCCCTGATCGAGCATGCCCTGATGGCCGCCACCGGTTTCGCCGACTTTGCGGCCCTCTTGCTCGTCAACCAAGGCATGGTCGAGGGCATGAAGGGCTGCGATGCCGGACAGACCCCGCGGGACGTGGGTGGGGTCCTATTGCCCCTCGCCAGCGACTCTGCGTTCGCACAGGCGGCGCAGGGAAGGGAGGGAGCGCGCCACTCGTTCGAACTCCCGATGGACCACCGCATGCTAGCCCGCTTCGGACGCGGAACTGGGGGAAAAGCTGTCATGGTGCCGGTCCTGCTACGCGAACGCGTCGTCAACATCCTGTACGCCGACAACGGTCAGGGCGACGTCGCCGAGGCCAGCTTCGCCGGCCTGCGCTCGCTGGCCAAGACCCTGTCGGACGCCTATGCGCGGCTCATCCTTCGCCGCAAAGGCGGTTGACCGCAGGGGCTTGACTCGCGCAGCTTCGAAGGGGAGGGTCGGTCCAGCATGACTGTACTGCCCCCCCTCACAGACATACTCGACTTGGAAACCGTCGAGGAAGGCGTCTTTCTTGGACCCCCAGTCGACGATGGCCGACCCCGGGTGTTCGGTGGGCAGGTCCTGGCGCAGGCCTTGGCAGCCGCGTCGTTCACGGTGGAAGACGGTTGGCCGTGTCATTCACTGCACAGCTACTTTCTGCGCCCGGGAAAGCCAGGACGACCGGTCTACTACGAAGTCACTGATCTCCGGAACGCGAAGCGCTTCTGTTCGAGGCAGGTCCTGGCGATCCAGCGAGACGAACCGATCCTCCAGTTCACGGCCTCGTTCCAGAGCGACGATGGTCAAAGCGAATCTGTGCAACTGACCGCGCCCGATGCCCCCCACCCCAACGAACTGCCAGATGAGGAGACCACACGGGACCGCATGAGGGCACGAATGCCTGAGCATGCCCGAGACCGCTTCAACACCACATGGCCGATCGAAATCCGTCCCACAGACGACAGCCAATGGTTCGAAAGCAAGGCGCAGCCTGCCGAGCGCCGGGTCTGGTTCCGGTGCCGAGACCAACTACCAGACTACCCCAATCTTCACCGCTGCGCCCTTACCTACAGCTCGGATATGTTCGCGCTTCAGAGCTGCGTAATGGCGACTAGCATGTCACCGTTCGACCCGGATCTGCAGATGGCCAGCTTGGACCACAGCGTATGGTTTCATCGCGAGTTGCGCGCTGATGCCTGGCTGCTCTTCGCAGGCAAGTGCGTCAGCGTTGCCAACGGGCGCGGCCTAGCGAGTGGACACGTGTTTTCCGAGGGCGGAGAGTTGGTAGCGACGATCGCGCAGGAGGGCTTGATGCACCTGGCATCGTCGGGGTCGGAGTAGCCGGGCTTCGCAGGGCTTAGCCGGGCTACCTCGCGAAAGTCCCAACAGATGGCGGTAGCGAGGGTACTTCTGCAGGTACTTCGCAATGCCCTTCCAAAGCAACACAAGACCGACGGGTGAGCGTTGGTACTCAGGCCGGACGAAGGAACGCCCCATCTCGAGCGCTGGACCGAGGGCTTCGAAAAAACCTGCCTTGTATTCGAACAGCGTGCCAGAGTAGGGAACCTCGTCAGCTGAGAGCTCGTCGAGCCGACCCAAGCGGTAGGCGCCGACCACTAGGAATAGAGGCCATGAAGCGAGCCAGACTACGCGGGCGGACGCGCTCAGGGCGGCTTGTGGCCCTCGACGCCTATGTCACGACTTGTCTGGGGGGGTTGCTCAGGGGAACCGACCCGGTCCTTGACCCTGCTTCCCCACTTCTGGACGTGGGTATCGGTGAGCGCCCGGATACTACGCTGGAACTAGCGCGGGCATGCCGGCGCGTATCGTGCGGGCTCCGCATCATCGGCGTGGACGCTGACCAGCGGCGGGTCGCTGCGGCCCAGAGCAACCATCCCCAAGAACAGTTCGCCTGCTGCGACGCTCTGGCCGAGGGCACTCGCGAAGTCTTGGGGCGGCCCGGTGCTCGGCTCGTGCGTGCAATGAACGTGCTGCGCGGACTCAGCCCCCTGCAAGCCCGGGCCGGCCTGCGGCGGCTGGGTGACCTGCTGATGCCCGGCGGTGTGCTGCTCGAAGGAACCTGCGACCGCACCGGCTCATCCCTGTGCGCACACGTGATGAACAAGCAGGCAAGCGGCGAGCTGAAGCGCAGCGCGCTTCTCTTTTCCACTGATTTCAGTCGCGGGTGCGGCCCGTGGATGTTTCGGGACGAGTTGCCGAGTGACCTGCGGCGCTCATGCTACAGGGGCCACCCACTTCATTCCTTGCTGGCTGAATGGCATCAGAGCTTCCTGCGGCACAGGGGAATCACCGATATCCGGGCCCGGTTCGCGGCCTCGGTTGCCGGACTCGCCGACGACCAAGGGATCCGCATGGTGCATGCACGCATGATGCCTGGGCTTGTGATCTGGGAACCCGCCGGAGGCGTGCCGGAAGGCTAGCTAAGCTAGCGGCCCTACCTCAGCTGGTCCTCGATAGCGCCATACCAGACGTCGGCCATGTGGGCGTAGCCAGTGGGGTTTGGATGAGTATCGTCGTCCAGGTAGTCCTCGGGGATGAAGCCGGTGTTCATATCCGCCAGTACGATGCGGTCGCCGGCCGACGCTCGCGCCGCAACGAGCTGCGCAACAGCCAGGTTGTAGATACCGACCGCCGCGTCCTGGGTTTCATCGGCGAGAGGTGGGAGCAGAGCGACCACCACCAGAGCGTCCGGCGCGTACGTGAAGAAAGCACCGATCAGTACGTCAAGGCGGTCAGGGGCCGCAGGAATCGTGCTCGCATCCATGGCCTTCATATCGTTGGTCCCTGCCAGGAGCAAAACAATGTGCGGCGGGTCGGTGCCTGGCGAGGTCGGGATCAGGCCGGCCATATCGCCGGTGGTCCAGCCCGGATTACCTTCGTGGCTTGCAGGAAAGGTGACCCCTTGCACAGTCGCCGGCCCGTCCATCTTGTTGCCGACCAGGCCCATGAATGTGATGCTCTTGCCGGCGGTCAGCGTGCGCTGAAACAGCTGGCTGCGATAGCCACCCGCTTCGGGGTCACCGATCCCATGGGTCAGCGAATCGCCAAACGGGAGCAGCCGACACGGCTGACCTCCACCGGGACATGGGCTGGTAGCCGGAGCGCCCGCGTCCTCGGGGGCACCCCCATCCACCGTAGCGTCGACCCTGGCGTCCATGGCATCCACCCTGGCGTCCACCATGGCGTCCACCATGGCGTCCACCATGGCGTCCACCATGGCGGGAACGTCGCCATCCGGGTCAGCATCCGTGCTCCCATCTGTGCCCCCGTCGATAGCACCGTCGATAGCACCGTCGGCAGCATTGGAAGCCGCATCCAAGTCGTCCCCGCCACTGTCATGGCCCGGGTCTTCGCTCCCTGTGCCGGTATCAGGGCGCGCGTCCGAGCCAGAGTCCTCGCGAGAAGCGCCCGCGTCCATCTCCCCCACCATGGCCTGTCCTGAGTCGGGGTCGGGGCTCCCTTCATGCGTGCCCCCGTTCATGGCCGCATCTGGGGCACCCTCGACGGTCGTTCCATCGGACTCCGCCCCAGCGTCGTCGTCTCCCCCGTCCTGCGGGCCCCCATCCCGCGTGACTGAAGGATCGCCTGCGTCTGGTAGGGTCGGGCCTGGCCCGGTATCGGGACTCCAAAAGTACACCGTATTGGTGCCCGACGAGCAGGCTGCGAGCACCAAGAACAAGCACACGATGAAGACCCGGCTCGCGGGAGTCCACGGGCGCCGCAGAATCGAGGTGCAAACTGTCATCCAACGCGAACTGTCCAAAGCGTCTGAACCCTTCACCATCGCGGCCCAGGATGTAAAGGCCAGACGCCTCAATGCGCCGTCTATTCCATCATTTTCTTCAGCTTGCCCAGCGTATTGCTGTTGTTTCGGCGGCCCTTCCGCAGGCGCTCGGCGTCAGAGAGGTCCTCCTGACCCCCGGCCCCTACCAGGCTCCGCGGCTCGGCCTCGATCAGATTCTTCCCATGCTGGTGCGCTTCCAATGCAGCCTGATCGGTCACGTCGTCCGGCGGCAACTCGGGATCGCCGAGCTGCTTGGCCGATCGCACCAGGTCACCCATGTCAAGGCCATCGACGCCGCCCTCCCTGGCCTGCACAGCCATCGCAAGGGCGGCAGCCATGACGCTGTATGAGCCGAACACGGACAGCAACGACAGGGCCCCCACGGCGGCGGCATGCAACACGTCGACCGAGAGGCGCTTGGCTGCGTTGAACAGCCCGAACAACGCTCCGAACAGCAACAGCAAACTTGCAACCCACGGCAAGAAGCGGCGGGCGGCCCATTCGACCGTCCCAAGGGAGCCATCTGGCGAAAAGGCGACCGCCGTCATCACACAAAGGCACACGACGGTGACCTGCAAGCTCCACGTAACGGGACGCAGCAGAACCGCCTTGGTTTGGACCTGCGCCACCCAGACCTTGAATAGGACCACCAACGAGGTACCGGCAATCCCCGCCACCGCCCACGTGAACTGCTCCCCCAGCAGACTGCGCGCGGTCGCCATATTGGGCTCCAACAGCATCGGCACCGCCCGCGGGAACGCGAGCAGAAACAACAAGAGCAGCAGTAGGTTGAGCCAGCGCCCTGCGCGCGACTCGCGCTGCTCGTGCATCGCCTTGAGCGCCTCGAGCTGGGCCTCGCTGAGGGCCGCGGCGACGGAGCGACCCTCGGCGCGCTCGCGTGCATCCCTGCGTGAGACCACGGAACGCGCAGGCGGACCCGCTGGGGGACGGGCAGAGGCCTGCCGCTCGTCTTCCGCGTCCTTCGGGGTCCCTTGCTGCAGCCCTTCGGCATCGCCCAGGAAAGCGCGACGCTCACGGCGCTTCGAACGCCAAAGCTTCCGCTTGGCAATCTCAGCCGGCTCATCAGCCCCCATCGACCGCGGGTCTCCATCGCCCACCGGGCCGACTTGCGGGCCCGCGTCACGCTCGCCCATCGGCCTGGAGGCTCCGCCGCGTCGGCGCTTCTTCTTGCGGCGGCGGGTTGCTGGAGGCAAACCTTCGCCGGAGTCGGCCAGTAGCGGCGAGAAGGCAGCCGCCAGATCGCTGCCGGTCGCGAGCGGTCCCGAAGAACCAGCGGCTTCCGGAGAGTCCTCCCCAGCCTCCGGAGCAGCAGCGGGCGCTCTTGGAGCTTGTTCGGCGCCTCTTGCCTCTGCAGGCGCCGAGCCGAGAGGCCCATCCGAGAGCACCTCGGTCACTTCCATCGAGGCTGCGTCGGTTCCAGGAGTCGGCCCGCTCACAGGCTGCGCGATGGTGTCGTCCAGGGCCATGCTCGAAAACGGCGGAGGCGCATCCGAACCGGGTGGAGCGGGTGCCAGCGCCTTGCTGCTCGCGCTCTTGGGGGGCTCGACAGTGGGCTTTGCAAGTGGCCGTGACACATCGGAGCGCGCGTCGCTGACGGAGTGCACACCGACGGGACGTCCAAGCTGCTCGAGCTCGGCGAACAGCGCCTGCAACCGCTCCCGCACGTCACTGGCGTCGGCCAGACGCCGTTCCGGCCGGACCGCAAGGCAAGCATCGACGAGTTCGATCAACTTGGCGGGAAGGTGAGGTGCAGCTTCGCCGAACGGGACTGGGGTCCGGTCATCCCGCATGTCTGGAAAGCTGCCTGCGAGCATCCGATAGAGCGTCATGCCCAGCGCCCAGACGTCGCAAGCTGGGGTGGGTGGGCTACCCGCTCGCACCTCCGGGGCGGTATACGCGGTGAACCGTGGCTCCCCGTCGTTCTCGGGGCTGCCAAAGTGCAGCACCCGTGGCACACCGCCAGCGCGCTTCTCTATCAGTACGTGTCTGGGCTCGAACGCGGAATGAACCAAGCCGCGGGCATGCACGAGCGCCAGGGCGTCGATCACCGATGACAGCATGCGCAGTGCGACTCCAACGTCCATGCCATCCGCGTACCCCGCAAGCATCGCCTCCAGGGACTCTCCCTCCACGAGGTCCTCGACCACGAATGGTATCCCGGTGCCGTCGAGCTCGACGGCGAGCACCGCGGGCAAGCTGGCATGGGTCACCTCCTTGAGGGACCTGGGCATCGCGAGAAAGCTATCGACCACTTTCGCCTGGAGGGCGTACTCAGGCCGGAGGACTCGCACCGACACGTCGCTGCCATCCTGGGCGGTGGCCCGATACGTCTCGGTGACACCGCCCGCGAAGACCCGTTGCCCTAGGCGGTACCTGCCGGCAAGCAATTCCCCGGACCGCGTGTCCTTGTCGGCAAGCGCCATCTCCGCCGTCAATTATCGCCGCCGGCGGGCTCGCCGCCAACCGCCCGCGAGAAGGTTGCACAATGCGCATCGTCGAAGGGCGCTGGCGAGGGTACGCGAACACCGACGCTTGCCCACCTCGACACAGACTGACAAGTACGCCATAAGGGGGCGCTGGAGGTTCCATGAGTATCACCGATCGGGTGACGGAAACGTTCACGTCGCATATTCAGAACAACGCCTACCCTGGACGCGGCCTTGTGGTCGGGCGGCTTGCCGGGGGCGACTGGGTGTTCGTGTACTGGATCATGGGCCGCAGCGAAAACAGCCGCAATCGGCGCTTCGTCGTGGACGGCGCGAGCTTGCGCACCGAACCAGCGGACGTCTCCAAACTCCAGGACCCGAGCCTGATCATCTACGAGGCCATGCTCGAAGCCCCCGGTATCCAGCTGGTCAGCAACGGGGACCAAACACGGACTGCGCTCGAAGCATTGGCGAATGGCGGAACGTTCGAAGCAGCGATGCTCAGCCGCGAGCGCGAGCCGGATGCGCCCAACTACACACCACGGATCACCGCTGTACTGGATTTTCGGAAAGGCGCTCCGATTTTGCAGCTTAGCCTGCTCAAGGCCGGGGCGTTCGACCCCCAAGACTCGGACCGCTACTTCTTTCGCCCGGCACTACCACCGCCCGGCTTCGGCTTCGGCATCACGACCTACATGGGCGACGGTGCACCCTTACCGAGCTTCACGGGCGACCCTTTGGTCCTGCCATTGCCGGGCAACGCAGCCGCCCTACTAGACAATTACTATACGGCGCTCAATCCCGACAATCGCATCGCGGTCGCGGTCAAACGAATCGACCCACAAGGCCGCTGCCTGGACCTCCTTGTCCAGAATCGCTTCTAGCCCGCATCCATCACCAAATCACGCGCCCTCGCACAACTGCTCAACTCCGCAGCGCTTTCGCTTCAGTCGAAAATACAGCGAGTATTCCCGCCTTCACCGAAAGCCCTGCGAAGCCGATCACTTGCACGATCATCCCGTGCCTTGGTGATGGATGCGGGTTAGCCCGCATCCATGCGAGGCAACGCGATCAGACTTGACGCAAACGCCCACGAAACCCTGACTCAAGGTCGTTAGCGGGGCTCCGCCCCCGCCCAACAAGGCATGTGACCCAAGCGCCACCGGAAACCGTTGTCGCTTGCAGCTCATCCCCGGAGCGCGTCAGCGCGACCTAGCGACCTTGTCCAAACGCTTCCAATCAAGGTAACGCGACCAAACTTGACGCAAACGCCCACAGAACGCTGACTCAAGGTCGCTAGCCCGGATTATTCATGAACTCTGCGTCGGATCGCGCAGGGATTCGGCTTCACACGGCTTTTCGGCGACCGACCCACATACTGCCTGTATTTGCGAGGGCGACGAAAGGCGTGTGAAGTCGAAGAACAAGCGAGGCGATGCAGAGTTCATGAATCATCCGGGCTAGCCCGCATCCATCACCAAATCACGCGCCCTCGCACAACTGCTCGACTCCGCAGCGCTTTCGCCTCAGTCAAAA
>JAPPOR010000298.1 GCA_028817905.1 Myxococcales bacterium
GTGATGACGGCACCCCAGGCGCCTGGCCAGGGCACACCACCGCCCGCCAGCATGAACAACCCCGGCATGGCCCCGCAAGCGATGGGACCTCAGCCAACCGGCCCAGACATGATGGACCCGGGGGTAGCGGACCCCGAGGTCACCGACCCGGAGGTCACCGACCCAGAGGTCACCGACCCAGAGGTCACCGACCCAGAGGTCACCGACCCGGAGGTCACCGACCCAGAGGTCACTGACCCGGAGGTCACCGACCCGGAGGTCACGGGTCCGGATTGGATGACCCGCGAGGACCTCGGCGAGGGCGATGGCTCCGATGTCGTCACACTGGGCGATTCCTGGATGGAATACTTTGGCACGTCGGGCGGGATCTCCGGCGCGCTCCGCCGAGCCGGCAAGCGCTACACCAACCACGCAGTGCCGGGAGTCAGGCTACTCTCGGGTGCCGGGGCGATCCCCGGCCAGTGGACGACTGCTACCCGCCGGAACCCCGATATCAAGACCGTGATCATGACCGGCGGAGGCAACGACGTGCTGCTATCGCCCGGGGCGCAGACAGATTGTCGGCTGGGCGGTGAGACCTGCAAGATGACTCTGGCAAGGATCGGCGAGACCCTTGGCAAGATGTGGAGCGACATGGCCGAAGCGGGTGTTCAAGACGTCGTCTACGTCGGCTACTCCACCGACGCTGGCAGCGCTGGTCCAGCGGCAGCCGACCTCTCGATGAATGGTGTGCAAGAGATCTGCGATGCGGCACCGCTCAACTGCCATACCCTTCAAGCAACCGATATCGTGATGGGGCAGTTCGCCGACGGCATCCATCCCACTTCACGCGCCAACGATCGCCTGGCCGCCGCCATTCTCGAGCTTATGGCAGAGCGTGGAGTGCGGCGCTAGCGACCTTGACCAGGATGCTCGTTGGCATTTGAGTCAAGTTTGTTCGGGAAAGGCCAAAAGCAGAGGCCGCAAGTCAAGGTCGCTAACGGGGCTCTGCCCGGGGCCCGACGAGGCATGTGGCGCTCGGCCTCTGCCAGGGTCAGTCGGGACGTGCCTGTGTGAGGCCCACCTATCCGCCCAGCACTGCCTGGAGCGCCGCAGGCGTGACCTAGCTCGGATCATTCATCAACGCCGCGTCGGATCGCTTGCTCTTCGGCTTCACACCGCCTTCCAGCGATCGACCGAATACTGCCTGTATTCGCGAGGGAGGCGAGAGCGCTGCGAAGCCGAAGAGCAAGCGAGGCGATGTGGCTTCGGCGAATGCATACTATCCGCGGCGCAGGGCGGGCGCGTTGATGGCGGGAGGGTTGACAGAAATCCGAGTCACATGTCCTAGTCCTCCGGCAGCGTGCCACACGATTGCTGGGGGCCGGTTGTTGCGCTGCGTGTGTCCAATGTGCAGTGGGGAGCCCCTGCGATCCTGCGACCCTGGGGAACATGCACCATGACGACGAAGTCTCGATCAACCACGAGAAGCTCAGTGGGCGCCAGGGCAACGGTCGCAGCCGCCCTGTTGCTGACCGCCTGCGAGCGGGTTCCCGATCTCACCCCGGCTGCCGCGACAACCCCGCCCGTGTCGCCCCAAAGCAACACCACCATGCCCATCGCGGGTAGCCGGGCACCGGTGATGACGTTCACTCAAGGGTCGCACCAGGAGACGCCCGCACCCGCTCGCGTGAACGACCCGGAGACGACCACGCATGCGATGGATCCGGAGGCGACGGCTCCAGACGTGACAGCCGCGGAAGCTGCGGGCCCAGAGACCCCAGGCTCGGAGCCGCCGGACACCGACCCCGCAGACCCGGAGCCGCCGGACACCGACCCCGCAGACCCGGAGCCACCGGACACCGACCCCGCAGACCCGGAGCGCACGGAACCTGGCCGGATGAACGGAGAAGACCTGGGCGAAGGCGATGGCTCCGACGTCGTCACAATCGGCGACTCTTGGATGTACTTCGGAACTTCGGGTGGAATCTACGAAGCACTGCGCCGGGCCGGCAAGCGCTACACCAACCACGCAATGCCGGGCGCCGGGTTGCTCTCGGGAGCCGGGGCGATTCCCGACCAGTGGACCACTGCGACCCGCCAGAACCCAAATCTCAAGACCGTGGTCATGACGGGTGGAGGCAACGACCTGGTGCTGTCCCCCGGGGCTCAGACTGACTGTCAGCAAGGCGGCGCGACCTGCGAGATGACCCTGGCAAGGATCGGCGAGACCCTTGGCAAGATGTGGAGCGATATGGCCGAAGCAGGTGTTCAAGACGTCGTCTACATCGGCTACTCGACCGACGCTCGCAATCCCGGTCCGGCGGCGGCGGACCTCATGATGAATGGCGTGCAAGAGATCTGCGATGCGGCGCCACTCAACTGCCACACACTCCAGGCGACCGACATCGTGATGGGGCAGTTCGCCGACGGCGTCCATCCCACCCCAGGCGCCAACGATCGCCTAGCCGCGGCGATTCTCGAACTCATGGAAGAGCGTGGAGTACGGCGCTGATAGCGCACGTGGCGGGTCAAGCTCTCCTACCTAGGCAGGAAACAAAATCTTCTCATTGATAGCCTTCCTTGCGCCCTGGGACGAACGCGTCACGCAGGTCTACAACCACGCTCTCGCCGACGCCCAGCGACGCACGGACGTCGCCATCCACCACGCCATCCCAGTCGCTACCCACCATCACCTCAGCATGGAGCTGCCGGTGCAAGTGCTCATGCAGCCGGGTGCAGCGATCGACCCCAGCCACAGCCCGCACAGTGCGGGCTTTTCGCTGGAGACCTATGCCGAGGGGTTCGCCGCAGGCATGCGCGGTAAGCTCAAAGGCCTCGAGCTCACGGCTGTGACCCCGGTCCTGCATGACGCTGGCCGGGGCGCTACCCGGCTACGGGTCGACGCGACGGGACCGGCCCAGGTGCTCGGGTTGCTTGCCGTGCCCGATTCCCACGCCGCCTGGCAACCGCTGCGCGCATCGGGCGCAGACCTCAACCAGGTACGCTGCTTGATCGAGGCCGTCCTTGCCGGCCGCCCGAGTGCGACGCCGGACCAGCTGGCGGCAAACTATGCAGCCGCAGGCGCCCGCTGCGGTCGCTCGCAGGCGCAGGTTGCGACGTTCGTGCGCGAGTCGGGGCCGGCATTGTTTGCCCCGACCGCGATTGCGTTCCACGCGATCACGTTCTTCACCCGGTCGGCCACGTTGAGCGTGTTTGTCACGGGGGCCGGGCCCCGGGAGGCCGACGCCGCGGCGGTCGCGGACGCGATCTGGGCCCATGCGGTCGTGGGAGCCGCGGCGAAGCCGGAGGTGTCGGTGTTCGGCGTGGCGCGTGGCACCGACGCGTTTCGGACCGGGGAGCTGTTGGGCGTCGTACTCGGCGCGGCGCTGCGGGTGCTGCTGCTCGGCGGCCTGCTCGCGTTCTTGCTTTCCCGGTTCGCGGGGCTCGCCCCGGGCATCGCTGTATTGAGCGCGCTCGCCGCGCTGGCATTGCTCGTGGTTCTCGGCGCCGCCACAGCGGGGCGCTTTGGGGTAGCAACCGGACTGCAGCTCGGCACCTACGCGATCGTCGGCGCCCTCGGATACCTGCCGATGACCCGGTGGCTCGCTGCGCGCGGAACGCCTGGCGGCGGTGGACGGCGAAGGAGGGGGGCGGCGCGTGGTCGCTAGGCCACCCGCTTCCCCGGTCGCGCCCGAGCCGCGCCCGTCGCAGGTACGGCAACGCCGAACCGTGGCGCTATCGGGAGACGAGCGCGGCCTGTCCTCTCTCGAGTACGCCGTGCTCTTCGCGCTACTCGTCGTGGGCGGCCTGTCCCTTTGGCACGGCCTCGCGAGCACGGCGAGCGAGCGGGTCGGCAGTGCCACGAACGAGTTCTCGTCGGTGCTTTCGGGAGCCCAGGCCAGGGAACGGAGCGACTTCGCGAACGGCGCCAGTCCCGCCACTGCGGGCGCCGTCCCGCCGGGTGCACGCGGGCGTTTCTCCGCTCCAGACAACGCTGCGACAGGCAGTGGCACCTCGCCCACCGACAGCCATGTGCTCTCCGTCGGCCAGGGAGCAGCGAGGGCAGGGCAGGGCGTGTCGCACGGAGGCGCGACCAGCGCTGCATCCGAGGTCGGAGCCTCCTCGGAAGCGCGGGAGGCGCCGAGTCTGTGGGACAAGGCGCAGAACTTCGTACGCGACTCTGCTAGCAGTCAGCTGGCGCTCGGCATCGCCGCCGGCGCCGCCGGCTCGGTCGCGTGGCCCCTCGGTTTCGTGCCGAGCCCCGAGGGCGCCGGGCGCAATTTCGAGGCGGGCCGGGCGATCGGCGAGACCGCCACCGGCCTCGCCCAGATCTACGCGGGCGGCGCCGCGATCGTCGGTGGCACCGCGGGCGGTGCGGCCTCGCTGGCCGCCGCCGTCCCAAGCGGCGGCCTCGGCCTCGCCGGCCTCATCCCCTCCGCCACCGCCATCGACGCTGGCATCGTCCTAGTGGGCGCCGGCCTCGTCAACGCAGGCCGCGGCATCTGGCGAGGCTACAACGCCATGCAAATGGCCGACGAGCCCCCGGGGGCGGGTTCGGCTAGCGGAGGCTCGGGGACCGCAGCGCCCACGGGGGCGGACCCACCCAGCGGTGGTGCTAGCTCGGGAAGCGGTCCACCGGAGGGGCCAGGGAGGTTCAGCAGCGTTACGCGGCACCCCGATGCTCACTCGGTCGCTCGTCATGGCGGTGCCGTTACAGACGACCAACTAGCCGTGCGTGCGCGGACCGGGGTCGCGCCAGATGGACACGTTGTTCATTACCCCAATGGCGGAACGTGTCAACACGAATGAGACAGCCGGTATTTGAGTTCTATGTAGCGATCA
>JAPPOR010001096.1:0-17002 GCA_028817905.1 Myxococcales bacterium
GTCTGCAGTCGGGAGGCTGCTTTGCCGCGACGGGGGAAAGGGCGCATGCCCTTGCCTGGATGCGGGCTAGCTTGGCGACTCACTAGGGCTGAACGTACTTTGGCTGCGACAGGGCCCACGTCACGATCGAGGTCAGCTCGTCCGACTCGGAGATGGCGCGTTCGAACAGCACCTCCAGCCACGTATCCAGGACGCGACTGTCGTCCATCGGATCGGTGATGGTTCGCGTGCGCGCTCCTACCTCGACGAAGCCGGCGTCACGAGCGGCTGGCGCACTGGCGGTGCGTACGCGCTCGAACAGGTCGCTTGCGTCGTTGGTGGGGAAGTCGCTGCGCTGACAGCGGACGGCGTATTGGACCGTTGGGGGTTCGGCAATCGACACGCTTACGCCCGAATCCATCAGGTGCATTCGAACGCGCTCCGCGATCTGGATGCGGTCGCTGCTGCGTCGGTAGATTTCGATTCCGGCCTGCGTGAGCGAGCCAGCGATGGTCTCGATCGATGTGTCGATCATGTTAGCTAAGCGCCTACTTGGACTGCGCACCCGTGCGCACGCTATCACTTGGATCTCCAGAACGGCAACGGATACGTCCACCCGATCAAGCTGTCGCCAGCCAAGTGCGGGTGGCGATGTGCGCTACTGTACGTCCTTCCCTGGGACGCGGGGCTCCATCAGGGGCGCACACCGGCGTCGGACTGCACGGCTTCCGGGATCCTGGCTGCGCCTTGGGGAGCCGCCCCGCGGGCCGGTTCAGTGGGCCGCGCGGTCGGCTGCATGGCCCGCAGCAGGGCTTCTACGCGGTCTAGCTCGCGCCCGTACCCCGCCCAGTCGCCGCTCCGCTGGGCCGCGATGGCGCGCTCGAAGTGGCGCAAGGCCCGGGTCGCTTGGGGTTGTCCGGTCGCCGGTATCTCCATCCGAGGTTCCAAGGTCGCTTCGGTTGTCGGCTCGATGACATCTGCCGACGGGCGTTGCTCCGTGCTCGAGTCTATTTGGGAAGGGCCGCCCTCGTGTCTAAAGACCGCGTCTACCGCCTCGCGCAGCGAGGGCTCCATGGCGATCTTCTTCTCGTATGCAACGATGACGCGCTTCAGTTCGGGGATCTTGCCGCCCTCCGATTGGAGATAGAGCGGCCGCACGTAGATCAACGAGCGTTCGATGGGGATGACCAGGAGCGTACCGAATACCGCTTCGGACCCGCGCTGATCCCACAGAGAGATCTGCCGCGAGATTTCTGCATCTTGGTTGATGCGATTGACGATTTGCTGTGGGCCGAAGATGAGCCGATCCTTCGGAAAGCGGTAGACCACGAGCTCTCCATAGTGTGTGCCGTCGGCCCTGGCGACCATCCACGCGGACAGGTTGTCCTTGCGGCTGGGGGTGAATGGCAGCATCAGAATGAATTCCGGGGCCTTCTCCCCGGGCAGCTTCATGACCGTGTAGTAGGGTTCCATGACCCTCGGCGAGCCCTCGTTGTTCGTGATCGATGGCACCTGCCACTTGTCCTCACGGTTGTAGATCAGTTGAGGCTGATCCATGTGATAGGTCGCGAACATCTCGGCCTGGATCCGGAAGATCTGTTCCGGGTATCGCAGGTGCGCACGCACGTCTTCTGGCATTTCAGCGAGCGGCTCGAAGGTGCCTGGGAAGATCTTGCGCCAGGTTGATAGCAGCGGGTCTTGCTCGTCGTTTGCGTAGGCGGTGACGGTGCCGTCATAGGCGTCGACGGTGACTTTGATCGAGTTGCGCAGGTAGTTGATCGAACCATTGCGCCCGATGCGTTCTGCGTACGGATAGCGGTCTGTCGCCAGGTACCCATCAATGATCCACATGAGCGTGCCGTCGTCGCGCACGATCATGTACGGTGCTTCGGTAAAGCGAGCGAACGGAAGTACGCGAGCAACCCGGCTGATGATGTTGCGGTGCAGCAGGACCCTGCTGTCAGAGTCGATGTCGTTGGAGAGCAGAATCTTGAATGACCGCAGGTGGGTGGCCAGCGCCAATCGCATGAGCGTGGAGTCGAAGCGAATTCCGTCCTTACCGTCGTAGTCTGTCTCAACAAAACTCTGGCCGGCGGGGTAGTGGAACTCGCGGTTGGCGGTGCGGACAAACACGTAGTTGTTGGACAGCTCGCCGAAGTAGATGGACGGTCGCGTTACCTTGATATCGCTCGTCTTGGTTGCTGGAGGTATGTCCTGGACGAGCAAGACCGGGAGCCCTTCCGGCGTCGCTTCGTTGACCGGGCCGAGTGTAAGCCCGTAGCCGTGGGTGAAAGTGAAGCGTTCATTGACCCAGGTCCGGTTCTGTAGGCTCTCGGTCGCGAGCTCCCGGGGCGAAAGCATCGTCTGGCGCAGCTCGCCATCGATCACGTAGCGATCGTTGTGAACCGAGGAGAACTCGTAGTACGTGCGGATCTCCTGGATTTGGGCAAACGTTTCGAGCAACGGCCGGTGATCCCACAGTCGTACGTTGTCGATCGTGCTGCGGTTGCTTTCGACGTCCTTGGCCGTAAGTTGGACGTCGCCCGAGAGCTCCCGTTCCACGACCGAATCGAGGCCGTAGGCGGCGCGCGTTGCTTCGATGTTGTGGCCTAGATACTCACGCTCCTTCTCGAACTCGTTGGGCACCACGCTGAAGCGGTGTACGGCCGCCGGATAGGCGGCTTCGGCGATTTGTGCAGTCAAGAGCAACGCGCCTGCCAGGAACGCGAGTCCGTAGCTATCGCGTCGCGAGTTGGCCAGGATCAGGAGGGCGGCCACACCTGCGAATGCAACCTTGAAACGCAGGGCTGGCAGCTTGGCATGTACGTCAGCATAGCTGGCGCCGGTCATCGGCCCCATGGTCGAGTAGAGTAAATGATAGAAATCGAGGTAGGCCTCGTATGCGACGATCGCGACCAGCACCGCCGCGAGTACGTGAAGGTGGGCGCGAGCTCGGTCGGCCACGTGGGTTCCCTGTTCGTTCCAGGAAAGGGCACCGCACATGGCGTAGATGCCGGCGCTGGCAGCGGCCGTGATGCCCACAGTCCAGAACAGAACCCCCGAGAACGCTTCCAGCGCGGGCAACTCGAACACGTAGAACGCGATCTCCTTGCCGAAGATCGGGTCCTTTCGCTTAAACGGGGTTGCGTGCAAGTAGAACTGAATGGTCTCCCAGTGACGATGATTGAATAGGCCCGAGAGGACGCCCACCGCGATCGCGGCGGGTGTCGCGAGTCGCCTGGCCACTTGGCCGAGGTTGACGCGTGGGATGCCGTCCGGGTCGTACAGATGCAGCGGTTGCTGACCCCGCGAAAACCGAAGCGCCAGGGTTGTGCTGATCCAGAAAAAGCCGCCAACCCCGACGGCGACCAGGGCGCCCGTGAGCAGGCGGGCCCAAATAATCTTCGTGAATACCTGTTCGTAGCCCAGGCTTGCGAACCACCGGAAGTCCACGTAGATGCCAGACGCCCACATGATGGCCACGACAGCGAGGGCCACGGGAACCAGCACGGTCCCAGGGCGAACGGAGGGCGCGGTTTGGGGTTCGGGCGGGTCGAACATGGTCTGGCGGCGCTAACACGGCCTCAGCGGCCGTGCAAACACTCGCCGCGGGCACTGCCGCCGGGATCACTTGCGGGCATGGCCAGCCGCCGGTAGACTAACCTGGCTGAGTGTACCCACAGGGACGCTACAGCTGAGAGGCAGGTTGAGTTTCCATGCGCCGTCGAATGTTTTTGTCGAAGATTCACCGAGCGGTGATCACCCACGCGGACCTGGACTATGAGGGTAGCTGCACGATCGACGCCGATCTGATGGATACGGCCGACATTCTGCCCCACCAGGAGTTGCACGTTTGGAACGTGACGCGTGGAACCCGTGTCGTGACGTACGCCTTGCCAGGCCCGCGGGGCTCTGGCGTGGTTTGCATCAACGGCGCGGCCGCCCACGGCAACTCGCCAGGCGACTTGGTGATCATGGCCACCTTCGGCGAGATGGACTCGGAGGAGGCGCGCACGTTTGAGCCGAAAGTGGTGCTGGTCGACGGCCAGAACCGCGTCAAGGACATCCGTGCTGAGATTCCTGGCCCGCAGATGCCGGAAGCCGTCAACTGACGGCAAGCTCGGCGCGCGGGCCTGGTGGAGGCCGCGTCCAGTGAGATCTGTCAGCTTGGTCCGGGCGGTGGACTGGTGATACAGGTCCAGCTGGCGCCGGGGTGGCGGAATGGCAGACGCAGGCGACTTAAAATCGCTCGCCGAAACGGCATGCGGGTTCGAGTCCCGCCCCCGGCACCATCCGCTGGCGCGCAAATTTTTTGACCGATGTCCCCTCCGCGTGCCTGCATGGTGACCACGCAGCTTTGCGCTGTGGTTCTCTGAACGCGAGGGTATCCCATGGGCAATGACGAGCTGATCACCAATATCCGGCGCCTATGTCGCGATGCGATCGATGCGCGCTTCTCCACCAAACCGCACCACGACCGTGTGCGGTCCCAGGCCTATCTGGACGGTTACATGCGGGCGCTGGTCGACACCGAGCATATGCACGATGCCGAGCTACTGCAGCTCGTGGGCGAGGAGCGCCGCCGCAGCGTGTAGCTAGAACTGCACCAGGTTGCGGAGGGTCTGGCTTCGCTCTGTGATGGCGTCGTCGCTGGCGGCGTGCAGGCGGTTGATGCTGACGCCTTCTACACAGAACGATGCCACCACCGATCCATGCACGACCGCTCGGCGCATGGCCGCGTCAGTGATGTCGTCGTGGCGCGCGAGATAGCCGAGGAATGCGCCGGCGAAAGAGTCGCCAGCCCCGGTGGGGTCTACTACGCTCTCGAGCGGAAGTGCTGGCATGCAAAACGGAAGCTGGTCGTCTCGCATCAGCATGGCGCCGTGTTCGCCCTTCTTGATCACGACCGTCCTGGGCCCCATCGCCTGGAGCTCGCGACCAGCGTGGAGCAGATTGTGCCTGCCCGATAGTTGTCGGGCCTCTTCATCGTTCAGAATCAGAACGTCGACGCGCTTCAGCAGGTTGCACAGCTCATTGTGCTTGATATCGATCCAGAGGTTCATCGTATCAGCCACCACGAGTTTGGGTCGCGTGATCTGCTCCAAGACCTCGAGCTGCAGGTCTGGACCGATGTTTCCCAGCATCACATAGGGCGTCGCCTGGAACGCGTCGGGAATCTTGGGTCTGAAGTCCGCGAAGACATTCAGGTCGGTGCGGATCGTCTCCCGCGAGGAAAGGTCCTCCACGTAGCGCCCTTCCCAGTGGAACGTCTCGCCGTCGACCACCTCGAGACCGCTGAGGTCGACCTTTCGCTCCTTCAGCATCTGAACAGCGGAGTCCGGGAAGTCCTTGCCCACCACGCCCACCATGCGAACAGGGACAAAGTGGGAGGCAGCCAGGGCTCCGTAGGTCGCCGAGCCGCCCAGTACACGGGGGTGGCTTGCGTCGTGAAAGTGAAGGGTGTCGAAGGCGACCGAGCCGACAACGAGCAGCGGGTTCATGGTTGGGACTCCTTTGGATCGAAATACTTGGCGAGGATAGGGGCCAGAGCTGCGCGAGCTTCTGTGCTAACTTGCTCGGGCGCGGTAATGATGGCGCTCTCCAAGGCGCTGACTGCGGGACTCGCAGCGGGGTCGGGAAGGCTGTTTGCGAGCTTGCCGATGATCTGCTTGGCGAGTTCGGCGTTGCGCTTGAGCACCGCCACGACGGCGTCGACGGTCACATCTTCTTCGCTTTCGTGCCAGCAGTCGTAGTCCGTGGCCATCGCCAGGGTCGCGTAGGGCAGCTCCGCCTCGCGGGCGAGCTTGGCTTCCGGGAGGTTGGTCATGCCGATCACCGACGCTCCCCAGGACCGGTAGAGCTCTGACTCGGCCCGCGATGAGAACTGCGGCCCATCGATGCATATGTAGGTACCGCCGGTGTGCAGGCGGACATCGAGTTCGCCAATGCAGCCTGCCAGCGCAGTCTGCAGCCCCCTGTCCACCGGGTCGCCGAACGCGACATGCGCGACCATGCCAAAGTCGTCGAAGAACGTGCTGCGTCGAACGCGGGTGCGGTCGATGAATTGGTCGACGAGCACCATGTCTCCCGGCGCGATCTCCTCCTTGAGCGACCCGACGGCTGACACGCTTACCAGCTGCTGCACACCCAGCTTCTTCAGCGCGAAGATATTCGCCCGATAGTTGATCCGGTGTGGTGGTACGCGGTGTCCCCGGCCATGCCGCGGGAGAAAAGACAGCTTCGTGGTGCCCAGCTGACCGCGGACGATGGCGTCAGATGGGGCACCGAAGGGTGTCTCCACGTGGACTTCCTCCACGTTGGTGAGCCCTTCGATCTCGTATAGACCGCTACCGCCGATGATTCCCAGCTGGTGCTCCATGAAGCTCCCTGATTGGCACCACTGGCCGGTGCTCCACCGTGGCGCCCGGGTGCCCTAGCACAATCGCTCCTCGATCGATACCCGGCAGCCTTTCCAGCTCGGATCATTCGGGAAACCCCACATCGCATCACTTGGTCTGCGACCCCACAGCGCCTTGGCGAATGACTCGGCCAAGGGGGCCAACTCCCGGGATTCAGCGGCCCGCGTCCTCGTCGTTGCCGAGCCCGGCGGATCCTCCGTCCACCGCGCCAGCTGGCACCATGATCCGGATCACGCGCTCGGCGACCACAAGACCGTCTCCCATGGCCACGACGACGACTCGGAAGCCCTGCTCGTGGTCGGTGGGTGCGATCGTTCGGTTTTCGAGGGTGACCTTGAAACCCAGGGTCGTGCGGTTTTGGACGTCCGAGAACGTTTCCGGCAGGCCGTCGGGCTGTTCCTTAGGCAGCTTGTCGAGCACCTGCGGGTCGGCCGCGCCGGCAGCGGCCTCGGTCGCCTGCAGGTCCACTTCCAGGTTGCCCACGAAGCCGATCGGGTCGTCGCCGATCCGGACGCCGATCTCCGTGAAGCGAATTCCGTCCAGCAGCGAGACGATGGCATCGGTGGCCGTGTCGGAGAGGCCTTTCCCATCCGAGTCCACTTCGAAGACCAGCGGGCACGTGTCCTGGTACCGCGGAACCAAATCACCCTCTATTCCTGTGGGGCAGTCGCCACCGTTTTCCACATTCGCGAGGACGGAACCGGTTCCAAAGGCAGCCGCCTCTAGGTGCTTTCGCGCCTGCGAGCTGCTCGCGACGCCGATGACCTTCGCCTCGACGTTTCGCAGCGCCTCGATCGCGTCGTCGAGTGAATGGGTCCCCGGAAAGCTCGTTGCGTAGTCGGCGGGCCGGTGCGTATCGGCATCGGTAACATGTACGACGACGTGCATGGCGCCTTCTCGGAAACCGACGCCTCCGATGTTGCCCGCTGCGTCTTGCGCGTCGTCGTCGAAGGGTTCGACCAACTCGCGCCCAGCGTGACTGTAGCCGGCGCCGGTCGCGATCTGATAGAGCGCCTCTGCGCTTGACTCTGCCGAGTCGCCGCCGGTGCCGAGCGGTGAGTCGAGTTTCGACAGCGCCCGCGCGAGCCGCCCTTCATGGGTCGTGATGGGAATGAGCAGTTCGAACGGGGTATCCGCCCGCAGCGCGCCACCTGGGCCGGCCATCGGCGCCCCGAAAGGTTCGGCGGGAAAGTCCTCGTAGCGCGACACGCCAAAGGCCACATCCTCGACACGCTCGCGCAGGCGGGGCACGACATGGCTGGCAAGTGTTCGCTGCAGCTGGTCGATTTCCTCCGAGATGCTGAGCGTCGTATCGACCGAAAAGTGCACGTCGAGCCGCCCTAGGTCCGCCGACACGGTAAAGTGATAATCGGCACTGGCGCCGAACGGTAGGATGACTTGCTCATCGGCGGGTGGCAGGCGGGGCATGCGAGTGGTGGTTGGGAGCCCTGCGTCCGCGGCCTGGGAACCTGCATCCCGACGCTCGCCCGCGTCGCCGTCGGAGCTCGCGGGCCGGCGCGGGACTCCAGGGGCTTGACCCGCCTGCGAGCATCCGGGCACCGCCGCCAGGAGGCAGACCACGCACAGCGTGGTGAGGCCATCGGAGCGCACGTCCATGCCAGCCAATTCTGACTGGCTTGGGCCACAAATGCACGGGCTAGGTCTGCATCTGAGGTAACCAGCCCTGGGGTGTGCTATCCCATCCCATGGGCTGCTCAGAACGCGATCGGAGTGCCTGGGCCGCTGTCGTTGTGCGCTCCCAGCGCGCCCAGCGATGATTGACAGCGCGGGCGCTGTGCGTAGCATTTGACCCATCGAGGGGGCGTGCGGCGTCGCGTGCGTAACTTCTCGAAACCCCTCGCAAGATTCGCTTCGTATGGTCAAAATAGTGATCTCCGACAATGACGGCACGACGACCGTCGTGCCGCTTGTTCGCGACGAGATCTCGATCGGCCGCAAAGAGGGGAACACCATTCGACTCACCGAGCGCAACGTCTCGCGTGAGCACGCGCGCCTGCGCCGTTCAGGCGACAAGTACGACATCCAGGACCTGGAGTCCTACAATGGAACCCTCGTCAACGGACGCGTTGTCGAGGGCGAGGCCCAGATCCAGCCCGGCGATGAGGTTCGTATCGGGGACTATTCGATCACCGTGCAGGAGGACGGCGTGGACGCGGGCATCTCGCGTCCCACCGATCACGCGCAGCGGATCTCCTATCGTCCGCGCACTCCCGCACGTCTGGTCATGTTGGGAGACCCTTCGCCCGGTGCCGAGTTTTCACTTCCTATGGAGGGTACCGTTGCCCTGGGCCGCTCTGAAGACCTGCAAATCCCGATCAACCACCGTTCGGTGTCTCGGGAACACGCGGAGATCGTCTGCGAGGCTGCCAACTATAGTGTGCGAGACTGCGAGAGTGCCAACGGGGTCAATATCAACGGCAAGAAGGTGAGCGAGCATGCCCTGCGCTCCGGAGATGTCATGGAGCTCGGCCAGGTTATGTTCCGTTTCGTTGAGCCGGGCGAGCACTACTTCTTCGACCCCAACGACGCTGCCAAGTACGCGCACGCGCTGCATCAGCGAAGTCAGGCCAACACGCGCATGGCGGCTGTCTTGCTTGCCTCTGCTGTGCTCATCGCGCTGTTTCTTCTGAACAGCGGGCCTGAGCCGGAGGAGGAAGACGCGAATGAGGTCGCGCTGGTGACCGGTGCGCCTGTGACCCCTGCCGCGACGACTGAGACAGAGCGTCGTCAGGCGGACGGCTACGCGGTCGCTCTGGCTGCGTGCAATGAGGCTTTGGAGGGGGGCCGTTTCGCGGAGGCCATGGCGCACGCTGCCATGGCCTTGAAGGCGCGGCCGGCGGATCCGATCGCATTTTCCTGTCAGGCCCATGCCCAGCGCAAGCACGACGACGAGCAGGTGTTTCTGCGCGGCAAGGCCGCCCTGGAGCGGGGTGACCTGCTGGGGGCGCAACAGGAGTTCGCGGGCCTGGCCGATGACAGCACGTTTCGAACTCGACCCGAGGTCGCCGAAGCGACCACTAGGCTCGCAGCGCAGGAACTCGACGAGGGGCGTAAGGCGGTCACCGATGATCCCGATCGCGCGCTCCAGGCTGCTCGTCGGGTGTTGGCGTTGCCCGGCATCGATGCCAGCGTTCAGGAGGGCGCGCTCGTGTTGGCGGAGGAGGCCAAGCGCCAGCTGGCGCGCGCGACGGCCCCGTCGCCAACCAAGTCCAGCAAGCGTAGCCGGCGTTCGCGCAAGTCCCGCGCCACGCGTACGCGTCAACCGAGCGAACCCTCGGAGCCCGTTCCCGCCCCGATTCAGCCTGGCGCCGCCCTTGAAGAGGCCAAGTCATGTCTCGCGCGGGTCGACAATCAGTGCGCGATCCGGGCGTTGGCGGGCAAGGCCAGCACGCCGAAGGAAATGGCGCTGTTGATCGAGACCTACCGGGCCGTCGGGAACAGTCAGGCAGCCACGAAGTACATGGGGCTCTACATCAAGCGCTTTCCCAGCGCGCAGAAGGCAGGCGCCTACCGCCAAACCCTCGCGCGCCAGGAGCGCTAGGTGCTTGGGTTGGGCTCAGGGCCGGCGCCCACAGGGCGTCCAGATCCTTGTACCATCCATACCAGCCTTCCCACGCGGGCTGGTTCGCGCAACCGATCGCCTGCGATTGGGTGGCACGGGTCGTAGGCCTGAATGAACGAAGGGTCCATGGGGGTGCGCGCGTTGGGAACGTTGGTGCTGGTGCATGAACGGGACGATCCCGGTCGTGTTACGTTTGACACTTGAAAAAGGAACGTGAGATAAACCGCCCATCCAGAGAGGTGGGTTCTGTCGAGATTTCTGCCAGTTCAACGCCGCCCAATCGGCCGCGCAGTCAGGATCGCTCTAGCTGGTTGGGCTGTTCGGGGGGCTGACTCGGCGGGAGTTGGCCTTGAAGCATGCTCCAGATTGGTGGTGGCGGCCGCTGGCGCCGTGCTGTTGCTGGCCGGCGTCGCGGGTGCGCAGGATACCGCGGAGCTCGACAGCGGCGGCATGGACGCCCGCTTGTTTCGGCCCGCGGTCGATTCAAAGGGCTACCTGTCTGTCAACGGCACCAGTGTTCTTGGTGACGGTGACTACAGTTTCGGGCTCGTCCTCGACCTGGGTCGCAATCTCATGCCCTTTCGCGGTTTCGACCACGACGACGACGTCGCGACCGACGATGCGGACATTACCCGACATTTGATCAGTTTTGCGGGGACGGGGACGCTCCACGCGAACTATGGCTTTGGCAATCTGCTCGTGGTCGGCTTGCAGCTGCCGATTCAGGTGGTCTCGGGACCCAATACCGTGGTTCCCGAGTACTACAATACGCGTGTACGGGCCTTTGGCCTCGACAGCCAGGGGGTGGGGGACGTGATCCTCCACGGCAAGATCCGACTTCTGCGCTACGAGCAGCACGACGTCGGATTGGCTGGCATTCTCCAGATCGGTCTGCCCACGGGGGCCACGTCCGAGTTTCGTGGCGAGCCGGGCGTTTCCATTTGGCCCTCCCTGGCGCTCGACTGGGTTCCGCTTCCACGCCTTCGTCTGGGACTCAACGCAGGCTATCGCCTCAACACCGCGAGCGGCGCGACCCTGCCGTTTCGTGGTCGCGTGGCGCCCGTGATGATGTTCGGGGACAGCGGTTTTGCTGACGATGGCCGCTCTGTCGATGAGACGTCGTGCCGCGTCGATCCCGTGACGAGCGCCACGTGTGCGGGACCGGTGCGTGGCGAGCAGGACGTGGAGTACGATGACCTGTTGACGTTTGGTGGGGCCGTTGCGGTGCGCTTCGTTCCGTCCGCTGAGCTGGTCTTGGAGGGCTATGGGGGGCAGATCCTCAGCGCTGCGGGCGACGACGGTTCCCTGGGCATCGAGGCACTCGCGGGTCTCAAGATCTATGTAGAGGAGAACAGCTACTTGGTGCTCGCGGGGGGCATCAGCGCGCTAGAGAGCATCAACAGTGCCGACCAGCGGGCGGTCTTGGGCTTCATTTTCGAGCCGTCAATCGGGGACCGCGACGGCGATGGCTACAAGGACGACGTGGACCAGTGTCCCGACGATCCGGAGGACTTCGATCGCTTCGAGGATGAGGACGGTTGTCCGGAGCCCGACAACGACCGGGACGGGATTCTCGACGTGGACGATGAGTGCCCGCTGGTGCCGGAGGACCACGACGGGGACGCCGATGAGGACGGCTGCCCAGAGGGCACGATTGGGGACCGCGATGGTGACGGGATTCTCGACAATGTGGACGAGTGCCCCGACGACCCCGAGGACCGCGATGGCTTCCAAGACGAGGACGGTTGCCCAGACCCCGACAACGATCAGGACGGCATCCTGGACGTGGATGACCTGTGTCCCAACGATCCGGAGGACAAGGACAACTTCGAGGATGAGGACGGCTGCCCGGATCTCGACAACGACAAGGATCGCATCCTTGACGTGGACGATGCCTGTCCCAACGATCCGGAGACCTACAACGGCCACGAGGATGAGGACGGTTGCCCGGATCGCGGCAACGTCATCATCGAGGAAAACGAGATCATCATTCTCGAGAAGATCTACTTTGCGACCGACAGCGCCGAGATTCTGTCCCGCAGTTTCCCGATTGTGGATGCGGTCGCTGCCACCCTGGTCGGCAATCCCCAGATCGCGCTGATCGAGATTCAGGGTCACGCCGACGAGCGCGGTTCGGATGAGTACAACATCCGCCTCACAACCGACCGCGCCGCGTCGGTCAGACAGGCGCTCATCCAGCGGGGCGTCGATGCGGTTCGAATTCGCAGCGCCGGCTATGGCGAGCGTTGTCCCGTTGACACCGGCCACAACGCGGGCGCCTGGGAGAAGAACCGGCGCGTCGAGTTCAAGATCATCAGGACCGATATGGGTCCGACCGGCGTAGAGGTCACGTGTCCCGCTGGCCGCGCCCTGATGCCGGAGTAGCTAGCGACCTTGAGTCAGCGTTTCGTGGGCGTTTGCGTCAGGTTTGGTGGCGTTGCCTTGATTGGAAGCGTCTGGACAAGGTCGCTAGAGTCAGCGTTTCGTGGGCGTCTGCGTCAAGTTTGGTCGCGTTACCTTGATTGGAAGCGTCTCGGGCGTGATCATGTTTCGGTCTCATGGGTTGTCCGGGCCAGGTAGTTGCCGAAGGCGCTTGCCAGGGTGGTGACGGTCGTCGGAAGTTGGGTGGGTTCGTCGTAGCCGAGTGCGGCGAGTCCGATGATGGAGCCCTCGCCCGCCAGTGCGGTCGATAGCCACACGATGTGGTAGCGCCGCGTACCTTCTTCCGGGCGGGGCACCCACACGACGACGTCGGCTGTCATCTCGTCGCTTTCCTCCAGGGTAGTGGCAGTCAGTGCGTCGAACTCGGTGGTCTGGTCACTGAGGCGCGCTTTCAACTGCTTGCGCAGGAACCGGGTCAGGCCGGCGGGTGGTGCGTTCCTGGCCGTGGAGGCGATTGGGACCGGAGCCGCATCGGCTTCGCCGTCCTCCAGCAGGTACAGGTAGCCATCCGCCGCACCGGACCTCCGGCACAGCAGTCGCAGGCCCTGATTGGCCCTTGCTACCGACGTGTCACAGTGGTCGAGAACGCGTGACACGACCAGCATGGCCTCGCGTTCTGGCGGCAGAGCCTTGGGTGAATAGGCGGCTGGTTCGAGGCCTTCGAGGCTTCGCAGTGCAGTGCCACGCTGTTGCAGTTGCTGGCGGAGGCCCTCGACACGGGCGGTGTAGCCCGATGCCGGGCACGCGAGCAGCTCTTCGCGCGTGCGCTCATAGCTCTCCGTCGCGCCATCGAGGTCATCGCCCCACAACTGCACGAGGGCCAGCGCTTCGTAGAGCAAGCCCAGGTGTAGTCCCCGGGTACCGAGGCGCTTCCGATTGTCGATCAGCGCCTGCAACCGCGCGAGCGCCCGTTCGATGTGCCCTTGTTTGGCCTCGCAGAGGGAAAGCGCTCGCTTGATCCCATCATAGCGTGCGCCCGGTGCGTGTTCTCCCCCGAGGCTCAGCGCGTGCTTCGCCCGTTCGCTGCAGCCCTGTAGCTCACCGAGCTCGGCCATGATCTCAAGGGCCCCCGTCTGTGCGAGGTACCAAGGACCCTCAGGGTGCTGGAGTCGGTCTTCTGGTGTGCACAGGGACACGCAGCGGTCGAACTGGGCGATGGCCGCCTGGTAGTCGCCGCGCAGCCGTTCGCATTCCGCCGTGGCGTAGACGACGTAGGGCCGCCAACCTTCAGCATCGTCGGCCAGGGGGGCCATCACGTCGATCAGACGCCGGAGATTGGCGAGGTCATGGCCGCGCGCATAATACTCTAAGTGGGACGCCAGGGTCGCGCGCCCAAACATCTGCTTGGCGCCGTGCTCCATGTCATACTGTTCGGCCGCCTCGTGGTAGTCGTGAGCCCGGGCCCAGTCGCCCCTCATGAGCGCAAGCTGCGCTCGGGTGCGGAGCACGTTGCTAGCTTGGTGCGGGTGGTGCTCTACCTGTTTGAGCCAGGTCTCGGCCTCGGGCAGTCCCAGGCGAGCCTGGTAGACGCCGACTGCATATCTGCATGCCGCCAGGATCTCGTCGGCATGGCGAAGGGTGACGTTCTCGGTCGATGACAGCGTCTCGACGACGGGCAACAGTCGGCGAAACGCGCTCTCGTAGTCTGCAAGCGTGCTTTCGGCCGCACTGAGACAGTTCTCCTTCATCGCCGCAATGAGTGGCGACAGGGGGGTGAACGGCTCCAGCAGGCCCGGAAGGCGTCGACGCAAGGGCCCGTCGAGGGAACGAGCTCCAACGGCGATAGCGGCGACGCAGTATTGCACGAGATGACGGATCGCATCGCCCGGGGCCAGGTGGTGGTCCTCCGGGGCAGCGTCATAGGCTGCTTGCGCCTTCTGCAACGCTTCGGTTAGACGCGCCATGGGCTCCATCGCAGGGTCTAGGGATTGCCACTGGACGAAGCCCGAGTCGCGCTTCAAGAACGCTTCGACCTTGGGTGCGGTCTCGTTGAACCAACGGGCGTTGGTGTACACGCCAAGCGCCATGACGAGGTGGCGGATCGCTGTCAGGGTCTCGGCCGATGTCTGTCGCTGCTCGCTCAGTGCTTGGAAGCAAGTGGAAAGCAGCCATCCCAGGTTTGCGGTCGGCAGGCGCGTTTGCCAGAGCGGATCGACGCCATCGCTACCATTCTTAGAAGCGTACTCTGCCACCAGTGCCAAGGCCCGGCCCTGCTCCCGTGCGTGCATAGCGTGGTAAGCTGCCGTCAGGGGTTCGCCTCGCGTTAGCGCGGGCAGGTGTGCGAGTGTGCGGTGATGGGCGATCCGCTCCTCGGGACCCATCCTATCGGCGAGCGCCGAAAGCCAGCCCTCATGTCGCAGGCCGTAGCTCGCGCCGTCGACCGAAAACACGTCCGCCGCGACCAACTCGTCCAGCGCCTCTTGCACCTGCGCGATAGAGGCGTCCGGTGACAGGTCACGGAATTCGCTTCGCGTCATCGTGCGTACTGCCGCGATCGCTTGCGTTTGCGCGAACGTTAGCGCGAGTGGTGAGAGGCCCTGCGTTCGCCGCCGCAGGGCTGCGGATAGACTGTCGGGTAGGGCGTTTGCTGACAAGGTCGCGGGCAGCGAGAACGCGCCAGCGCGGTATTCGATGACTCCAGTTTCGACAAGGTGCTCGGCCAGGGCGAGCATGTCGCGTGGATAGCCGCGCCCGAGCGTGTGCAGCCGGGCGGCGAGGGAGTCGACGTGGGGAACGGCGCCGAATGTCGAACGCATGAGCTTGCGCGTGGCTTTGGGGCTCAGCGGAGACAGTTCGACAAGATCGGACCGCTGGAGCAGGAGCCGCTGGCTCAGTTCCGCTTCGGCCACTGCGGTTTGTGGAATGCTGGCGACTATCACGAGTCCCGTACTCGCGACATCCTGCAAGAGAGTCGCCAGGGCAGCCACGGAGGGCTCGTCGAGCATGTGGACGTCATCGGCCACGATTGTGGTCGGTGTGTGGCGACTGGTCTCTCGGATCAGGGAACGAAAGGCGTCGATGACCCGCAGCCGGTGCGCTGCGCTGTCGGGGGGCGCCGGGGAACTCGCAGTTGCCGGCTGGTCGTCCACAGGCGAGTCCGGACGTCGCGCGTCCTGCAGGACCAGGCTCAGCTTGCTCGGGTCGCGGCGCGTGATCTCCGCGATCAGCCCGGGTTCGATCGCGAGCAGCTGGCGCGATAGCGACCGCATCGCCGCGAACGGGCCTGAACGTGCCTGGCGTTCGTCGACGTGCAAGACGTTCGTTCCGAGCAGCTTGGATTGCAGTACGGTCGCATCGAGCATGCGCGAACGCCCGACCCCGTGTTGACCCGTGAACACCAGCCCGCTTCCATGCCTACGCATGGCGCGCAGCAGACGCCCCCGCACGCGGCGCATCACCTCAGTGCGGCCGACCAGGGTAGGTGTTACCAGGTAGGCGCGGGATGCCCCGGGTGGCTCGGCTCGGTCCAAGGCGCCGATCGCGGCCAGCTTTTCCATCACCTCCGTCGCGTCGCGTGGGCGGGCGTCGCGGTCCAGCGCGATCAGCGACATCGCCAGTTGAGAAAGCTCGCGGGAAACGGAGGGCGAAACCTCGTGCGGTGGGAGTGGGGCATTGCGCCACGCGTGACGCAAGCGGCCAATCGTCTTCGCACGGTAGGGGTACCGGCCGGTCAGGGCGCGGTAGAGCGCCACGCCGACGGAATAGAGGTCGGCACGCCCGTCCAGGGGTTGAACCAGGACGGCCTCCGGTGCGACGAACATCGGTGTTCCGACCACGTGTTCGCATCGGCCCATTGGCGCAAGCGCTCCGAAGTCGAGCAGCTTGGCGCGGCCGCGTTCCACGATCCGGATGTTGCGGCTACTCACGTCGCGGTGGACGAGTCTGCGGGCGTGAAGCAGCGACAGGCACGACGCAACGTCGTGTAGCACACCGCAGATCTCTTCTTCGCTGAGATCGTGGGCACGGTTGAGGTCCTCTCCTTCGAGCAGCTCCATCGTATAGAAGGGGCCGTCGTCGTCGACGCCGTAGTCGAAGACCTTAATGACCGAAGGGTGGGAGAGCTGTGAGAGCGTGTGATACTCGCGCTCAAACAGGGAGGTCAGCACCGCTCGGCGGTTCTCTCGGCTCACCTGGAGCCGCTTGAGCGCGACCGTGCGCTCCGCTACGCGGTCCCTGGCCCGGAAAACGGCACCCATTCCGCCTTCGCCCAGGGTCGCCTCGATTTCAAAGCGAGTGCAATCGCCTCCGGAATCGCCTGCAGTCACCCTTTTTCGATTCTAACCCGGATGCCTGTTCAACTTGTGAGCGGATCGGTCAATGGTCTTACCAGGGCCTTCGGGCATCGGTCGAACGCCCGCTGTAGTCCCGGGTGGGCGAAGGGGTCGTGCCGTCGGATCAAGATGGGGAAGTTTGCGGAAACGTTCGGGTCAACGAGAACGTGTCCAACCCGAATGTGTCAGTGAAGCCGGCTGTCGAGACAGCGCGAGCGCGATTGAGCCGCATGATGGCGCACATGTGTGGCTAGCTAGCTAGCTTCCGTTGTCCAAGGTGCGCGGGCCGATTGCTGGACTGCGGGGCA
>JAPPOR010001096.1:17032-23867 GCA_028817905.1 Myxococcales bacterium
GGGCCGTCATGCGGCCTTTACTTACAGGCGGTCATTTGAACCACGGAGCGCGTCTGCTATGGCTCGACCATATGAGTGCGAACTAGGCGCCACGGTGCAAGCTGGGCTAGCATTGCAAAGAAGAGTGGGAAAGGCCGCATCGAACGGCTCCGCTTCGATGAAGATGTCAGGTGTAGATCATCCATCCACCGGGAGGACATTGATATGGCTCCGAGTCGCGCGACAGGCGGGAGGCGTCCGCTACATGACAACATGGACGTGATCGAGCACGCCATTCGGGAACTCGAAGCTAGCAACTTGCACTCTGCGGCCGAGGCGCTCGTGGTCCTGTGGAATAGCGGCAGAGAGACAGCCCGGCTTGGACGGATGGCCATGCTCAAGGCATGCGAGGCCGAGCTCAAGTCGGAGCTTCGGGCCTACGTCGACCCCGTGCTGTACGCGAAGCGCAAAGTGACCGGTAGCGGCACCGCGGGGGCGATCATGACCGTGGCTCAGATTGGGGTCACGATCGCGGCCGCGTGTTGCTCTGGTGGCGCCGCGTTGGGGCTCGGGCTTGCCGCAGGTGTGCTCGGGAAGGCGCGCACCAATGAGAACGTCTTGTCCAGCGCCCTCGAGCTCAGTGGCAGCGCTCAGTCCTCGATGAAGGACGATGGTCTCGCCTCGGAGGATCAGCTGGCTCGTCACTCACTCGGTAATGAGGTTGCTGGTCAATCCGTCGCGCTGGGGGAGCTCGCGTCAAGTCGCTTCGCGGCCATGCAAGAGAAGGTTGACTCGGCGAAGCATTGGTACGACTACAAGAAGCTCACGCCTCCCTGTGGGAGCGGAGCCTTCGAGCTTGCCGAACTCAAGCGCAAGTCGACCGCTTGGAAGCACCACGGCGCTGGTGGAACCTTTGCCATCGAGCATGACTTTGCTGTCGCCACCGGCCTCGCCTATGGTTCGTTTCTGAAGGAGCTGAGGTCTGGCAAGCATGCGGACCTTTTGCGCGAGAGCGAAGCGCATCAGGTGGCCCATGGGCTGGAGGCCCATCTCATCACGAGATACATTTTGAATCGTGCTTGCGGCGTGTATGCGAGGAGCTTGCGCGCTAACGAAGCCGCCTATGCGACACTGATGAACAGGCGTGGATCAAGGACCTTCGGGTACAGTGGTGGGAAGGCATTGAACGCGGTGACCCAGGCCGTACTAACCGTTGAACAGCTCACCGGGCGGGATTTGAAGGTCGGACCCGACGGGCTCGACCTCAACGCTGCGATTGACAGGATCCGGGTCTAGCCCGCAGGTGAGGTGTTTTCGGTAACCCTATCGAAAAATTCACTTCACTTGCCTACAGGCGTGCCATCAACAACGCGGTAGACTGCGCCTTGGCGGGGGGTCCACCGACGTCGTGGTCTTGGGCTACGCAGCCGGTGCGTTTGAGACCTGGTACGGATGCGAGGTCGTTTCATTTTCCGAGGATGAACATGGCGAGAAACGCACCATGATCCTGGCGCAGGACGTGACCGATCGGCCGCGAACCGCTTGGGCGGGGGAGCGCAGCGCAATGTGCTTTCGTCAGTTGATGGTGGAACAGGAATCGCGGGGCGTGCTGGGCCGGGAGCAGACTGCTCAAAGTCGCAGCTACGTGCTACGCGTCCCCGTGACGGTGCACCCAGGCCTGGCAGGGGGAGAGGTATGACGCCGGCCCGTCAGCCGTTCGCAGGCAGGCGGGGATTGATCCTCGAAGATGACGTGTTGGTCGGCCTGGAGCTCGCCGCGCGCCTTGGGGGGCTTGGCGTTGAGGTGGTTGGACCTCTGGCCAGTACCAGGGAGGCGAGACGGCGGTGTGCAGACCTGCTCCATTTGGACTTCGCGCTCCTCGATATGGGCATTCGGGGGTCTAGCCCAGTTCCGCTGGCGCTTGACCTGGTGAGCCAGGGCCTTCCTGTCGTGTTGCTGTCGGGCGAAGCGGCCATGCCCTGCCTGCCAGTTGAGCTCAGGAGCGTCCCCCTGATTCCGAGGCCGGTGCTACCAGCGGTGCTGGAGCCCCTGGTGGCTGGTCTTATCACGACGCGGCCTGCTAGTTGACCGGCTGACAGAGCGTCAGCCCCGGCTGGCTCGCCGGGGCCGACGGCATCAGGCTCGAGCGACCGCCGCTCAGTCCATGCGCTCGAGAATCGTCGAGATTCCCATGCCCGCACCGATGCATTGCGTTGCGAGCGCGTAGCGGGTTCCGCTTCGGCGTAGTTCCTTCGCGACCGTCAGGCACAGTCGTGCGCCCGTGGCACCGAGCGGGTGGCCGATCGCGAGTGACCCGCCGTTTACGTTCACCTTGTCCTCGCCAATTCCGAGATCGCGGATCGAGGGGATGACCTGCGCGGCGAACGCCTCGTTGAACTCGACCCGGTCGATCTGTCCCGCGTCGATATCGGCGTGGCGCAGGGCCTTCTTGGTAGCGGGGATCGGTCCAAGTCCCATGATTTGCGGCTTCACTCCGCCTACGCCAATACCTGCGACACGCGCAAGGGGCTCGAGGCCGAGCTTGGTGGCCATCTCCTCGCTCATGAGTAGGCAGGCGGCGACGCCATCATTGGTCGGGCATGAGTTGCCGGCTGTGATGCGTAGCTCTTTGTCGCCAAAGCTCTGGATGCCTTTGACCGGGGGGAGCCCCGCGAGTGTCTCGGGTGTCGTTCCAGGGCGAAGGCCTTCGTCGCGGTCGAACGTGACCTTCTCGCCACGCTCGTCCTCCACCCACTTCTTCTCGTCGTCGAAGACTGGTGTCTCAACTTCGAGCGGGACGATCTCATCCTTGTAGATACCCTTCTCGTACGCGGCCGCCGTCTTTTGGTGGCTCTTGGCGGCAAAGACGTCCATCTCTTCGCGGCTCAGATCATACATCTCGACAACGTTCTGCGCGGTTTGCGTCATGGACAGGATCGGTGTCGAGTCGAGTAGGTAGTCGGGGATCGGCTTGGAGAACATCTCGTCGTGGTCGTGCGCCATATTGCGCTGGACCTCGTTCTTCTCCATGAGCTTCGCGTTGAATTTGGTCACGCGCGTCGGCTTGGAACGGGAACCGCCTCCCGCCGGCCCGAGCCCACGGCCCATGCGCTCGATGCCGATCGCGATGCCGCAGTCGATTGAGCCAATCATAATCGCTGAAGCGACGCGGTGAAACGTTTCCATGCTCGAACCGCACTGGCGGTTGCTCGTGAACATGCAGGTCTCATACGGGAGCCCAGCGAGGCGTGGCACGTAGCCGAGGCCGACGAACTCGCCGCCGCCGAGCACGTTGCCGAGGCCGATGTCTTCGATCGCGGTGTCGGGCACCTTGGGGTTGCGGTCGAGCAACGTCCGAATGACCTGGGCGCCGACCTTGTCTAGCCGCGTCGCGACGAGTTTGCCCCGAGCGCCGCGCGCGAACGCCGAGCGCGCACCATCCACCAACACCGCGTTACGTAGTTTCATCGTGATTCTCCCCTGCCCCAGCACCCGCCGCGGCAGTCATCCCTTATAGTCATTGGTGGGGCCCGCCGCCAGTGCCGTATCTCACGCCGCCACACCCCACTAGCCCTACGGATACTCCGGTTTTCAGTCGCGTGGGGAGGAAGATCGGTAGGCGCTGATGGTGCGCGCCCCTAGCGACGGTCTAGCGCCATGGGCGGTTTCCCAATTGTGGGACCTGAGGCGTGGCGGTTGAAGGGGCATCGGTCGGCCGGCGCGAGGTCGTGGGGCCACGTGCCTCGAACAGGTTTGCAGAAACGTCACGCTGTGGTCATCCTGGCTCGACCCGCACCCTGTTGGCTCGAACCTCGGGTGGCGGCTCCACGTTGTGCGCACGCTTCCCGTTCTGCCCGCCCGTGACCGAATCCGCGCCGCTGATCTTTGGTTTTGACCGCGAGCCCCCGTCGCGCCTTGGCCGTCTGTCTGCACGCACCGCCGCCGGGCCGATTGAGAGGCTGTTCGGCTTATCCACTCTCCAGCATTACTATGCCAGCACGCGGCGCGCGATGGATGGGGGTAGTGTCAAGCGGTTCCTGGATATCGGCCTTTCGGAACTCGATGTCGAGCTCGTCTGCAAACATAGCCATCGCGAGCGGATTCCCCCAGAGGGACCGGTGGTGGTGGTCGCGAACCATCCGTTTGGGGGGCTTGAGGGCATGCTGCTTGCTCAATTGCTACTCACCGGACGGGACGACGTGCGCGTGTTGGCGAACTATATGCTGGAACCCATTCCGGACATGCGGGAGATTCTCATTCTGGTTGACCCGTGGGCCCGCACCGGCTCCCGTGGACGCAATGCCCGTGCGCTCAAGGAAACGCTGAGGCATGTGCAGGGCGGCGGGATGGTCGCGGTATTCCCAGCCGGAGAGGTGGCCCATCGCTCGTTCTTCGACGGGGGCCAGTTGCGCGAGTCGCGATGGCGGGCGTCGATCGGGAGAATCATCCAGCGCGCCGGGGCGCCTATCCTGCCGGTCTATTTCTGTGGCGAAAACAGTCTGGCATTCCAGCTCGCAGGGATGGTCCACCCAATGTTGCGCACCGCGCTGTTGCCCCGCGAGATGCTCAACAAGTGCGGTCGGCGCATCGAGGTCCGTGTGGGTCATCGGATCGATGCTGCGGAGGTGCGCCAAACCGATGCGGCGGCCTTTGCGGCCTACCTGCAGGCCCGGACCGAACAGCTCAAGCATCGTGTGGGGTAGACAGGGGATGGAACGGCGCCTACTGGTTTTCACCGACTTGGACGGAACCCTGCTCGATCATGACGATTACAGCTATGCGGCGGCGGAGCCGGCGCTGCTGGCTCTGCGGGAGCGCCGTGTGCCGCTTATGTTGGCAACCAGCAAGACAAGCGCTGAGGTGCTCGAATTGCGTCGCACGCTCGCAAACCCCCACCCGTTCGTCGTCGAAAACGGCGGGGCTGTCCACGTGCCGCACGGCTACTTCAACTATCCCCGCGCCCCTCCCGAGCAGACGGTGCTCGGAGTGCCCTATGACCGCGTGCGGGAGGTCGTCACGCGGGAGCGCGCTCGGTTGGGGCTCGTCGGCGGTTTGATTGGGTTTGGGGACATGGACGCCGCGGAAGTTCACAGGCGTACAGGTCTGGCGCACGAAGACGCCGCTCGGGCCAAGGCCCGCGCCAGTACCGAACCCCTCAGTGTCGAGCCAGGCGTCTCGGACACGGCGCTCGCGGCCTTTGGTGCCGCCCTTGCAGAGCACGGCCTTTTGGCCAAGCGCGGAGGGCGCTTTGTCCACGTGCAGGGACCGGTGGACAAGGCAGCTGGGGTCCGCTTTCTGCTTTCGTGCTTTCGCCAACAAGCGCCCCAGGTGATCTTCTCGACCGCTGCCCTTGGCGACTCCGAAAACGATCTAGAGATGTTGCAGACCGTGGACTACCCGATTGTGATCCCTCCTGGCCCGACGGCCCGCAAGGCTGGTCGGGAAGCGCTGAGCGTGCCACGCCAGGATGTGATCCAGCCCAACGAGCACGGTCCCGCCGGCTTCAGAAAAGGCATCGAAGCACTCCTGCTTCGATGGGCGAAGGAGTAGAACCAGAAGGGCAACATCGGGCGGTCGCCAGCCTCCCTCCCATTGACCCTCAGTTGGGTCGCGCACGGGAAACTGCAGATCAGGAATCAGGAACATGGGTGATTTCCATCAGGATGGCATCATTACAACACTCCACAATCTCACCAGTCGTCCGCTGGAGGAGCTCGAACGCGAGCTCGCTGAGTTCTCGGAGCAGAATCCCTTGGGTCTGGTCCTGCCCTGCCTGTACTCCGAGCTGCAAGGCCCGGCGCTCAACCACATCGTCGAGGAGCTGACCCGGGTTCCCTATTTGAAGGAAATCGTCATTGGTCTCGACCGGGCGGACGAATCCCAATTCCAGCACGCCAAGCGATACTTCGCGCGGCTGCCGCAGCGCCACAGGATCCTCTGGAACGATGGCCCTCGCGCCCAAAAGCTCTATGGAGCTCTGCACCGCGAGGGCATCGCACCCAAGCAGCAGGGCAAGGGCTGCAATGTGTGGAACTGTTTTGGATACGTGCTGGCTTCGGGGCGTGTCAGGGCAGTCGCGCTCCATGACTGCGACATTCTCACCTACGATCGGAGTCTACTGGCGCGACTGATCTATCCGGTGGCGCGGCCGTCGTTCAGCTACTGGTTCTGCAAGGGCTACTACGCGCGTACGGCCAATGGAAAGCTCCACGGGCGAGTGGGGCGCTTGCTCGTGACCCCTCTCATTCGATCGCTCAAGCGGGTGTTCGGGCCGGTGCCCTACCTCGATTATTTGGACAGCTTCCGATATCCGCTCGCCGGCGAGTTCTCGCTACACGTTGAAGTGCTCGGCGATCTGCGCATCCCGAGCGACTGGGGCCTCGAGATTGGCGTACTGTCCGAGGTGCAGCGCAACTATTCGTTGCGGCGGCTCTGTCAGGTCGACATCGCCGACGTGTACGACCACAAGCACCAGAGTTTGTCCGCCGATGACCCGGGGGGTGGTCTGTCCAAGATGAGCAACGACATCGCCAAGGCCATCTTTCGCAAGTTGGCGACCCAGGGCCACGTGTTTTCAGCGGGAACCTTTCGCACCATCAAGGCCACGTACTACCGCTACGCCCTGGACATGGTTGAGGCTTATCACAAGGATGCGCTCATGAACGGTTTGGAGCTTGACCGGCACGGCGAGGAGGCGACGGTGGAGGTGTTCGTGCAGAGCATCGTGCGGGCTGGCGAGCAGTTCCTTGCCAATCCGATGGAGACTCCCTTCATTCCCAGTTGGCACCGAGTGATCAGCGCGGTGCCCAATGTGCTGCAAGAGCTGCACGACATTGTGGAAGCCGACAACGCCTAG
>JAPPOR010001018.1 GCA_028817905.1 Myxococcales bacterium
ACGATCGTGACGATGGCGGAAGAGGGATTGTTCTGTCGCCGCTGGCAAGCGCGGTCGCACGTGGTCGACTGTCCGAAAGTATCTCTGGCGATTCGTTGGATTGCGGCCCGCGTTTGCGCCTCGTGGCTGCGCCCGATCAACCCGAAGCCACTCATATAGTCATGTGGTGGGAAGGCCAGGACCGGTAGGGCCTGGCCCAGAACCACAGCGCACGCCAGGAATGCCACGCAGATCCTGAGATTCATCGGACACCTCCGCTCCAACTTTGCTGATGCCCGGCAGGACGGAACCTCCCGGGAAAGTATTGTCACCCTAGGCGTTCGTCGCATCTTCATCCGTGTGGGAACTTGGCCTGCGCGCTCGGTACCACACAAGGACGCGATAGCAGACGACCGTCCACAGGAGCATCCACGCAATGGGGGCACCCAACAGGAAGCTCCTGTCTGTGAACACATCGGGGAAGAAACCGCGGTGTGGACCGCTGGCATCACTGGCCAGGATGCCCGAAGCCAGCGTGCTGGCAGGCGTCAGGCCAACAGCGAGGGCAAGGCTGCGCGGCCCGATGCGCTTGCTTACACGAAACACCAGCCAGACGGGGGTACCGAAGAACAGCAGGTACGCACCGCTCCACATGGGGATCGCGATCAGCAACATGACAAGTGGGTCGTCGAGCATCGCAAGGAGTTCCCTTGGATGGTCCGTCGGCGCACGGCTAGTACAACAGCGTGGGCGACTGGCATCGGTCGGTCGTCCGGATAGGGTTAGCACCATCTATCACCCGGGCACGCGATAGTCGTGATCATCTCCCCGGGGTTCCAAAAAAAGAGGGAATGCTCGCCATATCTTCGACCCAAGGAAAGCGCCGGGGAGCGAAGGAAAGCAAGCACAGGCCATAGCCAGTTTTCGTCATGCGTCCGAAAGCCTCGGCCGGGTTCGTGTGATAGGCGTTGCCGGTCGCGCGCCACCGGAATCGACGTCCGGGCCTTCCCTCCTCAATCGACACGCCGGTTCCGTCGCGAAGAATCGGAGATCGCCATGCGGCAATGCAGGTACTTGAACAACCTGGTTGAGAGGGACCATCGGTTCGTGAAGCAGCGAGTCCGAGCCATGCTCAGTTTCAAGGCCCTCCAGACGGCCAGGGCGAACCCTCACCAGCATCGAGCTCGTGCACATGGTACGGAAGGGACAGGTGCGTCCGCTCGCCGACGGGTCACACGCTGAGCGGTTTCGAGCGCTTGCCGCGTTGGGCCAGCGGCGGGGGTCGCACGGCGTTCGTGGGCAAGCTGTGGGGCAGAGCCCAGCCGAGCGGGGTGCCGACTGTTTGAAGAGATAGAAATTGCTATCGTGACCCAGATGCGTACCCGCGCTCCGCATTCCCCTCAGTCTATCGCCCTCGGCGACTGGAGCCATCTCTTGGCCTCGATCTGCGTGCTGGTTGGGGGCTGCGGTGAGGGCATGCATGGGTCGATGGACAGCACTGCCAGCATTCCTGCGGACGAAGGCAAGCGCGCACAACCCGGTTGGAGCGCTACCTTTGGCTGTTCCGAACGGGAACAGGTCGGACGCTTCCAGGTCTCGTTTCAACTTGCATCGCCTCTCCACGTGATGCGCTCGAATGTCATCGGACAAGTCATGGACCGGCCATCCTTCATACCGGGCTTCGACGTCCTGATGGACGACGGAACCTGTCAACTGGTCGGACTGGCGTACATCCCGTCCTGCGACCCTGCCTGCCAAGCACCAGCACTGTGCACCGAGGATGGGCGATGCGTGCCACAGCCGCGACCAATCGATGTCGGCACCGTTCGGATCAAAGGTCTCAGTGGGTCGGTCGTCATGGAACCGGAAGCGCGGCGGAATCACTACGTTCATGTCGGTACCTTGCCGTGGCCGCCGCTCGAACGCGACAGTACCGTGTCGCTGGCGGCATCGGGCCGGGACGGCGGGGCGTTTTCGGCGACGGCGCGCGGCATCGAACCACTAGAGCTCAGAGCCGAGCACCGCGGACTGAACAGCCACCGTTCGTCAGCGGGTTGGCGTTGGCCAGTCACGCGTGGCTCGAGCTTCCAGATTGACTGGCAGAGTGCCGGGGTGAGGGAAGGGGTAGCCGTTGGGATCAAGTTGAATATCGATCCGCACGGTCGGGGACTTGGGCGCGTTCATTGCTCGGTTCCAGACTCGGGGTCTTTCGAGATCCCGGCTCCGTTCGTCGATGCCCTGCTGGATCTGGGGGCTTCCGGGTGGCCACGGGTGACGCTCGAACGGTACAGCGCCGGCGCGGCGGAGTTGGCCCATGGTTGCGTAGAGCTGCGTGTGGCCTCGTCATTCACGTTGCCCGTCTCTGTGTCCGGCGTGATCTCGTGCAATGCGGACCAGGACTGCCCAGATGACGAAACATGCAATCAGCTCGTCGTCTGTGACGATGGGGAGGGATTGCGCGATCGAGTGATCGGTGCGCGGACCGTGCACCATTCCGAGCCACCACCCGTACTCGCGGACCTTCCAGGCTGGTGCACGAGTCAGGCGGACAACTTCAGCTTCTTCGTGACCAGCCTGGATGCCCTGTGGGCGCTATCGGGATCGGTCCCAGGCGACCCTCACGGCGGCTTTGGGGGGAACCTTGGAGGGCTGGTCGGTGCGGATGCGATCTGTCAACGCATTGCGGACGCGACCCAACACGGCGATCGGACGTGGCGTGCCTTCTTGAGCGCCACCGATGACGGATCGGGGGCTCGGGTGGACGCCTACGAGCGAGTGGGTGAAGGGCCTTGGTACGACGCGCATGGGCGCCTGATCGCGTCCGGCACGGCGGGCCTGTGGGGGCACCGTCCCGACGGGGATCCAGCGGCGGTGGCCGACCTGGTCGATGAGTGTGGAGTTCCGCTCTCGGCGTTGGGCAACGCGCACGATGTCCTGACGGGGTCGAGGAAAGGGGGCCTCGGTGCGAGCCTGAGCAGAGAAGCTACCTGCCTCGACTGGACCAACACGAGCCTTGGACCATCCTCGGGAGTAGCGGCCGGCCATTCGTTTCCGCGGCCAGGTAGCATCCCGGGCGAGGCGGGGAGTCATTGGGCCAGTGATCACTCGCTTCAGGGGTGCGGCAAAGGCAGCCAGCTCGAGGAAGGAAACGCCGCGATGCAGGGATGCGTAGGGTGCAGTGGAGGTTATGGCGCGCTCTATTGCTTCGCATTGTGAAGAGGGGGCTAGCAAAGCGGCTCGACCGCAGCGCAGCGGGCACCAAGGGCATTCCATGGTGGGTGTGTTGGATGCCCCCCTACTGCTACTCCGTCCCGTGGGGTGGTTGCTTTCTGCACAGCGGTCTTGCTTGGTGAGAGTCCCAAAATAGGGCTACGTATGTGTCGACTGGGCGCCGGATTGGTGAAACAATTCTGATAGCTGTTCCCAGGCGACGGTGTCATCGGGGCGGCCTTGCGGTGTTGCATGGGCATGAACACAATCGCTTCTAGCCTTGTCGTCGTCACCTTGGTCGTGGCGGCATCCGGGTGTGGTGGGGACGGTGCTCCGCAGATGAGTGAGCCGGCGACGGGAGCCGCGGACGGCGGTGGGGGATTCGTCGATGGAGGTACCCTCGGGCCCGCCGGTGGGGACAGCGCGGTTCCGACCATGAGGACCGAACCGGACCCGCCTTCGAACGCCCAGAGCTGCGTGCCCGATCCGGCAGTCTTCGAGCGCGACATCCTTCCCATCCTCGACGCGCGCTGCGGTGCATGCCACGGGGAGACGACCCAGGCGGGTGCGCCCTTCGCGCTCACCGACTACGCGGCGATGGTCGCGGGTGAGCCCGGCAAGCGCATCAGCGATCGGACGTTTGCCGCCCTGGCGCAGGGAACCATGCCCCCCGCAGGCAACCTGCGTCCGCCTCCGTCTGAGCACGACATGTTGGTGGGCTGGGCATCCTGTGGCCAAGAGCAGCCAGAGTACCCCACCGGATTGGTCGCCTCGCGCCCGATCTTCCAGGCGCCCGTCGAGCCACCGGTCGGGACTGAGTTGGTCGAGCTGCGCGCGGAGCGCTTTGCCCTACCGGCCGGCACCACCGACCTATACCAGGACTTCTTCTTCGATGGGGTCGTGTCCGACGAGGTGTTCGTCCGGCGCATGGACGTCGCCGTCGACAGACCCCGCGTCGTGCACCACATCACCTTGCACTACCACGGAGACGCCACGAACTACCTCTACGCCTGGGCTCCCGGCACCGGTGCCGTGGAGTTTTCCGACGGCGGCCTGCGGGTCGGCCCGCAGGATGGGTTCCGGGTCGAGATTCACTACAACAACCCGACCGAGGTGGATGAGGTGGATTCGAGTGGCGTGCAGCTGTGGGTCGCCCCGCCGGAAGGCAGGGAGTACGCGATGCTCGACCCGGCGACGTTCGCCATCCAGGTTCCACCCATGGGCACGGCCACCGCCGAGGCCGAGTGCGTGGCGGCCAATGACTTCACGATCGTTGCCGGCATGCCCCACATGCACGAGATCGGCGACACCTTCCTGCACACCGTCACCCGGGCGGATTCCGGCCAAACGGAGACCCTGATCGAGCTTGAGGGTTGGTCCTTCGATTTGCAGTTCTTCTACTCCATGCCCATGGAGATTCGCACGGGCGATACGATGACGATCCGATGCGGTTACCGCAACGACAAGGACCGCACCGTGACCGGTGGGCTTGGGACGACCGATGAGATGTGCTTCGACTTCATCTACGTCACGCCGAGAAGCGCCTCGTCCCCCTGCGGAAACGGCTTCGGCAGGGGCTTGCCGTGATGTTCGACAAGACGGCTCTGGGGCTTCATCGTAAGCCCATT
>JAPPOR010000503.1 GCA_028817905.1 Myxococcales bacterium
GTGTGAAGCCGAATCCCTGCGCGATCCGACGCAGAGTTCATGAATCATCCGGGCCAGACCTCCACCCATCCCCTTCAGAAACCGCCAAGCAACTTTCCCGAGTTTCCGCGTGATCCCTCATCAAAACCTAAGGGAACACGCAAACTCCGATCCGTGGTCACCCATGGCAAGACGGGTGGCACGCCGGTTGCTTATTCCGATGTTGAGTCGCTCGAGGACGCATGACCAAGACACATTCCATCCGGACCGCCGACCCCCTGAACCAGCACCAACGGGACAAGCTCGTCGAGGCGCCGCGACCCCGCCGTAGAGTGCGCCTCCTTCCGGCACGAAGGCACCTGCCGCTGTTGCCCGCGCGCACCAAGGATGCGGCCTACCGCCCCATCTACGCTGTTTGGGAGCTCACCCTGCGCTGCGACCTCGCCTGTCGACACTGCGGGTCGCGGGCGGGCAAGGCACGGCCAGATGAACTGACCACGTCCGAAGCGCTAGACACGGTGCGTCAGCTGGCCGAGTTGGGCGTGCGCGAGGTCACGCTGATCGGCGGGGAAGCCTACCTCCATGAGGGGTGGGTCGAAGTGGCAAATGCGATCGCGGCCGCAGGCATGAAGGCCACGATCACGACGGGGGGTCGAGGCATGACCCCTGAGCGTGCCCGCCAGGCTTTCGAGGCCGGAGTGCGTGCGGTCAGCGTTTCACTCGATGGCCTCGCCCCTACCCACGACCGGCTACGCGGTGTTTCCGGCAGCCACGCCGCAGCGCTCGACGCGATGGACAACCTACGGGCAGCCGGCCTGCGCGTGCTCTGCAATAGCCAGATCAATCGCCTGACCATGCCCGAGCTGCCGGCATTGCTCGAGCTGCTCGCGACGCGCCGCGTCCGGGACTGGATGCTCATCGTGACCGTCCCAATGGGCCGGGCAGCGGACGAACCGGACGTCTTGCTGCAGCCGTACGACATGTTGAACCTGTTTCCGATGCTCGCCGAGCTCAGCCAACACGCCAAAGCCCTGGGTGTCCTGGTGCAGCCTAGCAACAACCTGGGCTACTTCGGGCCCTATGAGCACATCCTGCGCGGCCACCTGGGCCAAGGCTGCTCGTCGAGTTGCGGAGCGGGGCGTACCACCATCGGGCTGGAGGCCAATGGCGATGTGAAGGGATGCCCAAGCCTGCCCTCGTCCGAGTGGGTCGGAGGCAATCTGCGGGACGCACCCCTGCGGGAAATCTGGGAGCGGGGACAACCCTTACGCTACACCCGCGACCGCACGGTCGAAGACCTGTGGGGGTACTGCCGTCGCTGCTACTACGCCGAGGCCTGTCTGGCCGGATGCACCTGGAGCAGTCACGTACTGCTGGGTAAACCTGGCAACAACCCCTATTGCCACCATCGCGCACTCGAGATGCAGCGCGCCGGCAAGCGGGAGCGGCTCGCGTGGCGTGCACAAGCCCCGGGTACACCATTCGATTTTGGGCAGTTCACGTTGGTCGAAGAGGACCTTCAAGAGTCAGCATCCACCGCTGGTAACCACGCACAAGGGGGCAATTCACGATGAAACTAGGAGTGTGCAGTTGTTGCAAACGTCATATTCGAATCGATGAGGAAACGTGCCCCTTTTGCGGCGAAGCGACCGAAGGCGTGCTGTTGCGCCGACGAGTGGGCCGACCACGGCGAGCGAGCCGGGCAGCCTACCTGATGCTCTCCGCCGGTGCCTGGGTCGGCGCCGCCGGCTGCGATGGGGAGGAGCAGAAGACCGAGGAGCCCCCTATGGCATCGCAGCCCGTGTACGGCCTGCCGGTCGAGCCCGAGGACTCGCCCCCACCCGCTGAGGAAGGCATGGGAACCGAACCGCTGGCCGGAAGCGGCGGCCAGATGGGGGGGCCCGGCGCCGCGATGCCGGTGTATGGACTCGCCGTGCAGCCGGAGCCCCCTTCTGGGGTGGACGCCGGTGTCCCGGATCAGTCGGACGAGGAGGAGCCGTCCACGACCCCTGTGTACGGTCTCGCACCTACGCCCGAGGACGAGTAGCTACCTGTCACAGGGAGGGGGGCTTTGGCCCAAGGGCCGCCGCCCCCTCCTGCCACACACACCGTCACGTTCTTCCAGCTACGGGAACACGCGCGGTGCGAGGACGCGACCCGAAGGATGGCAGCGCCTCCCTTCGGGTCGCGATCTGTGCTGCGGTTGCCGGCCGGCGCCTACCTGCCCCTCAGCTGTCTTGCTGCCGGTGCCGGCTTCCGCGGGGCCACCACCTCAGAAGTTGGTGATTTCTGTGCGCATTTGCTGGACCTTGTACGGGTTGAACGTCGAGACGAACCACCCGATGGTTGCCTTGTTGCCATCCCACTCAGTCCAGTCCTCGACGATCCCTGTCCCATAGAAGACCCCCTCGGAGGGCTGACCGACAACGGCGGTAATCCCCCACGGAGCCAGGTCAGCGTCCTCGTTGCATGCATTGCCCTCGGGGCTCCAAACGTAGCCACAGATCTCTTCATCGTCCCGGTCGAGCACGTCCTCCGGCGCAGACCAGGGGCCCCACGGGTGATCCGCAATGCGCATCTTGATGCGGCCTTCGACGTTGCGCCTTGGGTCATTTGCCGTCAGTGCCGCCGCGAGTTCCCCCCCAAAGCCCACATCCCACAGGGCTGGGGTGCCCCCTCCATAGAGCATCACCCACTTGTTGAGGCCCTCCACGAAGGTCACACTCGTGTGCCCACTGACGCCATCTTCCCAGGGCACGTCCATGTCCACCGGGACAGCGTCGGTCTGATTGATCGTGAACGTGCCGTTGCCCGCGTAGTACCAGAGCGGAACCTGACCCAGGTCATTGTCCACCATGTCATCGAGCGCAAACTTGAGCGTGGCCGCCAAGTACAGGTCGTTGCCCGCGTTTTGTACATCGTTCGGGATACCCGCAGTGGGGTCCTTCTTCTGCCAGAACGAAGGCCGGCCCCAGATCCAGAGCATCTCGCCGCCATCCGACGCATCGTCGGCCGACCGGTAATCACTGAAGCCGCGTGTGGTCCGCATCGTGGCGTTCAAGAATTTGTTCGTGACCCATGGGGTGGTGGGATAGACGGCACCCGTCTGGGCTCGACCCAGCTGCATAACCGACGCAGTACTGAGCACCTTGCCGCGCTCGCTCCGCATGGCGTTGTCGACCTCATTGTCCATGAACATGAGGTCGTTTTCGTAGGTAGCCATGGGTGAGTTCAGATCACGGCACAGGCCCTTGTCCGGATCAAAGTCCACGTCGTGACAAATCGGAAGACTGCTCGCCTGCTCCCAGCACGCCACCTTTGCACTCGCTTCCGGGAAGGGTGTCTCCGGGTAGAGCAACGGCCAGAGCAGCATCAAAGGGATGTTGTCCACGAGTCCCATGGTCTTGTCGCAAACGAGTCCCTCGCAATCGGCGTCGCTGGTGCAAGTTGCGTACTCGCCGCCCCGGAGGAATAGGCCCCACCAAGGTTCCCAGTCGCCGAACTGGGCCACGCCTACCGGCGTGCGAGCCCCTCCCATCTCCAGGCTTTCCCCGCCCGTGTCCAGGTCCGGCCCGACCTGGATCCAACCGGCTGGAATGGGAGCAGGGACGGGCGTGCTCGCATCCGTGTTTGCGAAGCTGAAGTACGCCGTGGCGTCGTCGTTGCCGTGATTCACATCGCCATTGCCGATCCCGTAGAACGTGTCGCCGAATACGAGGATCTGATAGGCCGGATTACCATCCATGTCTTCCCCGTACTTGGTCGTAAAGCCGAGGTCTGTTCCGGCGATAAAAGGCGAAACCGGGACCTGGGACCCAGGCTGCAGGCCCGCCACCTGACCGATGTACTTCGTGTCAGGGTCGAAAGCCTGTGCCTCTGGCACGGCCACCATGGCCGCCGCGAGTGCGAGGCCGGCATAGGACACCCTCGCACTTCTTGTTCGAAGCCTCTTGCGACGTTGTCTTTGGCACATATGCTGTTTCACGGTTCCTCGTCCCCTTTCTCAGATCGACTGTGTTGTCAGGTTCAGTCATCGCTGCCGCGCACTGATGCGCGACCCGGTTGATCCCAGTACGAGAGAGGCGAACGAAGCTCCCCCCAGCGACGTCGGACACCTGGCCCCCCGGCTCTTGGCACCGACAGCTGTCGCGACCGTGTTGCATCGCGACCGTCTGCCGCGCAGCACGCGACAGCTCCCCCGCCAAGCAAGGTAGCATCCAGCAACCTTGCACCCGGTTAGAATCGACCAGCCCTTGGGGTCTTCCCCCCATAGGCCGTCACCCCTGTTGTAGGTGAAGCCGTGCCGCAAGTGAACGAGGGGTCACCTGTGGGCACGCAAGGCTCGTAACCAGGGATGCCCTACACTCCTAACGGCTGCCAGACCCCCCAGGCACAACGCTGCGCTTGCGTGGTGCTCCGTTACGTGGCGTTTCCCCCGGGCAGCTCCGCTTGATGGTCCCGGCGAAGCCGATGGAGGCCCCCAGTGCTCCTGGTGAAGCTACTCGCCGCGGGAGATCAGGCTCTCGGTGATCGACCTGACAACGTCGGGCGGCGGCAAGCAGGGCACCCGACCGTCGAACGCAAGCACAAGGGAACCCGCAACAAGGTCTGCGCTGGGCTTGTGTCGCTCGAGAACGATGATGCAGTAGTGCATCCGCCCAATCAGCTTGTAGTTGGAGTCGGGTCGCGTGCTGCCCGGTTCGGTTGCAACCGTGTCCGCGTCCCCATTCTGGATGGCAGTCGCCATGCGCTCCCTTGCCCAGGCCACCAGCTCGGAGCCGGGAGGCTCTCCACCAAGGTGTACTACGTTCCCCCCTGCCTCCGTCGGAAGTGCGATGAAACCTGCGTCTGCGGTAGTGTGCTCGAGAGCCACCTGCAGTCCGTGCAGGGCCCGTTCAAGGATCGCCGAGTCGCTCGTGGCAGCGTGGGCCATCCGGGCGCGCGTCATCATCGCGGTACTGTCCCAACCCGGGTCGACGGCTTCGGCAGGTGCGCCGTCCTGATGGCGTTCGGTACGCGCCAGCAGCTTGTCAAACTTGCCGGCGAGCTGGATCAGGCTTGGGATAGCGAGCTTTCGGCAGTATTTCGATAGCTGCACGTGTTCAGTGCGTGCCCGGGCTAGATCATCTCCCCGGAGGCAGGCACGTATGCGGCCTTCGTACAAACCAACCATGGTGAGCGGGTTTTCGAACGGCTCGAAGCGCGCGAAGAGAGCGTCCAGGTGAGCGTGCGCAGCCCCGGTGTTTCCGAGGCCCGCTTCGGCAACCCCGAGCTCGATCTGAACGAAGCCATTCTGCGTGACATAGTCGAGATCGCCCGGGGCCAGATGAGACATCACTCGCCGGCAGATCTCGCGGGCGCGCCCGTGCTGCCCGAGTTCGTTGTACGCGCGCGCCAGGGCACCGTGATACCCGGACCAACCGATGTACTGCCCCGGTGGTTCGTCATCTTCGAGGAAAGGGATCGCCTCTGCGTATTTCTCGCGCATCACAAGGTAGTTGCCTCGGGCGTGCTTGGCGGCGCGAGCAAGGCTCGGAACGTCTTGGCTCAGACGCGTGAGCTCCCTCAGCGCACGCTTGAGCAGCATGGCATCGAAGAGGCGCTGAGCCCGGGGAATGGCGCTCTCGGCGGCCCACGTCTCCACTTGCCAGGTGGTGCCAAGCTGCACCGCGTGCAGTTCGACCCGCTGGCGATAGCATTCGAATCGCTGCAAGTCCCCGCGCTGCGCATGGTAGGCGCCTCGCAAATGATCGGCGCTCATCGCATACAGTTGTCCGAAACTGTCCAGACGGTCTGCGATCTTGAGCACCTCGTCGCCCTCGCGCAGACTCTCGTTGGCCCCGAGCGCGAACAGGGCACCGGCCAACAGCTGTTCGCGCACAGTTGGCTCGAGCTCCTGAATCGGGGTGTCGCTCTCCAGCAGAGCAATAAGCGAGCGGAGCTTTTCGTTGGCCGGCGTCGGGAAGTCCTCCACCGTACTCAAGATCGCGTGGATAAAGCGGTGCGCCACGCCAGCAGCGTGCTTCTCTCCCAGCGCAGTAAACGGCTCGATAGTCCGGGCGAGCTCCGCAATGCGAAGCGGATCAATACAGCAAGCGCTGGTTCCGGAAAGCGCGGAGCACACTTGTACGAGCCTTCGAATCGATGGAACAAGCCGCGGTCCCCGCCTTCCACGGATGAGCATCGCCACGCCAGCGACTCCAAGCGCAGTGTAGAGCGAGAGTTTGCGGCCCAATACGGGGGCAAGGCGCCGTGCGATCGAGAGCTTGAGACGTTGCTCAAGCACGGTGACCGCCTGCTCCCCGTAGCGAACCGCATAGCGGTTGTCGACGAAGTAACCCGCCAGCGCCAGCATCGACAGGGGTTCACTGCGGGCGTGCTCATCTGCACCCTGCGCCGACAACAGTGCGTCGATCTCGCAAAGAGCGAACGACGCCACGCGCAGGTGCGGTGCATCAATTGCGTCCGAACGCGCGAGCGCTGCAGCCGCCTTGTTGATGAGCGGAAGGGCCGTCCTGGTGTTCCCTGTGTGCAGGAGATGCAGCGCGACGCACAGGAACTCATGGGGGGCCTCCGGGCCTTCTGCGAGTAGAGCCCCGGCTATCGCGTTGTGCGCCTGACGCCGGTCGCTGGGCGGGAGCTCAGCGAGCAATCTCTCCTGCAAGTCCGGGTGAACAACTCGGAAGCCTGCCGGGGACTGGATGAGCACACCTTCGTGCACTAACTCCGAGAGCACCGCTTCGAGGTCCACATCCAAGCCCTGAGCTAGGGCTGCACACGCCCCACGCGTGAAGTCGCCCCGATGGGGAACGCTGAGTAAGCGAGCGAACGCGCGAGCCTCGGATGACAAGCGCTCGATCCAGACGCGATGTCCTGCGGCCCGATCGGGCGGCAAATCATTGGGCGACAGCTCTGCCGGAAGGACCCAGCTGCCGTCCTCGTACTGGACCAACCCGCTTTTGACCAAGTGACGGGCTAGCTCCAGGCAATGACCCGGATGTCCCTCACAGGTTCGGAAGAGTCGTGTAGCGAGGCGCTCGAGATAGGGAGGGCTTCCAAAGACTGAGCGCAACAAGTCGCGGACTTCGTCGGCGGCAAGAGGCGGCAGGTGCACCCGCGTTGCAGCGGCTCGAAGGCCGACGAGCGCTGCCGAAGGCTCCTCCCGACCTCCGCTGGCAGCCGCAGCGACCAGCAATAGGGGGTGCTTGCCAGCAGTCCGCGCCAACGTCATGAGAGCAGCCTGAGAGGGCTCGTCACGAAGGTGAAAGTCGTCGATAGCTAGCAACACGGGCTGAGTCGCCGCCAGGCTAAACAGCAGGTCTTCGAGAATCGCCTGCAAGCGCACCGGCTCGAAGCGAACGAAGCTCGTGGGAGCCGCGTCCGAGAGCGGTACCTGCGGGCAAGCCAGGGGCGACCACAGATGGCTGACGTCTGGCGCACGTGCCAACAGCGAGCCGCGCGCTTGTTCGGGCAGAGAGGCGAATGCACGTTGCGCAACCGCAGCCACGGCCGCGTAGGGACGCTCGCGCCGGGTGGCTTCGACCGAGAGCGCCAGTACCCCGTCGAGTCGGGCAAGCGTGCACGCCTCGGCCAGAAACCTTGTGCGACCGAAGCCCGAACTGCTCTCGACCAGCAACGCCTTGCCACTTCCGGTGCGCGTCGCCTGTAGTGCCATTCGGACCCGCGCGCGTTCTCGCTGACGCCCAACAAACGCCTTGCTGTTGAGGTAACCCTCCGTTGCCTCACGTTGCGCCTCTGGAGCGAGATCCACGATCGAGTACAGTCGATCCATCAGCTCGGCGGTATTGGCGGGTCGCTCGGCACGGTCTCGGTGCAATAGAGCCTCGAGCAACTGGTCGAGCTCAGGGGGCACGGGATCCGCGTCCTGGTTGCCGTGCCTGGCGACCAGTTGGGATGCAACGGGAGGTGGCCGCTCCCACATCCGGGGCAGATGCTCGAGCTTGCGCGCCGGGAATGCGTGCTTTCCCGTAATCAGCCAGTAGCCGAGGGCACCAAGCGAAAAGAGATCATAGCGCTGGTCGAGGGCACCCGTTCCAAGCCCCTCGGGCGGCACGAACGGGGGCGTGCCGGCCACGTCCCTGCTAGGGCCGAAGGGTGCGACCGCACCAAAATCGATCAACTTGAGGCCCCCTTGCGGGGTGCATAAGAGGTTGCGCGGCGCCAGGTCCCGGTGAAGCAGCTCGCGGGCATGGAGCAGGCCCAGGATGGAGGCGATGTCGCGCAGATGGGTGCACGCCAATCGCCATGGTACGGGTGCCTGTTTGCGTAGCTCGGTGCCCTCGATCAGCTCCATGGAGTAGTACGGGCCATGATCGTCGCATCCGTAGTCATAGGCCTCGACGATCGCTCGGTGGCGCAAGCTCACCAGAACCTGATACTCCCGCTCGAACAGCGTCCGCGCCGTGCCACTGGCACCCGCCGACAGACGCTTCAGCGCGACGCGCCGGCCATCGAAGGCGTCCACGGCAACATACACCGCCGCCGTACCGCCCTTGCCGAGGAGTCGCTCGAGCGTGTAGCGACCTGCGACGCGCCCGAGTGTCTCCCCCAGAGGTGCGGCCGAAGAGGAACTGCGATGCCGCAAACTACTCATTCGCGCTGCTTATTGGATCGTCACCCCTCCACGGATCCCTGTCAATGTCGTACACGTGCGGCGTTCACCAGACAAAACTCACCTGTGGTTACCCCGGCGCAAAAGAGCGGACGGGTGGCTGCAACGTCGGGAGGGGTTGCCAGCACGTGAAGAGGTACGCGCCCGCTCCAAAGCGAGAAAGCGCAAACGCGCCCTGCACCACCAACGAAGGGAACCTTGGCCCTACTCCACCTTCGCGCGTAGAGCTCGCAGCCGGTTCTTTGCCCAGCACCCCTTTGCATGACCCTGCGGGCGCCCCACCGGAACCACCTGTTTCGCACACGCGATGTGCAGCTCAGTAGACGCGCAGGACGTGGATGCGCCAGTCTGTGCCAAAGGCGACCGTCGGTGTCCCAGTCGGTGTAGCTAGCGCGGCCGAAACCGCCTGTGATTCGGACCTTGGTCCACCTGGCCTGCATCTTGCTCATCAGCCTGGCATGGGCTTTTTCGATCGTAAGGCAAGAGCGAGGTTTGGGCTCGGCGCCCCGGCCTTGATGTGTATGTGTGTCTTGGTGCTGGCCGGCTGCGTCCAGGACCCAGCAGCAGGGTCACAACCGTCCGACAAGGACGGGAAGTCCGACGAGGGCGGCTCGCCAGAGCCGCTGCCGAGCGTGGACGACTTGCCCAAAGTCGATGGGGACGGTGAATCCTCATTCGTGTCACACGTGGCCTACGAGACCACCGCAGACAGTCCTGACGCGCTGGCGGCCGACAGCGAAGCCTCAGCGGGGAAGGCCGCGGCGCCGGCGGCGCGCAGCGCGGAGCGGGCGATCGCAGAGGCCGACATTATCCAGGTCCAGGGTGATCTGCTATTTGCCCTATCCGTCTACTCGGGGATGACGATCGTCGACATGAGCGACCCCCAGGACCTCGCAGTGGCCGGTCAGTATCGAACCGGTGCACGGCCATTCGAGATGTACCTCCGAGACAACCGTGCGTACGTCATGTTCAACGGCTATTGGAGCTACGTGCACGACGAGAGAGCTGGGGCCACCCAGTGGCGTTCGAGCGCCCGGCTGCAGGCGCTCGACGTCAGCGACCCCGCGGACATCAAGCTGCTGGCGGACTCCGAGCTTCCGGGAGATGTGTCGGACTCGCGCCTCGTGGGCGAGATGTTGTACCTGGTCACCTACGAGAACGGTTGGTGCTGGGGCTGCGAGGAAAACCGACCAGTGACACGCGTGGCGTCCTTTGACATCAGCGACCCGAGCGAGTTCAGCAAGGTCGATGAATTGAGTTTCGAAGGCGACGAAAACAGCAGCGGGGCTCGCAGCATTCACGTCAACCAGGCACGGATGTACGTCGCTGGGCCCACCTGGGGCGAGACAGGCGGCAGCACCATTCAAGTCGTCGACATTGCCGACCCCGCCGGATCCCTGGGTCTCGGCACCGAGGTGGAGGTGGCGGGCCGAATCGACAGTCGCTGGCAGATGAACGAGTACAACGGCGTGTTGCGCGTGATCAGCCAGGATGGTGGGTGGCGCAGCGACACACCACCCATCGTGGAGACCTTCCGAATCGAAAGCACCGCCGAGCTGTCTGCGCTCGCGCAGCTGACCATGCGGCTTCCGCGCCCCGAAGACCTACAATCGGTGCGCTTCGATGGCGAGCGCGCATACGCAATCACGTTCGAGCAAACCGATCCGCTCTTCACCCTCGACATGAGTGACCCGGCTGCACCGAAACAAACCGGCGAGCTCGAGATCCCCGGGTTTGTCTATCATATGGAGCCCCGCGGGGATCGGGTGTACGGCCTCGGGTTTGACCGGGCCAATGACGACGGCGGCATGCACGTCTCGATCTTCGACGTGTCCGACATGACCAACCCGACCATGTTGGACCGCGTGAATTTTGGTGCCCAGTGGGCCAGGGCGGCAGAAGACCAGGACCGCATCCACAAGGCCTTCAACCTGATGCTCGACGAGGGCCTCATTCTGGTGCCGTACTCGGGCGGCGAGTACGATGAGGAGACGTGCCGATACGCCCAGCAAAGCGGCATCCAAATCATCGACATCGAGGGCGACGACCTGACCCTACGGGGGAGCGCGCCGCAGCTGGGTCGGGCACGCAGATCGCTGATGCACGGCGGCGCCCTGTACGGCATTTCCGATGACGCGGTCCAGTCCTTTGACATCGCGGATCGGGATGCCCCCAAAGCACTCGATCGGCTGGAGGTGGCACGCAACGTGACCTCCGTGCACCTATTGGGCGACCGCGTGATGCGCTTCGGAAACGACTGGTGGACGGACCGCACATTGATCGACTTCACCTCGCGCAGCGCCGTCAACTCCGCGCAACCGAGTGGAGAGCTTGACCTCAGCGAGCTGCTTGCAGACGAGCCGGCAGAATGCAACCAGCGCGCCCACTTCACCGAGCAGGTGCTCGTTCACCAGGGCGAGACCGCCTACCTGGCTCGCCGGGTCGACCGCTGGCGCGACGATAGCGGTCTGTGGACCCAGCAATCCGAGATGACCATCTACGTGGTCGACTTGACGGGCGACGACCCCGAGATCGTGAACACGATCGAAATGGACGGCGCTGAGGACACCGAATGGCTCGGCTCCATGGTACTGACACGAAGCGCGCTATTGGTTGGCCGGGGTAAGGACCGCCACGCGCGCTGGGATGACGACGACAGCACCAGACCGAGGTTCTACTACGATATCTACAGCCTCCAGTCCCCGACGGCCCCCGCCTTCGTCGAGCGCTTCGAGATGCCTACCGAGGTAGCCAGTAGGGGATGGGGAAGCGGCGTGATCGGCTGCGGCATGGATATGGGGTGGGGGTTCTGGTACGGCTACGACAACACGCCGAACGCCATCGCCTCGGGGGACCTGCTGGTAAGCCAGCGCGAGGAGCCGCTCGATGACGGCACGGGTCGTGTGCGCTACTTCATGGAGCGCCTCGACGTCAGCGACCCGGACAACCCCCACATGCTTGCGTCCGTGAATATCCCGGGCAAGGCAGTTCACTTTGATGCCGAGCATGCCTTGATCGTCACGCTCGAGGACGTGCTTCGAACGGTCGAGGTGACGGATTATCAGGATTGCCGCTGGCGCGGCTCGCGCGTGCAGGTCGACTGGGAAGCTCTCAACGAGAATGGGCAGGCGGAGTGCCGCATCTACGACCGCTACCTCAACACGCTACAACTTCGGTCCGACGACACGGCCGTACGGGTGAGCCGGCTCAACCTGGACGATGAGCGCATCTCGTCGCGCGTCGCCGTCAGCGGAGAACGTGTGTTCGTCACGACAGTGGAGCGCATCGAGGTGGGTCGAGACGCGGTGACCCAGCATCCGCAGCTCGAAGCCTTCGGCGTCGGCACCGATCGCGCCCTGCGCACCCTTGGTTCGGTCGGCCTACCCGCCCGCCAGGGGTACGGATTCTGGGCGACGCTCAGCGCGCGTGGTCCTCGAGCGTTCGTTGAGGACTCCAACCAGCTGCACATTCTGGACACCTCGGACCCCACAGCCATGGACCTGGCGACGCACGACATGCCCGGCTGGAGCTGCCGCTCCCTCCAGGTGAATCGCAACCGGGCCTACTGTGCGATGGGCAAGCAAGGCGTGCTCACGTTCGACCTGTAGTCCGCCAAGGGGAACGAACATAGGAAACGCTCCGGCTGCCGTTGCGGCAGCCGGAGCGCGGTGGCTTCGGTGGACCAGTAGGAGAGGCCGCCGAAACCCCTGTAAAGCGGAGTCCCTACGCGATCCGTTCGCGGGGTTCGTGAGACATCCGAGTTAGGGGTGCGCGGCAACCCGTTCGGGTCAAGCTGGTCCGGATATCTCACGACCTCGCGAGCGGATCGGCCAGGGGTACATACCGCACACGCTCGAGGAGCCGGATCGCCGGAGGGGTTGTGGTCTTCGCGGCATGGAACGGGTAGGGTCCTGGGGCCGCAGCCGCATGCACATAGACCCATGCTGTTGGGGTCATCGCCTTCGATCCCGCGCCGCCCGCCCGGCGCCGAGTCGGCGAGCAAGAAGTATGAACCCGCAGATCCTCATCGACGCGATCGTTCGGCAGACAACGGTGCTCATCGCCCGGATCGCGACCGTCGAAGGTGTTCGCTCACCACTCGGCCACGTGGCCAACGAGGTGTTCGCCGGCCTGGTGGCCGAACTCGGCAACCAGGGCGTCAGCAACAAGGTCATCGCGGATATGTTCGGCATGGCGCTTCGCTCCTATCGCCAAAAGGTCCGACGGCTAGGTGAGTCCGCGACAACACGCGGCGTGACCCTGTGGACCGCAGTCCAACGCTTTCTGACAGAGCACGGGCCAGCAACGCGCACGCAAGTGCTCGCCCGCTTCATGCACGACGAAGAGGTCTCGATCAGAGGAATTCTCAGCGATCTCGTGGAGAGCGGCCTGGTCGTGAGAAGCGGCCGCGGCGACGATACACGCTACCGGGTCGCCACCCCCGAGGAAATCCGCGATGCGGGTGCGCTCGTGGACAATCGCTCAGAAGAGGCCGACGCTGCGCTCGTGTGGGTGCTGGTCTACCGGGAAGGACCGCTCAGCCTCGAACAACTCAGCCAATTGGTACCGTTGTCGCGGCAGGCCCTCGAGACCGCCTTGCATGCACTCGAGGACCGTGCCCGGATCCGCCGTGAAATCACCGATGGCGAGGCGGTGTTCACGGCCGAGCAGGTGCTGATTCCCCTCGACGAGGCGGCCGGTTGGGAAGCCTCCGTGATCGATCACTACCAAGCCACCGTAAACGCCCTGGCTGCCAAGCTCTCAATGCCAGCGCGCACATCGACCGCTTCCGACGAGGTCGGCGGCACAACCCTGACGTTCGATCTTTGGCCAGGGCATCCGCGTGAGCAGGAGATCCGAGCGCTGCTGCGGTCGACGCGCGCGAACCTGCTTCCCCTCTGGGAAGACGTGGAAGCTTACAACCGTGACCACGTACCCCACGCGAGTACGGAAACCTATCAAGTCCACTTCTATTGCGGTCAGTATGTGGTGGAGGAAGAGGAGCCATGATGGCCCGGGCACTGACAATAGGCCTAGCCTCGCCGCTGGTGTTTGCCCTTGCAGCGTGTGGAGCCCCAACCGCCCCAAGCGGTCCGCAAATCGGTAGCCAAACGAACTGGCTGCTGGCATGCCGCTCCGCGAATGACTGCAACGGACTGCGATGCCTATGCGGTGTCTGCAGCGATCTCTGCCAGGACAGCGCCGAATGCGGCGACTTTGACGGCGCCTCCTGCATTCAGGCCGACGACGAAGGTGCTGTCGCCGTGTGCGCGGGGATCGCGCCGCCGGCGGGCATGTGCCTGCCCCGTTGCACAGCCGGATGCCCCCTGGGAACGGACTGTATCGCCGGTGTCTGTGCGCCACTGGGGAGCCCGGCCGAAACGCCCCTCGCGGCATCGGTAGAGGCCGCCCAAGGGGCGCAAAGCTCGACGCCAAACGTGCTTGTCGACGCCTCCGTGCGCCACCAAACACTCGCCGGATTCGGTGCGGCCATTGTGTATACGGAAGGTGCGATCGTCGCGCACCCCGACCGAGAGGCGCTCTACGATCTCCTGTTCAAGGACTCGGGTCTGGACGCGTTTCGTCTGGGCAATCGCTACGAACCAGGCGCGGCGGAGCGTATCCGGCGAACCGGACAGATCGTTGCAGCGGCGTCCGAACGAATCGGGCGCCCCCCCCTGCTCTTCATGACCTCGCCGAGTCCGCCAGCGGCGCTCAAGGCCAACGGCAGACGGAGGTGCGCCGGGGAGCTGGAGACCTGCACGCTCGCCTCTTCGCCCGATGCGCGCTTCGACTACACCGCCTTCGCCCGATACTGGCGACAAGCGCTGGATGCGTATGCAAACGCGGGAGTCACCCCGGCCTACGTCAGCATCCAGAACAACCCCAATTGGGTTCCGCCCGCGGACAATCCATTGGACGGGTGCCGATTTCTGCCGGCCGAGGGCACCGCGACGGTCACGATCGATGACCGAACGGTGGAGGTCGCCTATCCAGGCTACCGGGAAGCGCTCACGGCGGTGCGCGCGGCGGTTGCGGACCTTCAGACACCACCGCGCTTCGTCGCCCCGGAAGCGAGCGGGCTGAGGTCGGTCGGCGACTATGTGACGGCCTTGGGCGGGGCTTCCTTCGACGCAATCGCTGTACACCTGTACGACATGGACGCTGCCGCGGTTGACATCGCGGCGCTGTCTTCGGCACAGGCATTGGCGACCACAACCGACAGGCCGATATTCCAGACCGAGATGCGGGCATCGGGCCTGGAGACAGCGATCCTGGCGCACCACGCGGTCACCGCCGGGGGGGCGTCCGCCTACCTGCAGAACGATCTGATCGCCACGACCCGCGGCGGTGCTCCAGTCTCGCTGGTACACTTGACGGGCGAAGGCTTTGCACCCCAGGGGCCCTACTACGCGCTGCAACACTACGCCAAGCACACCGATCCGGGCTGGGTCCGCGTCGACGCGGCCAGCACCGGGACCGATGTGCTTGCCTCGGCATGGCTCTCCCCGGATGAGCGCGCCCTTACGGTCGTGCTCGTAAACCCTGAGACGGAAGCCATGCAGATCGAGCTGCTGCTCGACGACGCGCTGCCCCAACGACTCGCGCGCTCGGAAATCACGCGAACCGTCTTCGCCAGTAATGAGCATGGTGCCCACAAGGGCGCGCTAGCGGAGGATGCGATCGTCGAGCTTCCGGCCGGCTCGATCGTGACCGTTGCCTTCACAGCAGACTAGCTAGCTAGCTACGCCTTCATGTCGTCGTAGGTTCCGGCACCGATCGCGGGGGGGGTGGCACCCGCGTCCTGCGTCGCGGCGGCCATCAACGTATTTAGAATGCGTGCGTTCTTGGCGCCGCGCGCATCGAGGAACACACCTTGCTTGAGAAAATCGCCCCCGCTCCCCCAGACGATCATGGGAACGCCTCGTGTCGAGTGAGACGGACCGTCGGCGATCGTGTTCGTCCAAACGAGTTGGGTGTTTTGCTCAAGGCCATGGGCCTTGAAAGCATCGAGCCCGACCAGCAAGGTCTCCATACGCAGCCGGTCGATCTCGTGGTGGGCGGCCTCGGCCGTCGGATTGTTGCCGCTCGCGGAGTCCGACTGGATCCGATGGCTCAACTGATGGAAGGTCCAGCCAAGGCCCCGATTGGAAGGCACTTGATACTTGGTACCATCGGTGCCGTCTCCCCACTGCAGGGTGGCGACGCGGTTGTAGTTGCAACCGAACGCAACCGCCGTGATCTGCAGGTGCAGTTTGACGTACTCTTCCATCTGAGCACTGCGGAACGCAAAGCCACTCCTGAATGCCTCGTAGCGATCGACGGGGAGCCCTTCGGCCGAGCACACGGCACCTGTGGTCGTGGCCATCTCCTCCATCTTCACTTCGATGTCGCGGATTGCCGAAAAGTGCTGGTCGAGGCGTTGGCGATCGGCGGTACTGAGCGCGGGTCTGCCCATAAGGGTCTTGAGCTCACCACGCACGAAGTCATTGATGCTGCGCCGCTTGTTCGCGATCTCCTGTGCGACCTGGCTCGCGGCCGTCGCGGGTCCCGCCGGCATTCCCGCCGACATTCCCGCCGACATGGAGCTGGCCCCGGCCAGACCAACCACCTTCGAATATAGAAGATAGGGATTCACGTCGGCGGGGCGCACCTGTCCGGGTCCCCCGGCCTTGAACGAGATGCGCTCGGCGATGAACCCCTTGGCTCCGGAGTAGAGCGCGATCGGATCGGACCCGTCCAGCGCCCTGCTGATCAAGGTATCTGCGGAGGGTCCCGCGGAGTGGGCCTTGTTCCCCTCGGACCCTGGCGCGAGACCCGTCAGGGTCTGGACATTGCCCTCCGCATGGCCGCAGCTCCTCGGTCCGGGGTTGGGGTAGTCGATGCCCTTGATGAATAGGAGGTTCTCCGCATGGGGCGAAAGCACAGCTGTCGCGACGTCCCCTGCTCCCGCAAGGCTCTGGGCCGAGATGGGGCCCAGACTCGATGGGAAGAAGTTCTTCCCCACTACTCCGTTCTGGGCCACTACGAAGAAGGTGAATACCGGCGCAGCATCCTGCGCCCAGGCAGAGCGGCTGGGCATGCCTTCAAGGAAGGGCAGCCCCACGGCCACAGCGCCGGCCCCTGTCAGGAAGGAGCGACGGCTGACGGTGCGGTTTGACGAGGGGACCTTTGGCTTCATGGCAAATCTCCGGCACGCATCCTGAAAGCAGCGTGCTTGACGAGGGTGAGCATCACCTCCTTGAGCGAACCGTCGGTTGACCTGCTGACCGTAGAAAGCGCCTCAAGGAGCCCCAGGTCGTCCCGCACAACGTCGCGCTGCAACCCAAAGCTCGCTAGCTTTTTCGCGTAGCACAGGTGCGCCTGGGGGTCTGTCGCCAGCACCCTCATCAGCGCCTCCGCATTGTCCCACGACTGGCGCCCATCGATGAACGCAAACGAGCCGCTGCTATCGATTTGAAGAAGCTCGTCTCCGTTGCGCTCCTGCTCCCGATATTGGCCCATTCCATCGAAGTTCTCGAAGGCGAAGCCCAGGGGGTTGATCATGTCATTGTGACATGCCCCGCCGCACAGGGAGGTGTGCTCATCGACGCGCTGGCGATTGGTTTGACCCGGCCTGGGTGTGGGCAGTGGCGGAATCACGGCTGCTGGTGGACCGAGGGGCGCGCACAGCACATCGAGGCTAATGCTTACCCCACGGTGAATCGCATCCGGGTCGTCGTTGTGCGCATTCAGCATCAAGAACGGCAGCTGCGTGAAGTACCCCAGGCGACCCTCCCCGAGCTCACGGGCGCCCATCTCAGAAGCCGACGGCTCGAGACCGTAGTAGGGCGCCATGTAGGGCCCAACGAAACCGGTGGTCGCGAGAAAGATGTCCTCCACGCCGAGTCCCTCGCTGAAAATCCTGTCGAAGAACCGGTAGGACGCATCCTCCAGCTCTGTGTGAATGTTGGGGTCGTAGCCCTCCACCCCAACCTTGCTCATATTCGAGAAGCGGTCGAAATGAAGCAACTGTCCATGGAATTCGCGCATCACGTTGCTGGCGGCGGGCTCGTCGAGCATCCGCGCTGCCATCCTGGCGATTCCCTCCTGGGTGTTGAGATCTCCGCGTTCGGCAGCATCGAGCAGAGCGTCGTCCGGCGTCGTGTTGCGCAGCCAGAACGAAAGCTTGGTCGCCACCTCGTAGCCAGAAAGCGGAGCCCCGGCCTGGCCGAGCTCGGTACGGTAGAGAAAATGGGGAGACTGAAGCATCGCCTCGAGCACCACCGAGGCGCCTTTTTCAAAGCCACCCCCGTTGCCGGACATGGCCGACCCCACTTCGAAGAGCGTTCGGTACCCGGTGATCTCCGCCGGGGCGAGTGGGCGACGGTAGACGCGCCGTCCCACGCTGGCGATGAAGCCGGCGGCGTCTACCCCTGGATAGAGCTTGGCCAACAGGGCCCGGTCGCCAACGACCTGGCTCGCCAAGGTCTCGGCGGCCGCCTGGTAGTCGGACCAACCCCGGCTGTCGATGTCGAGCACCAACTCGTTGTTCGTAAAATCGGTGGTTCCTGAGACCGCCTCCTGGAAGCTTTCCGCCAGCAAGGGTGGTGACGGCAACCCCAGAAGCGCCTGAACGCTGTTCGTCCACTGCCCGTTCGTCAGTCGACTCACACGGTAGTATCGGGGCGATCCCTGGAGGTTGATGGTCCTCGTGAGCCCGGCGGACTCCGGAACGGCAGGGTTGGGGTCGACAACTTCCGGGACGACACCGGAACCCGCGGCGCCGGCTCCGGGCATGGCAACGGACATGGCGCCAGATGCTCGGGTCGTAATGCCGGGCGCCGCCAGCCCCTCGGGAACTTGGACAGAGCGCTGCTCGGGTGCACCTTCAGGCACCCTTCCCAGCGTTCCGCCACTACACGAGGAAGCGAGCAGAGCCGAGGCCAGCGCGCCCAGGCTCAAGAGTGGTCGGGTGTTCACAGGGTCCTCCTGTTGGCACATCGCCATGTCAACCGGGTCCAAGGTATGGCCCGCCACAAGCGCTCGAAAGCGGCTGCGAATCTCCCCTGGTGCTTACAAAATTGCTGCGAAGCGGGAATCAGTGGAACTTCGGCGGCCTCGCGGTGCGGACAGTGATTCGGAATACACGGGCATACAGTGAAGGTGCCCACACTCGGCGTCTTGGACGAAAAGGCCGCGACGCCGCCCGCACCGAGCAGAAAAAGGCCACGGCGCTCATAAATCTGCCAGTCAAGTGACATGGCATATGAGGTGGAAACGTCCGTGCGACCGGCCCCAAGGTGGCCAGAGTGTCCCCCCCGATCCTGGTATCCTCGGTGGTATGTCGCAGGCCAGTGATTCGCCCGCGGACACCGACCAGTCCACCATCTCCAGCAGGATCCTGAATCAGCTGGTGGCCACGGTGGAGCGTGCAGGCGTCGCCAGGGAGGACTTCCTGCGGAATGCGCGTGTCGAACCCGCCTGGCTCGAGACGCCCGACCAGCGGATGAAGCAGGCTGAAGTGATTCGGATCGCCGAGTCGGCCATGGAGCTCTCCAACGACCCGGCGCTCGGGCTGCATTGCGGCCAGCGGTCATGGGAGGGCACGTTCGACGTGATCTCCCATCTCCTCGCGCACGCATCGAGCTTCCGCGATGCGTTCGATTCGCTGTTTCGCTTCTCGGAGCTCGTCACGGAGGACCTTCCGCTGCAGCTCGTCGAAACGGGAGAGGAAGCCGAGCTCCACCACCGTGACCGCGACGACCTGCCACTTGCGGTGCGCCGTATGATCGCCGAGTGGGCGACAGTGGGTTTGTATCGGTTGGTCAAGCATTTCGACGGCACCACCCCAGTCAGCGGGATTCGGCGCGTGTGCTTCCGCCACCCGGCGCCCGAGCACCACGCCGAGTACTGCCGTGTCTTCCATGGCATGGCGTGCTTTGAGCAGCCGTTCACCGGACTGATCCTGTCGCGCTCGCTGCTCGATGCGCCCTCGCCGTGGCGGGACGAGGAACTGTGCTCGACCCTGTCAGGCCTCGCTGCGCGACGCCTATCACGATGGCGAAACAACGCACCCTACAGCTTGCGGGTGCGAGAACTTCTGGTCGAGCGCCGCGCACCGCACCGGGTCGGCATGCAAGAGGCAGCCAAGGAGCTTGGCATCAGCGTGCGGTCATTGCACCGCCGGCTATCCGAAGAGGGCCGCACGTTCACGGAGCTCTCACACGAGGCATCAGGGCACGTGGCCAAGCAGCTGCTGCTCGATCGCCGCCTAACGATCAAGGAAGCGGCGCACGAGATGGGCTTTTCCACCGCAAGCGCGTTTCACCGCGCCTTTCGGCGGTGGACGGGCACGAGGCCGGGCATGCTCCAACGCAATCACTAGCCTCGAGCATGCACACAGCAGAGTGATGGCAGGAGGAAGATAGCGCATGGCTGATTCGCGTGCTTTGCAGCGATCGTCACCCATGGCATTTCGATGGTTCCCCTTGTCGGCTTTGTCCAGGATCCAAGGAGGCACTCGATGCGCCCATCCATGTTATTCATAACCCTTGTCTCGATCGCCCTTGTCGCGTGTGATTCGTCCAGCACGGACATCGATGGCTCCCCGGGCGCTGCAGGCTCCAGCGCTGCCACCGAAGGCAACCAAGACGCACGCGGCGCGACCGCGCCAGGCACCGACGACCCGGCTCCAACGAGCTCCGGCCAGGCCGCGTCCAGCGAGCCCGTGCCGGGACCAGATGGGGTAGACCGACCCGGTCCCGATCTACCCATTCCCGAGATGGACATGGGCCCGCGGGCGCCTGCTCCTGGCTCGGACCCGGAACCCGAGCCAGGGCCAAATGAAGGGCCAGACAGCGAGGGCGATGACGAACCGGACACCGCACCGGTAGCGGAACCCGTCGAAGCCACATGCGGCGCTGACGACTCGCCCGAAACGGGTCTGCAGGGCGACTCCTACCCCGGCACCGTCAACTGCGGATTGACGCTGCTCAGCGAGCTTCCTGTTGGGGGGCATGTGCAGGGTTCTGGACACTGCGCCTTCGTACGGGTCCCAGGCGGCGCTCCGTATACGGGTAGCGACATAAAAGCCTTCAGCCTCGCCGATCCTCTCAACCCGGTAGAGACCGACGAGGAGCCCGCCATCGGCGGCTCGGAGAGCATGCGCGCCCAGACCGCCGACGGGCGTGCCATCCTCGTTTCCGGACGAGGGGTATACGATGTCAGTAACTGCGAGGACCTCGTCAAGAAGGGCGAGATCGCGTGGCCGAGCCAGAACGCTCAGCTGGGACTGTACTTCGCAGCGCTGAGCTCCCATGAGATCGCCATCAGCCACGACGCCAAGCGCGTGTACTCGGGGCTGGGATTCACGATCGCCCACATCGAGGACCTGGAGCAGCCAGACACCTGGACCGTCAAGAACTGGAGCTGCGAAATGAACAAGCAGTCGGGTTTTCCGGGACAGGTGCCCAACTCTTGCGAAGGTCCCTCCCAAGAGGACCTGGGCCGGCAGTACTCCCACTCATCCGACGACAACTTCGAAGGCACCGTATGGTACGGCGCGAATCAGGAAGGCTCCTCCTCGCAAATGGAGCCAGCAACCGCGCGCATGGTCGACATATCCGACCCGAACAACATCACGATCCTCGACACGGTTCGCAATTTCCCCGGCCACAGCATGAACTGGTGGAGAGCGCCGGACGGGCGCGAGTTCATCATAGGCGCCAACGAGGGTCTGGGCGCCGCCGACAGCTGCGCCGACTATCCGAGGCCCGTGAACCTGGGCAACGCACTGGACGCATATATCGTCGAGGTGACGGGCAACAAGTTCGGAGAGCCGTTCCCCCTCACCCTAGACATCAACAAGCCGGAGAACTGCCAGGCCGCCCGGAGATCTCGAGCAAACGCCTCCATTAGCGAGCACTCCCTGTACAACAAGGGCGAGGCGGCGTTCGTGATGATGGAGTGGGGCGGCGCCGGCTTGCGCGTCTTCGACCTGCGCGACGGTGACAACCCCAAGGAGGTGGCCTACTACAATGATGGCCGGGGTCACGTGCACTCGGGTGTGTTCCACTACGACGACGCCCGCGGTATCATGCTCGCCTCAGGCACGCGGGCCGTGCAGGTGCTGATGCTCCAGCCGCAGATCATCGCGGCGCTCGGCCTGCCGTACCCGACCGATCCCGACTATCCGTACAAGTGAACCCGCGGGCAGCCAGCCACATCAAAACAAGCCACCCCACCGGGCGGGCCGGGCACTGCGTCGCGATACGCAAGCTGCTCGGCGCCGCCCTCGCTCCGCTCGCGGCCTGCCTCCTGTGCCCGGCCAACCTACCTGCACATGCCAACGGGCGCCTTCCGGGGGCCACGGGGCTCGCCATCCACCCCACCCAAGGGGACGAGCTGCTCTTGGGTCTCACCTACGGCCTGGCGCTCAGCCGGGATGGTGGAGCGAGCTGGTCGTGGATGTGCGAGCAACAGATCGAGGGCAACGGCAGCGATGTGGATCCAGCGATCGTCATGACCGACGACGGAACGCTGATCGTGCTGTCTCTCACCAATGGCGGTGTGCTCGTGAGCACGGACGACGGCTGCACTTTCCAGCGAGCGATGGGTCCGCTGGCAGGACATCGCGGCGTTGACCTAACCTTGGACACGAGCCAGTCCGGACGGGTGCTGGCGTTGCTGTCGACGATCATTGAAGCCGCCATCGGCGGCCACCCGCGCCTGCGCAATCTCGTAGCCCAGTCGCTCGACCACGGTAGGACCTGGACAATCCTGGCCGAACTTCCCGATGACATGTGGGGGGAAACGCTCGAGGTCGCCCCTTCAGACCCCGAGCGGATCTACGTCAGCGGTACATCGAGTGCCGACCCACTGCTGGGGATCGTCGAGCGCAGCGATGACGGCGGTGTCACGTGGACACGAACTACCGTGGATCTTCCCCACGGCTCTGGCAGCCTGTTCGTGAGCGGTATTCATCCGACTGACCGCGAACGCCTGTGGTTTCGCGTGCCCGGACGCGGCGACATCTACGGAGTGCTCCCGGCCAGGCTGTGGTTGAGCACGGACGGTGCAGCCAGCTTCGAACCCGTAGGCGATACCCAGGGCGGCATGCTGGGCTTCGCTGTTTCGCCCGAGGGGGATCGCGTCGTCTTTGGCGGACCTCTGGACGGACTGTTCGTGGCGCCTTCGAATGCCAGCACGGCTCCAACCAAGATCGCCAACGTGCAGGTCAAGTGCCTGCGCTGGCATGCCAACGGGTTGTACGTGTGTGCCGACGAGCCAACCGCCCCCTATAGCCTCGGGTACACAACCGAGCCAACCGAGGGCATCGCTCCCCTGTGGAACCGCCGGGACACGTGCCGGGCAACCTGCCCGCCAGCATCACCCCTGGAAGTCACCTGTCGAGAGCCATGGAAGGTGATCGCGCCACTCGTCAATGCCAGCGCCCCCATCTGCGGCGCCCCTTCCTCGATCCCGGACGCTGGCACCGGCGGTGGGCTCAGCATCGACGCCGGGTCCACCTCACTCGCAAAGGGGCCTGACGGCGGCCCCGACGCAATCACCGCGGTCACCTCAGGCCCCCGCCCGGCCCAAGCCACCGCCCCCAAGACGTCGTCCGCGGGCGGCTGCACGGTGTCCTCATCCTTGGCTCGTGCTCCCAGGACACCCTGGTGGCTGGCACTGATGCTCATACTTGCCGTGCGACGCCACAGGGCTCTCGCCAGGATCCGACGCCGAAGTCCTACATGATCCGGGCTAGCCCCAATGCCGGTCAGTTAGAAGCTACGCGATGCACAGCGAGTCATCCGGAATCGCATCCCATAGCTGCGCAGCGTAGTGGTATTCGCCGTTGCCGCACGGCCCGAACGCTGCCTTGGCGAGAAGATGCGAGCGCAGCGCCATCAGTGCGACCATCCGGAGCAGCGGATAACCGCTCTGTCCGCGGTCACCTCCACTGGCCAGCCGGAAATCCCGATGACCAGCCACACCACCTGCTCGGCGGGTAACCGGCGACGCCGCAAGGTGGCCTTGCCGGTGTACTGCAAGGCCTGCTCAATCCACTCGGGCTCGAGCCCCCGAACGAACTCGTCGACCTGCTTAGGCTCGGGCAACTCGGCCACCGCCGAAATCGCATCAAACAACCGCATCACGACCTCCTGTGTCGGGCTCGATTCTGCTCCCGTTTTGCTCAGGAAGATAGCCGCCGACCCGGCTTTGTGACCGGGTCGGCA
>JAPPOR010000611.1 GCA_028817905.1 Myxococcales bacterium
CTGCGGAGTCGAGCAGTTGTGCGAGGACGCGTGATTTGGCGATGGATGCGGGTTAGGATGGCGACAAGGGCTGAGGACGCCCGGGAGGACCGATGGCGCTGATCGAAACCGAGGAAGCTGCACGGCGTTTGGCACGAGCCATAGCCAGCGACCTGTCTCTGTACAACGAGGATCGCGTAGTCGAGGGCATTACGAACGACACCCTCTACGAGGTCATGTCCGAGGAGCTCGAAGAGGGCCGCGCCCTGTTTCAGAGCCGCGTGACGCCGGAGCTGTACGCGAAGAACTTCTACGATCGGGCCGTGATCGACATCCTGGTGCGCAGCAAGGCCCACATCGATTCCAAGATGTGGTGACAGACCCGCCTGTCCCCGGGGACGCCCCCGTGATCACGACCGTGGTCCGGGAGGCTGACGCGGGTGAGCGGCTGGATCGTTTCTTGACCGCGCAGGGCGCCGACCTGGTGGCCGGTCATCGGGGGCTGCAACCGCCGAGCCGCGCCACGTTCCAGCGCTGGCTGTCGGAGGGACGGGTGACGGTGGATGACAGACCGGCGCGGGCCAGCGACAAGGTACGGGCAGGCGCACGGGTACGGGTCGAGATGGCGCCCCCCCCGCCATCGGAGGTCGTTCCACAGGACATTCCGCTGGACATCGTGTTCGAGGACGAACACCTGGTGGTCGTGCACAAGCCGGCGGGCCTGGTGGTGCATCCGGCCGCCGGGCACCCGGATGGGACCCTGGTCAACGCGTTGCGCTTTCACGTGGCGCTGCCGGCCGCTTCCGATCCAACGCGTCCCGGTATCGTTCATCGGCTCGATCGCGATACGAGCGGGGTCATGGTGGTGGCGAAGACGGACCGGGCCCGAGAAGGCTTGATCGCTCGCTTCAAGCTGCACGACATCGAGCGCGCATACCTGGCGATCGTTCATGGCGTTTTGCCCCACCCCGTCACCTACGAAGGTCTGCACGGGCGGCATCCAAGCGACCGCAAGCGCTTTACCGGTCGGGTGGCGCAGGGCAAGCGCGCAGTGACCCACGTGCGCCCGCTCCAGATGTTCGCCGATGCGACCCTGGTCGAGTGCACCCTGGAGACCGGTCGTACGCACCAAGTCCGGGTTCACGTGAGTGAGGGCGGCCATCCGATCCTGGCGGACCCGATCTACGGTCGCTCCGCCCGCACCCCGCGGTTGCGCGCGGCTTCGCAGGCCATCGGGCGCCTAGCCCTCCATGCCCGTCTGCTCGGCTTCCGCCATCCTGTGTCGGGGCAGCCCGTGCGTTTCGAGCGCGCCCCCCCGGAGGATTTCGCCGCGGCACTCGCCGCACTGATGGATGCAGGCTAGGTAGCTAGGCTGGTACGACTTGAACCCTGCCGTCGTGATGGATCGCGAAGCGCTTGCTTCTACCCGGCTTTTGCTCGCTGTTCGGTCTGCATGTCGTTGCCCGCTCCGACCCGCTTGTTTCTAGCGCGCTGCATGAGGGTACGGGTGACTTCTGAGGGGTCCGGCCGCTTGGTGCGTAGGCGGCCGTATAGCGTGCGATACGCCTGCATGTTGTGCGCATGGTCGAGCAAACGCACGCCCCGCACGCCGTCGCGCAGGCGTGTGCGCAGGTCGCCGTCGTGGACGAAGCGCTGGATTGCCGCCGCCAGGTCCGCTCCATCTCCGAGCTCGAAGAGGAGTCCTGTTTCGCCTTCGGTGACCCGCTCGGCGATCGCCCCGGCGCGTGCCGCGATCACCGGGATGCCCAGGCGGAAGGCCTCGTCGATCGTGAAGCAGTACGTTTCGTGCCACATGGAAGGGACCACGACCGCGTCGACGCCCGACAAGAGCTCGGGAAGGTCCTCGCGCCGGTAGCTTCCCCGGCACTTGACGTGGTCCGGAATGTCCTCAATTTCCCCGATTCCACCCACGATTTCGAGCTCGACCGGCTCGTCCCGCACGAGTTCGGCGGCGCGCATGAAGACAGCGGCCCCCTTGCTCTCGTCGAAGTTGCCCAGGAACGCGAGGCGTGGATTGCCACCCTGGTTCCCGGTACTGGCAGCAGCGCGGCGAGGCTTCTTGCCTCGCCCCTTGCGCTTGTCCTTGCGTCTGTCCTTGCGCTTGCCTTCGCGCTTGCCTTGGGGCTTGTCGTTGCCCTTGCCTTTGCCCGCCAGCTGCACGAGCTGCTCGCTGCGCTTCTCGAAGGGATGGGTGCCATGCGGGACCACGACGATTCGCTTTCCCACGTCGTCGCCGAGAGCCTGCGTGAACTTGGCCTTGGCGAATTCTGAGGGGGTCACGATGACGTGGGCTGCCTCGAGCGCCTGTTCGACCCAGCGGCGGCGTTCAGGCAAGTACTCATCGAGTTGGAGGGGGGGTTGGCCGTCGGCTGAGAGGCGCTTCGGTTCCAGGCATGCTTCGGCCCGCGTGCACCGCAGGGGGTCGCTGGAGCCGCAATCACTTCTGCTCGGGCCGATGAGATTCCAGTCCGGACACAGCAGGAAGTAGTCGTGCAGGGTCATCAGGACCTTTGCACCGAACGCCCTTGCGATCGCGGGCAGGGCCATCGAGCCGAACCCGAGCACGTGTTGGAAGTGCACGACCTCCGGGCGAACCGCTTGCAGGGCTTCCGCGAACAGTCGCTCCATGTGGGGAGCTCGCAGTTCCGCGGGCGCCCTCCGGTAGGTGTGCTGGCAGCGGACCAGCGTATTGGCCACGCGGATCACCATGGCGCCCTCTTCTTCGCGCATGCCGACGTCGCAGTAGGCCCATGGATTCGTCGGGTAGAATACACTCACGTTCCAGTCCGGCCGGACCGCGCGTACCAGGTCCCGAGTGTGGAGCTCGGTGCCTCCTGGTGTGTCCCAGGCGTGTACGACCTGCATGAGTCGCGGCTTTTCCTGGTCGTGGACAAGCCGGTCGAACAGGCGCATGCGCATCCCGCGCAGGGGATCCTGCAAGCAGATCTCGAAGACGGCGCCATGGTAGTCGGGCCAGCGCCGGGCGACTTCCTGTTCGTTCGCCCGTTGGCGCTCCTTGACCCTTCCCGCCGAGGCCTGCCCAGCTTCCCCGTGGTGGTAGACGTATGCGTCGTCGCACAGGGCGCATTCGAAGCCTGCCATCCAGGCACGCTGGCACCAGTCGACCTCCTCGCCGTAGCCGAGTCCGAATGACTCATCGAAGAACCCGATGCGGTCTATGGCCTCGCGCGTCATCAACATGCAGAAGCCCACGACTGTCGGGACCCTCGGGTAGGCGCAGCTGGCACTTTGGGCCAAGAGCTCCGCCATCTCTTGCAGGGTCTTTCCCTCCGGCAGTTGGTTGTTCCCATTGAGTTGGGGAACGGAGCAGATTGTGGCGTTGTTGGACATGGGCGAGATGGCCGCCAGCCGGGCGTGGCTGCGCAGGCAGCGATCCATTCGGGCCAACCAGCCGGCCGTGAACTCGGCGTCGTTGTTGATCAGGACCACATCGCGCTTACTCAGCTGCATGCCCCAGTTGCAGGTAGCGGGGAATCCACGGTTCTTGGGGGCGAGGTGGTACTCGACGTGTGCATGGCGCTCGGCGTAGCGCCGCAGCATCGGAGCCACCCTCGGATCGGGGCTCACATCGTCCAGCAGCAGGATGCGGTGGCGAGCATCGGTCGTCGCCAGCAGCGATTCGATGCACTTTCGGGTCAGATCGGGCGCGTTGTAGCACGGCACCACCAGGTCGTAGCTTCGCTGCTCGGGCGGGCAGGTGAGCACCTGGGCTGTGCCGGACCCGTCGGCGCGCCGGGATGCTTCCCAGAGGGTCGTGTCGGCCACGTCTCGGGCCGTGTGCGCAGTCTGCGCCGCCAGCCGAGAGTCCCGTTGTTGGCGGGTGAGCTGGCTGCGCTGCAAGTCCCCCCGGAGGTCGTGTTTGTGCCGGAGCCGACGCAGCTCCCCCGCTTCGCGTTCGGACGCGAGCCCACTATCGGTCAGCAGCGTGCTAAAGCTCGCGGTGCGCAGCGCTTCCCACAGCTCCTGGAACGGCACCGGCAGCCCACGCGATTGCGTCAATACAGCGGCATTCGAGAAACGCCGCTCCTGGTCCATGAAGAAGCCGTCGAACGCGCTCTGGTTGAACTCGAGACCGAAATGCCACAGCAGGTTTCTGAGCGTCGCCACCATATCGATTGGTGGGTCATCGAAGGAGAAGAAGACCGATTCGTAACGTGAGGCGAGCTCGAGCAGCTGCCCGTTGAGCTCCAGCCACGTGCGCAAGCCTCGGCTGCTCGGGTCTTCGGAGTCCGGGAAGATCTGCGGCATCGTTCGGTGTGCGGACTTCACGAAGCCGAGCGGACTGCGATAGCAGCATATCAGGCGTACCCGCTCGACCTGCCTCGCCCAAACGTCTGCGGTCCACACGAAGCGGGGATCCTTGATGCAGAATCTCCCGGGCCGCGCCGCGACGAAGCGCGCAAGTCTGGCGTCGAGGGTGCCGTCGGTCGCGAGCGGTCCCTTGGGGGTTTCGAACCAGTCGATGCCGTTGTGATCGAGGATGGCCTTGTTGAGGTCCATCGCATCCTGGTGCTCCCAGACGCCGCGGACATTGCCGCCACCGCCGGCGAAGGTGGACAGCTCCGCCAGGTCGCCCATGGGTGCGCCGGCGTCGAAGAAGGCTTTGGATACGATCGTGGTGCCGGACTTCCCGGTGCCAGTAACAAGGATCAGTTCGCGCATTCGCCGTCCCGCGGTTCGCCGGGGGCGGTCCGCGCAGTGCCAACTCAGCAAAAAGCATGCCCGTGTACCCAACGCATCATCCGGATGCGGCGGCGGGCTAGCCC
>JAPPOR010001010.1 GCA_028817905.1 Myxococcales bacterium
CTTCGAGCCCCATCCCGACCCTCCCGTCGACTGTTTCTACGTCTACCCCACTGTTTCCCTGGACGAGACCCCCAATAGTGATCTGGTTCCGGGGCCGGAGGAAGAGTCGGTCGTGCGTGCGCAGTTCGCCCGCCTTGCTTCCCAGTGCCGGTTGTTCGCTCCAATGTACCGCCAGGTCTCGTTGACGGCCTTGCGAGCGTCCATCGCCGGGACCGGTGGTGGTGGGACTCCCGATCGGCAGTTGGGTTACGGCGATGTTTTGGGGGCCTGGCAGTACTACCTGGAGAACGACAACGGCGGGCGGGGCGTCGTGTTGGTGGGCCATTCGCAGGGCTCAAGCGTGCTGACACAGCTCATCAAGAGCGAGCTCGATACCGCGCCGCTGGACGACCGCTTTCTCGCTGCCATGTTGATTGGCTCGACCGTTCGGGTTCCCGAGGGTGGCGCTGTCGGAGGCACGTTTGAGAACGTACCCCTGTGCGAGTCGGCGGACCAGCTTGGCTGCATCATCACCTATGCGTCGTTCCGCGATGACCTGCCTCCGCCGGCAATGGCGATCTTCGGCAGCGGTGCGTGCACCAACCCGGCGGCGCTCGGAGGCGGCAGCGCCGGGCTCCATGCGTATCTCAGCACGAACGGTCCGGGTGCCTCCAGCGATGCGATGGCGCCCTGGGTCGACAGCGGCGCGGAGGTCACGACACCGTTTGTCAGCGTGCCTGGACTACTGGACGCCGAGTGCGTGATGGGTAGCGCCGGGGAGTATCTGTCGATCACCATCAACGGTGACCCGGCCGATCCGCGGACGGATACCATCACCGGTGACGTCGTTCGAGACGGCGAGATCCAGGCCGGCTGGGGCCTGCACCTGATCGACGTTCACCTTGCCATGGGCAATCTGGTGGACATCGTCCAAGCCAAGGCCGAGGCGCTGGCAGCGCGCTAGCCCTATCGTCGCATCACCTGATAGACCGAGTATTCCTCGAGGTTCGCTACGCGCCGAAGACCTGACTTGCGTCCGCTCGTCCCATGACGGCTGACGATGTAGTCTAGGTCTTCTGCGCGCGCGAGCTTTGCAAGCTCGTGCAAGGGGCGTTCACAGAAACGTTCTCCGGCAACGAAGCGGAGCGGATAGCCAACGGTGGGGAAGTCTTCCGTACCCATCGCAAGCAACATGCGACGTTTCCACTCCTGCACCTCCTCGCCGCGCATGGGAGCGGCCTTGAAGTCGACGAACACCGCGCGCCGCGTGCGCAGTCGAAAGCTAATAAGCGAGGGCGGGATCAGAAACACCGCATGGGTGGGTGTGTTGTTTCGCACCCATGACATGAGTGCCTCATCCTTGACATGGGCATGTTGGTGGTTCCAGACAAAGCGACCGACCCGCGGTCCACGCATGACAGGCTTCCTGACCGCGCCCCGACGTTCGTGCATGATGGGCTCGGCGCGGGCCGCCTGCACCGCGGCTACCGCAGCGATCGCCGCTGCCAGCACTGCGGGTGCCCGTGCGCGCCGCATGGCAGCCAAGCCAGCGAGGGCCACCGCGAACACCGCCGGCAACCCAAACAGGCTGCTTTCCAGGCCAAACACTCCCAATAGCTCCATATCCGAGCGCGCGAAGCTGCACAGGCCTAGCACTCCGGTGGCTGCCCACAGCAGCATGGGTGTACGGGCTTCGCGTTGGCTGCGGCGCACCTGGTCGAGGAACCCGCCGACTGACAGCAAGAGCAGTAGGATCAGTACCGGCGACAGTCGAAAGAAGAACAGTCGGATCAACGGGCCCACTTCGAGCCAGCTGCCCAGCACTCCTACAGTCAGCCAGGCAGTAACCGAGTACGCCATCAGGGCTGCGCGCGATCGTCGCTCTTGTCTCTGGCGCCACAGGGCTGGTGCGGCCCACGCGAGCAGGAAGAGTGGCCACCAGAGGTCGACGCTTCCTAGCGCGGACAGGTCGTAGTGATGTGGTGAGCGGACGCGAAACACGGTGTCAACGGCCTCGGGCGCGGTATCCGCTATCAGAAACGTCCGTGCGATCAGCCACAGGGAGGGCGTCGCAAACAACAGGTACCCGGCTGCCATTCGACCCCACTCTTGCCACAAGCCCCGCTCGTTCGAACGCCCTGCGAGGGCCAGGCCAGCGATTTCACCCAGGCCCACAACCATGGGTCCCAGGAGCGCATAGTTCGAGTGGAGCAGGCCCGACAGTCCGAGCCATAGGCCTGCATGCAGGCTACGTCCGTTGATCCATGCCGAAAGCGCTAGCAGCATCGGTGGCAGCGCGAGGTCCGCAGGCAGGAGCTGTGCGTGGTTGAGGGTTGCACCCGCCACGCCCTCGTGGCGGACCAGAGCGAGCACTGTGATCGCGACGACCATCCCAGGAAGGCCAGCGCCGTGAGCTTGGGCCATGCGGGTGATAGCTAGGCACAGCCAAAGGAGGTTCAAGAGGTGCGCAGCGAAGACGGCATGGGGGAAGTAGCGCTCGCCCGACAGCTGGTGCAAGCCGCGTACGATCCACGAGAACGACACGTGGTAGTGGGAGGTCTTCCAGGTGAACCAGTCATCCGGAGCGAAGTCGGGGTAGATGCTGCGGTATGGGAGCAGGAGGTATTGCAGTTGGTCATTGAGCTCGAACGAATAGCCCAGCGTCGTGAGCAGTGCAGCGGCTCCGAGCCCGGCGATCCACCAGGCAAGGTAGGTACCGCCTGTGCCCATGGGTTCCGCCTGCGTCATGTTCGCGCCTGGGATACCTCGCCGCCCGGCGGTGCGTCAAACGCTAGGCTCTTCACGGGGGGAGCGGCGGGTGCTATGTGGGCAGCGGCATGGCGAGCGTTTCAGCCGATCGAGGCCGCGTTTTCTTCATTGTCGGCCGGGGCCGGTCTGGAACGACTCTGCTGTCGCGCATGCTCGACCGCCACCCGCAGCTAGCGGTGGCTCCCGAGGGGTTCTTCATCATGAACCTGCGACGTAGGTTCGCGCGTGGCCCCTGGTCTCACAGGCGCGTGGAGGCTTTCTGTCGTGATCTCCTGCTGGAAAACCGCATGCGAACGTGGCAGCTGGATATCCAGGACGTGCGGGCGCGCCTGCTCGCTCGGCTCAACAGTTCCCAGGGCCTGGACTTCCGCTCGGCCTGCGAGGCCGTGTACACTAGCTACGCGGAATGCACCGCTGGGTGTTCGGATGTCGTCTGTGTTGGGGACAAGAATCCTCACTATGGACTGTTCGCTGATCGGCTGGTTCGTCTCTTTCCGGGGGCGCGTTTCATCCATATCGTTCGGGATGCTCGCGACAATGTGCTGTCCTATAAGCAGGTGCCCTTTGACCTCGATGACACGGCGGCGCTCGCATACCGCTGGGCGCGCTACAATCATGAGCTCATGGAGGTCGCAGCGCGCCACCCTGCGAGCTTCCTGCGTATACACTATGAGCGCCTGATCGCCGACCCGGAGCCGACACTCTCCGAAGTGTGCGCATTCTTGGGCGTGGACTTCGAACCCTCCATGCTGTCTTTTTTCGAACGCGCTCCCCAGGGTTTCTACGGCGAAGGCAGCGCGTGGTTCGACAAGCTTGGCAAGCCCCTGGACGCGAGTCAGGCGCGCAAGTGGGCGAGTGACATGTTGCCCTCCGAGGTGCGTCTCGTCGAAGCGGTTGCGGGGGAAGCGCTGCATGCACTCGGGTACGAGCGTTCCTCGATGCGCCCCGGGCTGTCGCCCATCGAGCGGGCCCGAGCCGGGGTCGGCTGGGGGAGTGTCGCGGCAGAAAAGGCGATCTTCGGCATCGTACCTGCCCGGTGGCGCATCTGGTTCATCAACACCTACCGCTCACGCACGGGACGTGTGTGATGGGTGAGGGTACCGCCATCTCGCGCGCGCTTCGGTGGGGCAAGCCGGTATTCGGGTTGGCACTCCTGGCGCTCCTGGCTTCGCAGGTCGACGTTGCGCGACTTGCGGAACTCATGCAGCGAGGTGAGCTCCTTCAACTCACGCTGGCGCTCGGAAGTTTTGTTGGCGCCCTCGTGGGCTTCCAGGCGTTTCGGCTGCACATTCTGGTGCGGGCCTACACTGGGAGCATCGGCGCTAGCTGGCAACTGTTCTTCGTGGGCGCCTTCTTCAACAACCTGCTGCCCAGCAATGTGGGTGGGGATGCTGTACGGCTCTTGTACCTACGCCGAAGGGGAGATGCCGACTGGGCGGGACCGCTGTCGCGGCTCGTGTTGCACCGTGTCAGCGGTATTACATCCATCATGGTCGCCTTCGCAGCCTACGCGCTGCTGCTTCCCGGTCGTCTCGACGGCGCCCTTTCTCGCCTACGCATCGAGGTGCGTTTCGGTGTCTTGACCGTGGGTGTCCTGGGCCTGCTGTTGTTGGCCGCTCTGCTCCTGCTATCGCTGCATTCCACCGTGGGTAGACGCCTCTGGACGCGAGGGCAGGCCTTCATGGGCCGGTTCGCAGCGGGGCTCCAGCAGGTGACGGGAGGCACACTTGTTTTGCTGGCCGTTCTGACCTTCGCCTTCCACGGCCTGCGCATGGTCGGGTTTTATGTGGGGGCTTCGTTTTTTGGCCAGACGATCGCATTTTGGGACATCGTCCCTGTGCTGATGGTCACGGCGGTGGTTGCCCTGTTGCCGCTAACCGTTGGTGGGCTGGGCCTGGTCGAGGGCAGCCTCAGTGTGGGGCTTGCGGCTTTCGGCGTGAGCACGGAGGCCGCCGTAGGTCTCGCACTGATTCACCGTCTCGCCCTGCTCCTGGTGGCTGCGATTGGTGGGCTTGTCTACGCTGTCCAAGGTCCTAGCCCGGATCATTCATGACTACGGCGTCGGATCGCGCAGGGACTCGGCTCCACGGGGCTTTCGACGACCGACGGGAATACTGCCTGTATTTTCTAGGGCGGCGAAAGTCCTGTGGAGTCGAAGGACAAGCGAGGCGGCGTCGAAGTCATGAATGATCCGGGCTAGCCCGCAGCGTTCATGAGCTGGTTGCTGCAACAGGACAGCCTCAGTGCGCAGGCGGCGGGAAGTGCAGTAGCCACCAGGTTTTGGGGCCCTCGGAGGCCTTGCTCGTGATGGACTCAGTGGCGACCAAGCGACCACCGTGTCTCGCGAGCCACGCGTTCAGCGGGGAGTCGGTGAGGTCTCCGAAGGTCTCTGCTTTCGCGACGACCCAACGTGTGATGGGTGGCCGCGCGACATCGAGCGTGCCGCGTTGCGCCGGGTACACAACCTGCCGTGTTCCGAACGGTCGCCACAGGGAATAGCCTGGGTCGTCGGGACCGGCGACGAGGGCGATCTGCTCCACCTCGTCGGGGAGGTGTTCCCGCAGCGGCTTCAGTACGTCGTTGCGCGATCGGTAAACAGCGAATACCTGCCGAGCGCGGCTCGCCAGCGCCGCGGCGGTGCCTGGGAAGGTTGCCGCTTGGCTGAACCCTTGGCTGAACCTTGCGAGTGTCGCCTGGGCGGGCCACAGGGGCCGCGCTGGCCCAGCGGCGACGACCACCACGCTCGTGAGACCTGCCAAGATTGCCAACGCTCGATAGGGTCGCTGGCGATGCAGCCATGCTGCGTTTGGCCCCAGGACGGCCGCCAGCACCCAGAAGGGTGCGTAGGGAAGCAACAGCCGCGCGCTCGCTTCGCTTCCCAGCTTGGTCATGAACAAGAGGGTGGCGGCCGACCCACACAGCGCGATCAGTACGCCCGTGCGCTGCCGGCTGGTTGGGCCCTGGAGCGTCTGGAGGTGCCACCGCCACCCTAGCACCGCGGCGAGCCCCGAAAGGCCGAGCAGCAAGCCGGCGAGCAGGCCGAGGCCCGTACTTTCCTCCTGCGGCAGCTCGCGCATGTGTAGCGAAAAGCGCGGAAAGCCCGTGGCGAGCAGGTCGCGCAGCTGGCGAGGGAGCGCTCCAGTGAGCGCGTTCTCGATCCCCCTGGCTCCAGGCATCACGGGTGGCGCCATGGTTTGCGCCGCGAGCTGGAGCCCGTTGCCCACGAGGCCTGCCAGTGGGTTCGTGATGCGCATCTTCGACAGATTTTGTGCGTCCCCGGTCCAGTGCCCTGCGTATATCTGGTTGGCTAGCGAAATCGGCACGAAGGAGACGAGTAGGCACAGGGCCAGCGTCGCCGTCGCAACGGCTGGTCGGCGTAGTAGCACAGGCACGGTCGGGCCGACCGCCACGACGACCAACAGTGAAAGCGGGGCGTTGGATGCCTTGACGCCCGTTAGCAGTGCTCCGGCCAGGAGCGATAGCACTACCGGTCGGAGGCGCCGGCTGGAGCGTGCTTCCAACCCGTAGGCGACGCCCGCCAGGGCGTAGACCGTCGCGAATGCGTCATTCGAGACCGCCCCTGCCTGCAGAGCGAAGCCATAGGAGCATGGCAGCACCCACATCCAGGTCTCCGCGACCTGGCGCGCTACGCCCAGGCCGGCAAAGACACGGAAGATCAATCCGGGAAGCAGCAGAAACGACAGCCAGTTGACCAGAAACAGCAAGCGATCGCCGCCCCCCAGCAAGAACAGTGGCGTTTGCAGCCACTCGGAGCCGGTGCCCGAGTAATTCATGCGCGCGGTGTGGGTGGCGATCCAGTGCCAGCGTCCTTCCGCCAGCCAGTGGAGCATCCGGGGCATACGGTAGGTGAGACTGTCGTAGTTGCTGGGTGGGTGCAGTGCTCCTCCCAACCAGGCCATCGCGGCCAGCGCGACGAACAGTGCCGGAAGAGGGCGAGACAGGCGCCGGCGCCATGCCCCGAGGCGAAACCTGCCGCCACGCGGGTGGTCGCCGGTCGTCGCCAGCTTGGGGGCTGCCAGCAGCAGCCCGCAGAGGCCCGCGAACGCTATCAGGAAGCCGCTTGCGTGCAGGGAGCCGACGGCCGACAGCGACCATCCCGCGGTGACCGCCCAGCTCGAGAGGATCAGCCAGGCTGCGACCGGATCAACGCGCGCGCAGGCTTGCATGGTGGAATTGCCGCACGAGCCATCGGGGTCGGTCAAGTTGCCCGCGGTCCTGCCTCTCCTGATAGACGTTTGTCCCCGGCCGGGATACAAACGTGCCCATGGATTTGTCGGTCGTGGTCCCGGTGTATAATGAGGAGGAGAGCCTCCGGCCGCTGCTCGCGGAGCTGCACGAGGCGCTCGGGGAGACCCAGCTCGAATACGAGATAGTCTGCATCGACGATGGGTCGAGGGATCGGAGCTTCGCGGTGCTGCAGGAGCTGGCTGCCAGCGACAAGCGCTTGGTGGTGGGCCGTTTTCGGCGGAATTTTGGCCAGACGGCCGCGATGCAGGCGGGCTTCGACGCGGCTCGCGGCGCCGTGGTCGCTACCCTTGACGCCGACATGCAAAACGACCCGCGCGACATTCCTCGCATGCTCGAGAAACTGGCCGAGGGGTACGATCTGGTGGCCGGATGGCGCGCAGACCGAAAGGACACATTCGTCAATCGCCGGCTCCCCTCCATTGTGGCCAACTGGCTGATCGGGCGCACCACGCAGGTTCGCTTGCACGACAATGGCTGTACCCTGAAGTTAATGCGGGCCGACCTCGTCAAGGAGTTGCGCCTCTATGGCGAAATGCATCGTTTCATTCCAGCGATGGCGTCTCTGGTGGGGGCCGAAATTTGCGAGTTGAAGGTCAATCATCGCTCTCGCCAGTTTGGTCAGTCCAAGTACGGCATCGGGCGCACGGTCCGCGTGGTGCTCGACCTGGTAACGGTTCTGTTTCTGCAATCCTATCTGGCGCGACCCATGCAGGTGTTCGGTCTTGGGGGTCTGATTACCGGCTTTGCGGGTTTTCTGATCTCCGGCTGGCTCACGGTGGACAAACTGGTCTACGGCAACCCGCTTGCCAATCGGCCCTTGCTGCTGTTGGGCGTTATGCTGATCCTGGTGGGTGTTCAGCTCGTTTCCCTCGGGTTGGTCGCGGATGTACTCGGACGCACCTACCACGAGGCCCAGCGCAAGCCTCCGTACTACGTTCGTACGTGGCTTGGCCGCGACCAGGCTGGGGCGGGCCGCCCCGGCTGGGAGGCCAAGGCGGTCCGTCCGGTTCAATCGGTGAGTTCGTCGTCATCTAGCTAGCTAGCACTACTTGATCAGCCCCTGACGGGTTCTCGCTCGTTCAGGGGTTTTGCAGCCCGCGCAAGCTCCTCGAAAGGCGACCTACCCTTCCTTCGTCGCTCGCACGCCCTACAAAACTCCTGCACTTCGCGATCATCCCGCCATGGCTAGTCGAGTAGTGCTAGTCGCTATTCTCCACCGCTGGCTGTGCGTCGCTTGGCCTCCTGGCCAGGCATGCTGGGCGGGCCAGCGTTGGTGTTGGACCCTGCAGCGTCTCCGCCTCCCCTAGCAGGGACGACATACTTGCCTATCATCCCTGCTAGGACGTCAGCGGTGAAAGGTTTCGTCATGTAGTCGTCCATGCCGCACGCCAAGCACGCTTCCCGGTCGCCTCCAGCCGCGTTGGCCGTCACCGCGATGATCGGTGTGTGGCCCCAGTCGGCGGATTTCTCGTGAACACGGATCCTGCGGGTTGCCTCGTAGCCGTCCACGATGGGCATTTGGCAGTCCATCAAGATGATGTCCCAACGGTGGCGCCGAAACGCCTCGACCGCAAGCTCGCCGTGTTCCGCGATCGTGACCTGGTGGCCCATCCGCTCCAGCATACGTAAGGCGACGCGCTGATTGACCGGGTTGTCTTCAACTACCAGAATCGCGCAGTCGGTCAACCGCATGGCTTCGGTCTCAGCTGGTGCTTCGCCCTCGTCGGCCCCTTCCCCCGTGGAGTCGCATGCGACGAGCGTGTCCCGCAGCTGTCGCTCCGTCACAGGGCGATGGATGACATGGTGGTGGGGCGACGCATGTTCGCTGCGCGCCGTTGCCAGCTCCCCAATGCTGCAAGTCCAAATCACATGCTCGCCAAGGTTTGCAACCCGCGGATCGTTCCCGTGGCGCGTGACCACGATCTGCTGACTGCGCGGGGACTGGGAGACGTCCTTGCGGGCATCCAGTGCGGCTTGCAGGCTAGGAAACCAGCGTGCCGCCATGCCAGTCGCTTCGATCCGATCGCGGAGCGCTTGCCCGAGCAGAGCGTGTTCCTCGACGACGATTGCGTGCTTGTGAAACTCATGCGAGCGAAGCGGGCTATCCGGGGCTTGAGGCAGGCTCACCGAGACCCAGAAGGTGGTGCCCCGACCGACTTCACTGTCGGCCCCGATCTGACCGCCCATAGCCTCCGTCAGGCGTCGACAAATTGCCAGACCGAGACCCGTCCCACCATGCCGGCGTGTGCTCGAGGTGTCGACTTGTGTAAAGGCGTCGAATAGCCCATCGAGCTTGTCTGGATGAATGCCGGGGCCTGTATCGGTCACCGAGATGTTCACGAGCGCGTCTGCCTCGCCACGCGCCAGGCGCACTTCGATTTGCCCGCTCTCCGTGAACTTCGCAGCGTTTCCCACGAGGTTGAGGAGGATCTGTCGTAGCCGAACGGGGTCGCCCATGACGGTTTCTGGCAAGCCCTTGCTCGGCCAGACGACGAGTTCGACACCCTTGGCCTGCACGGACGGGGCTACCACCTCGCACACGGCGTCTACCACTTCAGATAGCTGGAAGGGCTCGTGTGCCAGCGTCATGCGGCTGGCCTCGATCTTGGAGAAGTCGAGAATGTCATTGATGACGTCCAGTAGTGCCTGGGCGGAGGAGTCGATTACCTGGACATATTCGCGCTGTTCTTCGGATAGCTTCGTGCCCGCCAGCAATTCCGCCATGCCAAGCACGCCGTTCATTGGAGTGCGGATCTCGTGTGACATCACGGCCAGGAAGTCACTTTTCGCGTTCGCTGCGCGCTCAGCCTGTTCTTTGGCGGCACGCAACTCCCGGGTCCGTTGGTCTACGCGCTGCTCGAGGTCGTGGTAGAGAGCTGCCGACGTGATTTGTCCAGCGGCCTGTCCAGCAAGCAGATCCAACAGATCGGCACGCGCGCGGTTGAATGCACCTACGGTCAAGTTGTTCTCGAGAAACAAGACCCCGATCAGCGCTTGTCGGCTGGTCACAGGCACGCACATGATACTACGAACTTGGCATGACCTGATCCACGGGTCGCGTGTGAACATGCCTTCGCGCGCCGCTGCATCCAGTACGATCGGCTCCTGGGTTCGCTGGCAGTGGTGCACGACCGATACCGCGACAGGATCGTCTGGTCCCGCCTCGCGACCAATGCGGCGATAGGCGCCGTCGGCAGAACACTCCGCTTCCAGGCGCAGCCGTTCTTCCACGACGAGCAAGAGCACGGCCCGTTGGGCTCCCGCGATTTGTAGGGCACTCTCGAGTAGGCCCCTGACGACGTCGTCGAGGTTGACTTCTTCGCTCAGTGCGCGGGTCGCCGCCAACACCGCTTCGTAGTCCGGGGCGCGGGCCTTGCGATTGGAGAATGCCTCGGGAAACCGCTCGCTGAATGGACCCTTCAAATCCGAGATAATACCATGCGCACCCCAATGCTCGCAGCCCTCGATGGCGGCGCGGAGATACACCCCAGCCTCGCGCTCGAAGCCCATCGCAGTTGCGAGCGACGCGCGACGCACGTCGATCATCGCTGCATAGTGCCGGTTGCCAGCGCGGATGGCGCCTTCGCGCGCCTCGACATAGGAGACGAATGCAGACTGCAGGTTGTCCCACGCTCGGGCGTTTTCCGCTCGCATCCACAACAGCATGTGGTGATAGGCGTCGGGGTTCTGCTCGCTGAATGAGGCCATCTCGGCGAGCGCTTGCTGGAACAACGCTTCTCGATCGCGCCGAGCCTTGGCCTCCTCAGGCGGGGGCGCCATGACTGTGGCAAGGCCGACCAGAAGGCACGCGCTTGGGTGCAGCACCGAGCCTGGCATGAACTTGGAAAGGACGCGGTAGGCTGGCTCCACCAATGCCAGGCATGCCGCCGGTTCGCCTCGAGCCAGCAGCGCTAACCCGGCGATAATGTGTTTACCCGGCACGACGTCAAGGGCGATGGCGGTCGTGTCCGGGTCCTGCCCGGATGGAGCCCATGGCAGCGTTGGGCGCGAGGGCTGCTGCAGCAACTCCACGGCTCGGCGTACATCGCTGGCCAGAGAGCTGTCTAGGTTGAGGGTCAAAAAGAACGCTTCTGCCTGGTCGGCTGCGAGCCCAACGTGCGACGTGTGCTGGCCAGCGAGCAGTTGCATGAGCAATGCGTTGACACGGCATTGGTATGCGATCCGGAACATGCCAGCTTCGAAGCTGTACTCCGAGCACTGCATCAGCGGGTCGATGCTGGCCTGTGGTGAACTACTCCAGTGATGCAGATGCGTATGGAAGAGCCACTCGCACAGGGCGTGTACTGGCAGAAGACCGATCCGCTTGGCGAGCTTGAGAGCCATCTGAGCCAGCTCGTGTCCCTCGGTTCTTTGCTTGCGCACGATTCCGAGCCCAATCGCCACACAGACCAGGTAGATGGGGCTGGAGTCTGTGACACCCTGCTCAAGGGCGTTTTGCAGGCGGTTCGCCGCAAGCGTGACCCACAGGTTTCGGTCATGGACGAAGCTGGGCCGCAGCAAGGCGCGACCGAGGCGGTCGGCAGTGACGGTCATTTCGTCCTGGTTGTCCGGCAGTTCGAGCAGGCCCTTTTCACCAAGTTTCAGTGCGCGGGTGGACGCTTGTTCCAACACTCGCTGGGCGGTTCGTGCGTCCGGGCTGGCATCCAGGACGATGCCTGCTCGCTCCAGGGCCTCCAGCCCAATCTTGCATCCGCGCTCGTGAGCGCCCGCGTCAGCGAGCACGGCCACCTGGCGCTGTGCAGCGAGCAGGTCCTGGAGTGGACTGCGGATGTGCGGTGCCAGCTTCTCCAGCGCGAGCAAGCCCTCGTCCCAGGCCCCTAGCGAGTGGCATGCGGCGACTACGCCGAGACCAAGGTCGAAGCGCAGGTCTCCGGTGCCATCGATCCCACCCGTGGTTTCGGACGGCTGTTCGTCGAGAGCCGCGAGGCCGGCCTCCATGTAGCGGCGCATTGAACGAAACGCGCCGGCCCGGGCCGCGCGTCGTCCGGCGCGGAGGTTGAGGACTGCTACCTTCTGCCGCTCCTGGGGATCCATGTCGCCTTGCAGCGCACGGCCCGCAGCGTTGAAGTGGTCGACCACCTGGAATACGTCGAAGGGCGAAGAGTTTGAAGAATTGCGCTGGGCTCGGAACCGGCCGATGGCCAAGTGCAACCGGTCCAAAGCCGAAGGTTCGAGACCAGCCAGCAGTTGCTCCTGCAGAACGGCATCCGTGAACTCGTAGTCTTCCGAAACGTGGGCGATCAATCCGGCCTTCAATGCTCGGTTCAGGGCCTGTGTGACACGATCGTCGGGCTCGCAGATCGCGTGTAGCGTGGCCGCGTCGAATCTCCTTCCGATCACACACGCGCGCGCCATCACGTGACGAGTTTGTGGTTCGAGTGTCTCGCTTCCTGCGGTCGCTATCGGGCCCAGTGCCGTTTGGAAGGGTTGCTCGTCCCACCAGATGTCACCATCCGGGCTGCGCGATAGCCAGCCCTGGTCGAAGCCGGAGCGCAGCAGCGAGAGCAGCGGCCCCGGGTGGAGTTCGCTGCGACCGTGAAAGTGTTGGGAAAGCGCATCGGCTCGGGCTTCGGACACGCCCAATGCTTGCGCGATCGCCTGTCTGAGCCCGTCGCGGTCCAGCGGCCGCAGCACAATGGGGTCAAACGCGTGCACCTGAGTTTGGGTGTCCGGGCGGATACGCAACGGTGTCATCGGCTCGCCGTCACAGGCCATGACGATGAGCAGTGCGGGGTCCTTGTCTGCCGTGGCGGGGAGTGGCTCGCTGATGAGTGCACGCAGCAGCTGGCGTGATTCCTCGTCCGCCCATTGGAGATCATCAAGCAGGAGTAGGACGGGCTGGTCGGTCGTGGCGACCGCTCCGAGCAGGCGCCGCAGTGGGGGAAGCGTGCGGTTGACGCTCTGCATCAAGTGGTCACTGGCGTCGATGGTCGCGTCCACATCGAGAAGTCGGCCGAGCGCGGGGGCAAGCTCGACGAGCGACCGCCCACCGACTCCCAGCGCAGACTGGATCCGTCGTCGTGTGGCGCGCAGAGCAGCGTCGGCGTCCATCAGCAGCTGTTCGCTCAGGGTCGTAAGGGCTTGGGCTACCGCACTGAGCGGTCTTCCGGTGTGTGCTGGATCAAAGCGCGCAATCACCAGTCGCCCATGCATGGAAAGCAGCTGGGCGTGCATGCGCTCGACCAGCGTCGTCTTACCGGAACGCTCTGGACCGACGACGCTGATGGTAGCGAGATGACCGGCCTTGGCGAATGTGAGTGCTTCCGTGAGCCTGCGCCTTTCTTCATCGCGGCAGAGCAATCCCTGTACCGTCAGCACCTGTTGAGGGGAATCGTCCAACCCGAGCTGGAAAGGGTATGCCGACCCGCGGCCCGCCAACTGCCCGAGCACCTTGTCGAGATCGGCCACCAGACCCTGGGCTGTTTGGTAGCGTTCTTCGGGGTCTTTTCGCAGCAGTTTCTGCACGATCGCCTCGACCGCTGCGGGGATCTGCCCGTTCAGCTGGCGGGGGGCTGCGGGCACGTGAGTGAGTTGGTTGTGCATCACTGCAAGAGGCGATTCGCCTGGGATGGCAGTGTGCGCAGTGAGCATCTCGTAGAGCATCACGCCGACGGCGTAGAGGTCACTGCGCTGGCTGATCGCATGGGCGGTTCGGCCTGTTTGCTCGGGCGACAGATGCCGGAGTCGCTCGAGGGCTTCGGGAGTCTGGTCCGCATCGCCCGTACTCGGGGCTTTCAGGCTCGATATCTCAGTCAGGCATACCGATCCATCCCGGTCCAAGAAGACTACCCCGGGCGACAGGCGCGTGTGCATCACGTCGTGGCCATGGAGTTGGGAGAGCGCATGCGCTACGGCCCGACCGATCCGCAACGCGTCGACTACCACCATGGGCTCACCCGTTGCGAGTTGGGCAAGCTGTACTCCGGCGGGACGCGTGGTAACGATCGCGGGCCGCCCATTGATGTGGGTACGCTCCAGCGCCCTTACGGTGGCTGTTCCGGCCAGCATGCGGAGGGTGTCGTACTCTTGCGAGAGCTCGACCTGCCCTCGCAGCGAGCCCACAGTCAGGAGCTTGACCAGGACTTCCAGCCCATCGGACTCCCGTACGCCGGCGTAGGTCGTGATGGTGTCGCTGACGCCCATGCGAGCGGCGAGCCGATAGGAGCTGCGCGCTTCCACACTTCAGAAAACGACGTTCTCCACAAAAAGATAAAGCGACTGGTGGTCAAGTCCGGATGGGCGCGATGTGGCACAAGGTGTGTATCGTAGTCGTGCAGCAGCCTTCCTAAGACTTTGCGAGTGCGGCGAATGCGCTGTGAAATCGCAGAGCGTGCTCTGGTAAGGATTTCATCTTTTTCAATAGTTGGGGCAAGAGGGTGAGTGATTCCGGGGTCCTCTTCGATCCTCGCTGGCTGGTCTCACGCGCGGCCTTGGCAGGTTCGTGCGATGCCATCAAGGGGCGCATGTGGTACACCGCTTGCGGCGAGCGGCCCCGGGATCCGAACGGCCGCCCTTTTGGAGGAGGATCTGGACTCGATGGAGCCAAGTGTGGAGGCCGACTGTTGTGAGGGCATGCGGCTGCTCCCGCGCCATGCGGTGAAGCCAAGTCCATGCGCGTTTTTTTTGCGTGGCGGTCCAAGGTCCAGGTTGGCCCTTTCAGGTGTTCGGGCCGCTTCTTGGTGCTTGTTCGTCGGCGTTGCTTTGCTGGCCGCGTGTGACAAGAAGGACGGTGTGCCGGATGCAGCGCTCGACGCGAGCCTTGAAGGCGGCATGAGGACCGGGGCGATACGATCCTCGATACCGCCCGCCACCGAGGCTGGCGTTGAGCACGTCGAGGCAGGAACGGTCGCGCGGGATGCGCACCTGCCGATGGAGGGGGGGGGCGCCGAAGTCGTAGAAGCAGGCACGGACGGCCCGGAGGCGGATGCCGCATGCTTTTCGGAGGCGAGGGATTGTGCCGGCGAGTGCGGCGGTGACGCCGTGGAGGATTGTGCTGGCGAGTGCGGCGGTGATGCCGAACTTGATTGCGCTGGCGAGTGTGGTGGTGATGCTGTGGAGGATTGTGCTGGCGAGTGCGGCGGTGACGCCGAACTTGACTGCGCTGGCGTCTGTGGCGGCGACGCCGAGCCAGACTGCAAGGGGACCTGCCGTGGCACCGTGGTCGAAGACTGCGCGGGTGTGTGCGGAGGCGATGCGGCCCTGGACTGTGCTGGTGTATGCGGTGGCGATAGCTCCGCGGAATGCGCCTGCCCCGATGGCCAGGAACGCGATTGTCTCGGTCGCTGCGGCGGTGACGCGGTTGTCGATTGCAGGGGTGACTGCAACGGTGGTCAGAAGTTGGACTGCGCTGGCGAGTGTGACGGCGATGCGGCCCCGGATTGCGCCGGGGAATGCGGTGGCAGCGCGGTGAAGGATTGCGCGGGGCAGTGCGGCGGTGAAGCGGCCCTGGACTGCGCGGGCGTTTGCGGCGGCGGTGCGGTGAAGGATTGCGCGGGGCAGTGCGGCGGTGAAGCGGCCCTGGACTGTGCTGGGGAATGCGGCGGCAGTGCGGTGAAGGATTGCGCGGGGGAGTGTGGCGGTGACGCGGCTCTAGACTGTGCTGGGGAATGCGGCGGCAGTGCGGTGGAGGATTGCGCTGGCGTCTGTGGTGGCGATGCCGTGGAAGACTGTGAAGGGACCTGCAACGGCACCGTCGTATCCGATTGCGCTGGCGTCTGTGGTGGCGATGCCGTTGTCGATTGTGCGGGCATCTGCGGTGGTGGGACCGTGGGAACCGATTGCCCCTGTCCCGGTGGTGAGACGCGCGACTGCCTGGGTGTTTGTGGTGGCGATGCCGTGAGAGATTGCGCAGGAGCCTGCAACGGTGATGCGACGCGCGACTGCGCTGGGGTCTGCGGCGGAGACGCGGAGCGCGATTGTGCCGGCACGTGCAACGGCAATGCCGAGAGAGATTGCGCGGGCGTATGCAACGGTGACGCAGAGCGGGATTGCGCAGGCGAGTGCAACGGTGATGCGACGCGCGATTGCGCGGGCGTATGCAATGGTGACGCAGAGCGGGATTGCGCGGGCGAGTGCAACGGTGACGCGACGCGCGATTGCGCGGGCGTTTGCAACGGCGATGCGCAGCGAGATTGCGCCGGCACGTGCAATGGTCGCGCACGGCGGGATTGCGCGGGCGTATGCAACGGCGACGCAGAGCGCGACTGTGCGGGCGTGTGCAACGGGGCTGCGCAGCGGGATTGTGCCGGCACGTGCAACGGGGCTGCCGAGTTCGACTGTGCGGGGGTCTGTGACGGCGATGCGGAGAGGGATTGCGCGGGCGTATGCAATGGTGATGCGAAGCTGGATTGTGCAGACGTCTGCAACGGCGACCGGGTGGAAGATGCCGCAGGCGGCTGCTGTCCCAGGGGCCGCGCCGACTGCAATGGGAACGCGGCGGATGGATGCGAGGCCGTTACGGGCAGCGATCCGAACCACTGCGGTCAATGTGGTCATGTCTGCAGCAGCGACCTCGGGCAGGTTCCTTCTTGCTCCGGGGGTCTGTGTGGGGAATCCGCCACTTGTGCTGAAAATCGGTTCGACTGCGACGGAAACGCGTCCAATGGATGCGAGGTCTGTTGCAGCGGTACGGAGGGAAACTGCTGTGCAACGGGCCTATACGAGCTCCGTGTCGACGTGTGCGATCCGGGCGACGAGTGTCGCATCGCGGACGCGGACATCTTGGGCGGCTGGGACCAGGTTGGCACATGTATCGATCCCGGCTGTCCGGTGGGTTGGGGAGATTGTGACGGGAACCCCAACACGGGCAGGAACGGTTGCGAGCAGGAGTTGAGCACGGAGACGAGTTGCGGTGGCTGTAACATTGCGTGCCCGACCTGGCAGTCCCAGGTAGTATGCATCTTTGACAACCAGAAGAACCTGTATCGGTGTTCCAGATGAGGCATCAGAGGTGTAGGTGACCTGCAATCAACGGCCCGTCGAAGGGACGCCGCTGGCGTTTCCGATGTTCCATGCGACCTGCAGCATCGCGTGTCGGTCCGCGCGCCCCGTGGTGCGCTGGCTCACAGGGACGCTGCTCGCGCTTTGCTGGGTAGCACCGACCCTTGCCCAGCCACTTCCGTCTCCACAGGAGTCGCGGGGACCCGCGACCGGTCCGTCGACGGCACCCGCACCCGGAACACCGGTTGTGTCGCAGCAGGCGGGTAGCGCGGAACAGGCCGTATCATCCATTGGAGCGATCACCCCTGAGCAGAAGCGCCTCGTCGACGAGGGCCTGGCCCTGCGCGGGCAGGCCCGCGATCGCGAGGCGCTCGAGCGTTTTGAGCGAGCGTACGAGGCGGGTCACGACGCGCGCATCCTGGCGCAGATTGCGTTTGCCGAACAGGCACTCGGCCGGTGGGTAGCGAGCTATAGACACCTGGATCAGGCCTTGTCCGAGGCGGAACACCCATGGATCGCGAGGAACCGTGAACTGTTGCGGACCGAGCTCGACAAGATCGCGGGTAATCTGGTGCGGCTTGAAATCCTCGTCGATACGGAGGATGCCCAGGTCTATGTGGACGGTGTGCCAGTGGGCAAGTCCCCGTTGGCAGACCCGATCGTGGTGGCGCCGGGCGCCATCAACGTCACCGTGGAAAAGGAAGGCTACCTGCGCGGCATGCGCCAGGTGCTGGCCGTACGGACCCGGGGGTTGGCGCGCACCGAGATCAGGTTGGTTCCCGCGCCCGCGTCTCCCATCCCTGGGGGGAGCGGCGAGCGTCATGCGACGGTGACGCGCGAGCGCGGGCGCCCCATATGGCTGTACGTAGCGGGCGCTGGTGCGGTCGTTGCCGCCAGCGCTGTGGTGCCTTGGGTACTGGCGGAGAACAAGACGGAGGCCCTGCTGCGGGAGTGCGACCCGGAGGGTGATCCTTGCAGCGACGCGCGTTTCGCGTCCGGGTCGGGGGCGGTTGATGATCTGGACCTGGCGACCAACGCGCTCCTGTTTGGTGGGCTAGGGGTCGCCGCCGTGTCCCTGGCGACCTATCTGCTGTGGCGCGAGGAGTACGACGAGACGATCGAGGTGTCTGGCATTGCGGCCCCGGACGGTGCTGCCCTGATGACGCGGGTGAGGTTCTGAGCGGATGGCGTTTTGGTTTGGGCAGCGAAGGGCGGCGACTGTTTTGTCGAGCTTGGCGCCATTGGCGCTTGGCCTGTGGACGTGCGTCTCAGCCTGTTCCCACGGCTCTCGTCTCGACCGACTGCGGGAGGCGCGCACGCAGGCTCAGCGCCAGGGCGAAAGCTTGGATGCGTCGCAGCCTCCAGAAGCAGGCCGAGACGCCGGCACCGATTCTGGGGTGATGAAACCCCGGCCCGAGCCTGACGTGGATGCGGCCAAACCCGAGTCGGAGGCCGCATGCGTCGTCGTTGACCCGCCTGCCGGTGGCTTGCTCGCGGCGGATGACCTCGATCCGGTCACCGACGATCTACAGATCGAGGTTGTGGTGGAGACCGACGGCGCGGGTGCTGATGCTCCGATTCGCCTAGAGGTTGACGGGGAAGAGGTGGCTTCGGCTGACCCGGAAGATCTGGGCGACGGTCGCTATGGCGTGCGGGTCTCCCTGGGGCTTGGTGAGGGCGAGCACGAAATCGCTGCCCAATGCGGCTCCGGAGCGCAGGGCACGCATGCGGAACCCGTTGGCGTGACGGTTGATACGCGGCCCTGCATGCCGGCGATCGTCGCACCGGAAAGCGGCGTGCAGGTCACGGTGTTCGACGATGAGCAGGCTGACGTGGATGGTCTACAGATCTCTGTGAGCGGTGAGTTGACGGGTGATGACTGCGCCGGGGCTGCCGCCTATGAATGCGGAGTGTCTGAGTCTGAGCGGAATCCGGTCCGATCCAGCGGCGAGGGGCCCTTCGAACAGGAGGTGACCCTGCGAGGGCAGGGGGCGACAGAGATCTGTTTGACGGCGCGCGATGATAGCGGCAACGTGGAGACGGTACGCCTGTCAGTAGAGCGGCTCGTGTGTGCTCCGCAGGAGGTGTTGTGCGGGATCGACAGGGCGTGTCACGCGGACACGGACCGCAATCCCGACTTCTGCGGGGATGACTGCCTATCTTGTCCAGGGCCTGCGGTCGGTCGTGGGAGTGGGGCGTGCATCAACGGCGAGTGTGCCCTTGCGTGTGCAGATGGCTATGTCCTGTTGGGCGAAGCGTGCGTGCCGCGACCCAGCTGCAAGGGTCTTGCCAGCACCTGCGCCGGAGATAGTTGTTGTGCGGTCGACGCTGTCTCGGAGTCCGGAGACGAGCCATTGAAGGTCCAGCGCGGCTACGATCAGAGTGGCAAGAGCACGGGCATCGTGGGGTGGGCAACGGAGGACGAGAACCTGGCGGTAACGGTCGACGACTTCGAGCTCGACCGTTACGAGGTCACCGTCGGTCGCTTTCGCACATTCTTGAACAGCTACGAAGGCTGGCTGGGAGGTGCTGCCCAAATCAATCCGCGGCCGGGCCAAGGGCATCATCGCTCCGTGCCCGCGAGTGGCTGGCAGGCAAGCTGGCCTGGTGCGGTGTACACCGATGCAACGCTGAGCGTACAGCTCACTGTCTTGCCTGTGGACCGGGCGGATTTTGTCAGACGCATCTCGTCGTGTACGCCGGCAACCTGGACCAACGAACCGAGCGAGCAGGAAGACCTTCCGATCAACTGCGTCACCTTTCACGAGGCGTTTCTGTTTTGTCTCTTCGAGGGCGGACGCCTGCCCACGGAGGCTGAATGGATCGTGGCTGCCGCCGGCGGCCGGCAGCAGCGCGCCTACCCATGGTCGCAACCGCCGTCCGATGACGAGGTATCGCTGATGCGCGCGGCCTACGACGGGCCCGAAACCGAGGGTCCGCTACCAGTGGGTACCCGCCCGGCCGGGGTTGGTCGCTGGGGTACGCACGATCTGGGTGGTAACGTCTATGAGTGGACGCGCGACGCCGTGTTGCGCGCGGACCAGGAGGCCTATGCTCCGGCCTCCAGCAACCCCATCGAGCTGTCCAACGACGGTAGCCTGTCTCCGCTACGCGCGGTCCGCGGCGGGTCCTACAAGTTCGGCCCTGACTATATGCGCACCACCTATCGGCAGTGGGCCGGCGGGACAGCCCGGATCAACGATGTGGGGTTCAGATGCGCTTACCCTGCGAACAATCAGGACTAGTCCGGATCCTTCGCTCACTCGCGAGGGCCTCTCCTAACCCGCATATCTCACCAACCCGTGTGATGATCGTGCATGCGATCGAGTTCACAGGGGTTTCGATGAGGCAAGGGAATACTCGCTGTACTTTCGACCGAGGCGAACGCGCTGTGGGCTCGAGCGGTTGCGCGAGGGCGCGCGAGTTGGTGAGATATGCGGGCTAGCCGCGGCAGCACCTGTTCCGTCTCCCTCGCGAAGCTGGCGAGCGTTCGATCCGCCGTCCAAAGCCCGGTGCAGCGGAACCCGTGCGCGATCCGTTCGCGCGACAGGGAGACAGCTGGGCTCGTGCTACGGATGCTGTGGGCGCTGCTCGTGCTGTGGGCTGTTGGGTGCAAGGAGACCAAGGGCGAGACCAAGGGCCCGCCCCGGGAACCCGACACCGAGGTTGCCCGCCCGGTTCATGCGTTGACGGGGCCGTCCAACCGTGTCCAGGAGGGGGAACGCCAGGCCTCGGGCGCTGCTCGGCCTGCTCGACAGCGCCCTGCGATGGCACAACGTCGCCAGACGTTGCTCGAGTTTTCGCCCAAGCCCAACGATCAGATCATGACCGCCACGATTCAGCGCGTCTCGCTTGCCGGCGACACGGAGCCCGAGTTGCTTGTGGCACAGCCGCTGCTGGGGCAACTGAGTTGGCTTCGAGGCTGCGCTGACGGTAGCTGTGACGTCACCGTGTTACCAGGTCTGGGCCAGCCCGTGCGGGCGACGCCCGTGGATGCCGACGGGGACGGAGACCTGGACGTGCTGGTGGCTGACGTCGGAGCGGTGCGGGCGACCGACGAACGGGTAGGAAGGGTCATGCTGCTGGTCAACGATGGCAACTTTGTGTTCATGCGTCGACAGCTGGGTCGCTTTCGGCGCGTCTCCTGTGCCGAGCCAGGTGACTTCGATGGTGACGGGGATCCCGACGTTCTGGTATGTGAGTTCGGCCTGGATCACGGTTCGGTCAGCTGGCTCGAGAGGCGGGCCGATGCAACCTACCGGCTGCACACCATCAAGCGCGGTGCGGGCGCCACCCAGGCCGTGCCCCACGATCTCGATGCAGACGGCAAGCTCGACGTGGTCGTCAGCATGTCCCAGGACTATCAGCAGATCGTCGCCTTCCGGAACCTGGGGGGTGGTCGCTTCGAGGAGCGCGTCCTATGGCGAGCGCACCCCGACTTCGGTCTGGTGGGATTGGAGGCGGCCGACCTCGATCGCGATGGGGACCTGGACTTTGTCGTCAGCGGCGGCGACTACTCCGATGAAAGTTACAGCTTCGACGAGCATGGGGTCTTTTGGCTCGAAAACACGGGTGCCTTTGCTTTCACCGCACGGCGGCTTGCAGGGTTGCTAGGGGCGCACGCCACGCGCGTGGTAGATCTCGACGGGGACGGCGATCTCGACGTGGCCGTAGCCAGTATGCGCGTGGCTCACCAGCTGCCCGAGGCCCACCGCTCTGAAGCGGGCCTCTGGTGGCTCGAGAACCGGGGCCGGCAGGTGTTTGCGCGTCACCCCGTAGGCAACTGGCCGGCGCACACGCTGGCTCTCGAGGTGGTCGATTTCGGTTCCGGGCCCGTGTGGTTCGTCGGCTCATTCACGTTCAGCGTCGCGAGGCCGGGAGATGTTCGCCTTGCCGCCCTATGGCCGCGCTAGCCTATTGGGCGCCGACCACCCCGCCATACCTCATGAAACGATTGGCCTTTCTCGGATTGTGTCCAAGGGCGAGCGGTGGTCTACAACCGAGGACCGTGGTAGATCCAGTACAGGTTTCCTGTGCGCACGTGGTCGACTCGCATAACAACACTGTCTTGGCGATAGAAAACCTTCCGGCAGGCACGGAGGTTGGGGACTACGTCGTCCACCGGCGAGTGGGGGAGGGCGGCTTCGCCGTGGTTTACGAGGGCGAGCACCGCGCGCTGAAGAAGCGTGTGGCGATCAAGCTACTGCTTCCTCATCAGGGGGGGGCCGATGTGGTGCAGCGCTTTGTCCGCGAAGGGGAGGCCGCCGCGCGCCTTGAGCACCCCAACGTTGTCAACGTCGTGCACGTCGGGACCCTGCGTGGGCTTGCTCCGTACCTGGTCATGGAGTTCCTCGAGGGCGAGGACCTGGCGGCCATGCTCAAGCGCGAGCACGCCCTGCCGCCCCAGCAATTGGCGGACATCATGCTGCCGGTGTTCTCCGCGGTTGCGGCGGCGCACGATGCCGACATCATTCATCGTGACCTCAAGCCGGAGAACATCTTCCTGTGTCGCGATCGGCGCGGCCGGATCACGCCCAAGGTGCTCGACTTTGGGATCTCCAAGCTTTCCACCGAAGCGGTGACGCTCAACCTGACCGCGAGTGATGCGATCCTAGGAACCCCCTACTACATGTCTCCTGAGCAGGCAGAAGGGGCGCGGTCCGTGGATGCGCGAAGCGATGTATTCGCACTGGGCGTGATCTTGTACGAGGCTTCCACGGGGCAGCGGCCGTTCGTCGGTGATTCGCTCTACGGTGTATTGAGCAGCATCGTCGTGACTGACCCCTCCACACCACGTGAGATCGCACCGGCGTTTGATCCGCGACTGGAAGAGGTCATTCTGCAGGCCCTCCGCAAACGCCCGGAAGAGCGCTTTCAATCCGTTCGTGCGCTCGGCCGCGCGCTGTTGCCATTTGCCAGTCAGCTCATCCAGATCAACTATGAGCAGGATTTTCTTAGCGAGCGCAACACGCCATCGCCGGTTGTCCCCGCACCGGTGGAGGATCTCGCGCTTGCCCAGACCGCTTCGGCGTCCCCACGCCAACCGGCTTCCCCGTCTCCCAGGCGTGGGCGCACGGTGTTGGCTCTGACTGCAGGCCTCTTGTGCATCGCTGCCGGCGCCTGGTGGTTTTCGGACAGGGATGGGCAAACGGCTACTGGGCAGCCGGTGGTCTCGGCACATCCCGACGCGCCCGTGGCCCATGGGCCAACGCCCGTGCCCTCCGGGCCCCTGGGGCCTGACAGCGAGCGTGTTCAGCCTGCGGCCACGTCCGAAACCGAGCGCCCCGATCCCGCGCTTGTGGTCGAGCCCGAACCTGTTGGGCATGCGGCGGTTGACCACTCCGCTCAAGCGCGCGGTGCGCGCGCAACGCCCACCCCTGAGACCACTGGCGCCGGGGATGGCGCTGGGGGGGGGCAGTCGGACAGCATGCGGACGGTCAGGTTGATCGCGGAGCCTCGCGCGGCCACCCTTACCGTGGACGGTGAGCTGATCGGTCGTGGTGAGGCGAACGCGGAAATCCCCGTGGATGGCAAGCCTCACAGGCTTGTGGTTGCGGCCGCGGGGTACGTTTCGCGGGAAGTGAGCTTCACCCACGACGATGTGCCCGGCCCGATCCGCCTCAAGCGGCGCCACCGACGCGTACGACAAGACCGGCCCGTCCCTGCAGTTCAGGCGGCAACGGCGCCCACGCCGGCAAGCCCTCGGGACCTCGGTGGGCGAACCGCGGCGCCCGCAGCCGTCCCAGAGGAAGGCCTACAGATGAGGCAAGAGACGGTGAAGCCTTCGGCGAGGCGCGGCGCCAACGACGCGCTCATCCTCCCTTAGCTAGCGACCTTGTCCAGACG
>JAPPOR010001086.1 GCA_028817905.1 Myxococcales bacterium
TTCGTCGCCCTCGCAAATACAGGCAGTATGTGGGTCGGTCGCCGAAAAGCCGTGGGAAGCCGAATTCCTGCGCGATCCGACGCAGAGTTCATGAATCATCCGGGCTAGGGTGGTGGCTGGTCCGCGAGTGTTTCCGCATAGGCATCGACGAGTTGCCAGAAGCGCCGAAAGTTGCCGCCGCTGTCCGACCACATTTGCGTCAGGTAGGGGGCATCACGTCCGTATCGCCGATATTGCATCAGGCGCGCATTGTTCATCTCGAAGTCGGCGGCCGGGAAATCGGGTGATAGGGCGTGCAACTGTTGCTCCAGATCGCTCAGGATAGGCGCACGCTGGCGCAGTACTTGTGCACGCGGGAGCCCTCGGTCGTAGAGCGCTTCGAGCGCCGCGATGGCTGCGTAGATCAAGTCCTGACGTACGGTGTCCTCGCGCCGGGCCGCGCGCACCGCGGCCAGCGAACCTGTGCCCGCAAAGCGCGCCGCGCTGAAATACATCTCCGTCCCCTTGTGACCGACAAACGTGGCCAATTGTTCGTTGAAGTCCGTGTGCCCGGGGACATACAGGCGCGCGTGCGCCAGTTCGTGGATCAAGACCTCCACGAACGCGATGGGCCCGCGGCGCATCATGGTGGTCACGACGGGGTCGCGGAAGAGTCCCAACGTCGAGTATGCGCGAGATGGCCCCACCCACACGTCCAAGCCGCGCGCGCGAAGCTCTGCCGCTTCGGCTTGCGCGTCCGGCTCATTGAAGTGTGACTTGTAGGCCACCTCGCCCGCCACGGGGAACCACCAGGTGTGGGCCTCGAAGCGCGTCGCTTCGGAGGCCGTCACCACGAAGGTCAGGCCGCGCGCCTCGGTCTCCACGTAGCCACGGTAGCTCCCGGTGGGTCGCAGCAACAGCACGTCCCGGGCGAAGCCAAGAATCTTGGGAACCTCGGTAAGCATCCACCGACGCGCCGGATCGGGTTCCCGGATGGCCGCCTCAGCGACCGGTACCTGGCTATTGATCAGCTCAAGCTGTCCGCCGGCGGCCTTGAAATAGAAGCAGCCGGCGAGCGCGAGGGTGCAGGTCGCACCGAACAGAGCGCGTGCCGCGAGTCCCACAGGCCAGCGCGTACCAGGTTTCGTTGTGCTGCGATGACGGGCGTTCAATGTTGCTGGGATGCTGGCAGTGCCAGGCGAACCGCCGTGCCTTGGCCGGTTTGGCTTTCCACGCGCAACTGGCCTCCCAGTTGCTCGATCGCGCGCTTATTGCTTGGTAGGCCCACGCGCATTCGCACGCGACCATCCTTGCTGGTGAAGCCGAAGTCGAACAACTCGCGGAGGCGTGGCTCCGAGATGCCGGGGCCGTCGTCCTCGACCGCGATTTCCACCTTGCCGTTGGTACGCGACACGTGAATCGCGATGTGGCCGTGGCCGTCCAGGGCGGTGGCCGCGTTGTCTATCAGGTTTAAGAACACCTGGTTCAGCCGCGCGGGGTTGCAGGTAACGACGGGGTCATCGCTGTCATAGTTCCTTTCAACGGTGATGTTGTCGCCCAGCTTTGGCGACAGCAGCGCTAGCGCCCCGTCGAGTCCCTCTCGGACATCGAACGGCCGCGACTCGCCCTCGTCGAGGCTTACGAAGCGCTTCAGACTCGCCATCAGTTGGTCGAGACGCTCGCTGCTGTTGAGCACCAGCGACGTGAGTGCCGGGCCATTCTCCGTTGCGGCAAGTAGGCGCTTCGCATGCTCGTCGCCGCGGGCAGCCTGTTCCGCCACGGCCTCACGTAGGCGAGACATCATTCGACCACTGGTGTCGGCCGCCGACCGGAGCGAGCCGAGGGGCGAGTTGACCTCATGCACGATGCCCGCGACCAGGCGCCCGAGGGCAGCCTGCTTTTCGGACTCGATCAGTTGTCCCTGCGCCCGTTCGAGGTCGCTCAGAGCACGCTTGAGGTCCGTAGTTCGGGCCTCGACCTCCGCTTCAAGGCCGTCCTTGAGCTGCTGAATCTGCTCGAAAGCCTCGGCGTTCTCCATGGCGACCGCAAGCTGATTGGCGAGTGTGCTGAGCAGTGAGCGGTCGGTCTTGTCGAGCGGGCGACCGTCGAGCTTGGGTCCCACGAGCAGGAGGCCCAATACGCGCCGAGTGTGGTCGTCGCGACTCAGCGCCAGTGGCACAATCCATTCGATCCCATAGTGTGTCCAGAACGTGCGCTCGTCGGTGCCTGGGTTTTCGCAGCAGTCGTCGACACCGGCGATCTGCGCCGAGGCTGCCGCGCTGTCGTGGGCTGATATCGCGTCGTCGGAGGCAAGCGCCCGTGCGATGGGCCGGATGAGGTTTGGCTTGAGCGTTGCCGGTAGATCCTCCGGTTGGATTCCAGTCAGAGGATCGGCTTGCTGGGCCAGCTGTGTGCATGCGAGCTCTTCGGGGCCGGCTTTTTGCGCGTGCGGCACCGCGATGTAGGCCCGACTCAGTCTCATGGAGTCGAGCAGGGCGGACCGGGCCGCCTGGGTAATTGCGGAACGTGAGCGCGCGGTCGATAGTTCGTCACTGGCATTGGCGATCGCATCGGCATAGACGTACCGAGTGCGAAAGATCCGTCGATTGATCGACCCTTGTAGCCGGAGTTGCCCGAGGGAGAGGAGCAAGAATAGACCGGCGAACAGGGCGATGGCGAGCGGTGGGGGCGTCGAGATGCCGCTCAGTTCGAGGTCGAAGCCCGCCGCCGACAGGGCGACCGCGCTCAGCGCCAGGTAGACAAGCAGTCCCGCGGTCGAACTCGCCACGTAGGCCAGCCCCGGGCCCACGACGAACCGGATGTCGAACATCCCTACGCTCACGATGCCGTACGCAATTGCGACTGGAAAGACAGATAGGCTGAGGCAAATCGGCAGCCACATCCCCTCTGTCCGCGGCAAGATCAGTGAGGCGGCGGGGAGTAGGAAAGCCAGCAGCGCGCCCACAGCCAAGATGCGCGCACGTCGACGAAGTCCGGGGGCCTGACGTTGTCGGTTCGCCATGGCCGCCAGCACCACCGTCATCGCGAGTGCGATGGCCACGTGTACCCCAACCAGAATCTGCAGTAGTTGGGCGGCTTCCGAAGAAATCGGATCGATGTGGGCGGCTACGCTCACCAATACAAGCACCAGGGCACCGGTGAGGCTGCCGCGCAGCAGCCACCGCCAGCCCCGGTGCTCGTTGAACCCGGTCAACTTGAGGGCCAGATTCAACAGGCCGGGCCCGTACAGCGCGGGGGCCGTATCGCTCACCACGCTGAGGGCGTGCGCGAGTGGGGTCAGGTGCAGGTTGAAGGTGAAGTGGGTACCGGGAACCAGCGAGAACAACAGGAGCGGCATGGCCGCGCGGTCGTTGGGTCGGCGCCACCATACGCCCAGGCCCAGCAGGACGTAGAGCAGGCCCACGATCGGGAAGGCGATGGCGCCTGGGGCAACCCGCGCCGCGACTGCCAGGCTGGGGCTCTGGACCGGGACCGTAACCCGCATCCCTGCGCGGCCAGCCAGCTGGGCGGCCGTCGCATCCGGCGGACCCGCTTGGTGTGCTGCCATGCCGACGACGAACGAGTTCTCATCCCCGGGTTCTAGGCTCAGATCGCTGCGCATGCCGCACGGATGAGAACTGACCGGGTGTCCATTAACTGAACGGATTTCCAAGTTCCAGTTGCCCAGTTCCCGGGTTGCGCGCGCCGCTGCAGGTGTGATCGGGACCGCGTGGACCTCGCCCGCGTGGTGCGTGTGGGTCGCGAAGCCGCCGGACGGACTCGCCATGCCAACGGCGTTTCCAATCTGTGCGAGCAACTGGAACGCCAGGAAGGCCCACAAGGTGGCCATGACTGCCCGTGAGCGGCTCGACACCGCCGACTCAGAAGAGGCTTGGGCCAGGCGCAGCACGACCCGAGCATAACGCGCGGCGGGGCGCGGCGCTCGCTGGTCCGGCTGCGACGGGCGAGTGGGTGAACGATTCCGGCTCGGTGACCGCGCTCGCCAAATGCGCGACTGTGCGATAGCATCTGGGACCTGCGTTAGATTGCATGAGGGCCGCAATGACTACCGACAAGCGCAAGCAGAGCCTTTACTTTCCCGAGACGATGTTGGAGTCCATCCAGCACGAAGCTGACCGTTTGGACCGATCCTTGTCATGGATCGTGCAGCGCTGCGTCAAGGTTGGGCTGCCCGAGCTTCGCAAGCTGCCCTCGACCGACGATCCAACCCTCCCAAGCCCGGGCAGCGACACCACCGCGTCTGGGGACGCGTCCGGCGGCTGAAGGGCTGACGCGCAGACTTTGCGGGGGCTTTGGGGAGTCGAAACGGGCTCGTCTGCGAGACGCCCCCTCCACGCTTGAGTTGTATCACTTGGGTCGTACTGCAGAGTTCTATCGATAGGTAAACTGAATCTCGTAGTCGCACAGGCGGTACACATCGCCCTCCTCGATCCGCTTGGATTCGAAGCGGCGTCCCTGGAATTCCACCCCGTTGGTGCTTCCCAGATCCTTGATGAAATGGGCGCCATTGTGGAGCACCACCGCAGCGTGGCGACGTGAGATGTTGCCGTCCTTGATCGGCAAATCGGCGCTCTTGCTGCCGCGACCGATCACGAACTCGTCCTTCGTCACTGGGATCTTCTGGCCGTTGAAGATGATGTACAGCTGGCTTCCCTGCGCCGGCGCGCTGGGCCGGGGGCTGCCGCCTCCTGGCAAGGGTGGGGGTGTCGAGTGCCGGGAGCGCGGTGGTGGGGGCATCGAGGCGGGCATCCTCGGGGGCGCCGGCACCGTAGATGG
>JAPPOR010000098.1 GCA_028817905.1 Myxococcales bacterium
CACCAGCTCTCTATTCTGCTGCCTCTGCCGCCGCTGGCGATGGTGACGGCGACGGCGATGGCGATGGCGACGGCGATGGCGACGGCGATGGCGACGGTGACGGTGACGGCACGACGGTAGAGGACCTGCACAGCGTCGCGGAACCCCAGTTTGTCTCAGTGCCGCCCGCGTTTGCGCTGGAGGGCGTTCCCTACTCCTATCAGCCCCGGACGACGCTCCAGGGTGACGTGACCTTGACCCTCGCAGACGTTCCCGAGGGGCGGGCCGAAGACATCACGATCGCCGATGGAAGCCGCGTGGTGTTCACGCCAACGGCTCAGGACGCGACCTCCGGATCACCCCTTGGCTTCACGCTGGTTGCCACCGCAGACGGGGGCACCGAGGATGAAGTCGTTTTGCAACAGGCAGTCGAGGTCGAGGTCGCCGGCCTGCGTCAGCTGGCAACCCGATCCATGCTGCCCGAGGCCACGGGTCAGGTCGTGGTCAGCGCGCCCACCAGCGCTATTCGCGGCGCGGGCGTAAACTTTCCGGCGGGCGCCCTGGCCAGTGAGACAACAGTCAGCGTCTCGGAGCTGACCAAGGCACCTAGCTTTCCCAATGGGCGCGGAAGCCTGCGGGCGGTCGACTTCGGCCCAAGTGGGACCCTCTTCAAGGTGCCCGCCACTGTGGCGCTGCCCTTCGACACCGGCCAGCTTGCCGACATCAGCAGGTTGGGAGCCTATACGTACAACGGCGAAACGGGTCGCTGGGAGTCTCTGCCCGTGGTCAGCATCGATGAGGCAGCAGGCCTGATGTACGCCCGTGCGTCCCATTTTTCGATCTACGCAGCTGCGGAGGTCGATGTGGACTACGACCTGACCGTGGAGGCGATGGACGACGGCAGCATCTGCGAAGGCCGCCTTTCGGCGCGGGGCGAACTTGGATCCGGGATCGCCGACCTGGACGTGACGTCGGTCAACAACCTGAGCCCCGCGATGCAGGCGCTCGGCACCGCCAACGTGGAAGATCTCCTAGACCACGCCGACTTCATGGGATCCGTGCGGTTTGCTCGCGTCATCACGCTCACGAGCTCCACGGGCGCCTCGTCGACGAAGGTGATGGTGTCCACGCTCAACGCCACGGCCGAGGGGTCGACCCTGACCCACACCGACGCCTTTGGCAACGTGATCCTGGAACTCGCCTACGACGACCACCGTGAGGAAATGACCGCCGTTTCGCAGCACCTTTCCGGGGCGGCGGTGCATGGCTTCTTCGACAGCGACTTCGGCAGCAGCACCTTCACGGTCGCGGGCCGCTTGCACGTGGTCTACTCCGAGGCGGACCAGTCACTGGTGGGCGCCGACGAGGGCGGGCTTGGTGTGGCGGCGGTGGAGGTTCCCGAAGGAGCAGCGGGGACGGCGGACGTGGTCGCCACGGGTTTCGACGTGGACTGCGACCGCATTCGGGGCGCCTTCGACTCGGTAGACGACAGTTTGGAGCCGAAGATCGTCGTGACACCCACCGAGGCCATCACCGTGATGCAGGGAACTGACGTAACCCTTTCCGCATCGGTCGTGGACAACAGCGACGATCCCAGCAGCACAACCTGGGAGGTCATCGCGGGTGCCGACACCGCCACCTTGTCCGAGGTCACGGACGATCCGAGCGCGCGCACCCTGGGCACGACGGCACCCGGCTTCTACACAGTACTGGTCACGATCGAGGTGGATGACAAAACCCTCGAGAACCGCTTCAACGTCCAGGTCTTGCCGCAGCCGGCGGTCAACACGCTGGCCGTGTGCGTTCCGACCGCTCTGTCAGCCGTTGCGGACGAGGGCCAGACCGTGACGATCTTCGCGACCGTCGATGACGCGCAGACACCGACTGATGCGCTCGAGATCGAGTGGGGCCTGGCCTTCGACAATGGCAACGATGTGGTGTTCGTGGAGAGCTCCAGCATCGAGAGTGGCGGGGCCATTGTCGGCTTCACCGGCCACTCACCGGGCACCTATGAGATCGGCTGCCGCGCCCACGACGGCGAGGACTGGGGCGATGTCGGGACCACCCAGGTGGGTGTGGTCGCCGTCGCCGCCAACCAGGCCCCGGTGGACTTTCTGGTTTCCCCGAGCGCAGCGCAGGCCGTGATGGGCGAGACCGTGACCTTCAACGCCAGCGCGACAGACCCGGACGGCGACACCCTGACCTTCTCCTGGAGCCACCCGTTCGGGACGTCGGTGCCCTCAACAGGCGCAAGCATCGACGTGGATACCACCTCCTTGTCGGCCGGTCTCTACACGATGTTGGCATCCGTGGACGACGGCCCGGACCCGGATCAATACCTTCCGGTGACCCTACGGGTGCTCGAGGCACCGATCGCGAACGATGACCCAGACGAGGACGACGATGGCTTCCCGGCGAGCCTCGACTGCAATGACAACGACGCGAGCGTCAACCCTGACCAGCAAGAGATCTGTGGCAGCGGGGTCGACGAAAACTGCGACGGCGAAATGGCAACCGACGACTGCGACGAAGACGGTTTCGTCGACATCCAACAGGGCGGTACGGACTGCGACGACACGAACCCGGATATTCACCCTGAGGCGCACGAGTATTGCGATGGGGTCGACAACAACTGCGCCGAGGGTGTCGACGAGTTGTATGGAACCGGTGATGTCTGCACGGCGTACCTGGGCGTATGCGCCTCCGAGGGCACGCTGGTCTGCTCGCCCGACCGCCTGACGACCGGCTGCGCGGCACAGCCCAAGCCCTCTTACCCCGAAACCTGCGACCAGCTCGACAACGACTGCGACGGCCAGACGGACGAAGACGACATTTGCACGACCGAGAAGCTCGGCAAGTGGTTCCGCTGCCAGGACCAGGATTGCACGGTGCTCGATGGCGATGGCTTCGAGTTCCTCCCAGAGGGCCTGTTCCGCGACCTGAAGAGTGCCGACGGTGCCGAGACCTACGTCGCAGACGATCCAGTGTGTGTTGCAGGCAGCGGCGAGTGGTCGGTCGAGTACCAGACGGTCTGGGTGCACGTGGAGGACGACGGGCAGTCCTCCACGGTTCAGGCGACCTTCTCGCCCCAGGAGGACCCCGACACCGTGCTGCTTTCCGTAGTGGATCCGGACACCCAGGAGGTTCACGAGGACCTGCATCGTCGCGTATCCGCCTTGGACACGGGTGCATGTTCCGAAGAGGTAATCTGCGGTGCCGGCGGCTGCCCCCAGTGCGCCTGCGATACGGGCGCCGCATGCGATCCAGACACATCCACGGGACAGGCATGCGACTGCGATCCGGACTGCGGCCCGGGTGTACCGGCCTGCGAGCCCACGGGACCTGAAGTATGTGACGCCCGGGACAACGACTGCGATGGTCAGTTTGACGAAGGTAGCGTGTGCGACTTCAGCGGCGCCTCGCTCCCAGTAGGCATCTGGTGGGAGTGCGCGGAGGTCGGTGACTGCAGCAGCTACGGAGACACCGGCTTCATGTTCGTCGACGACGGCAGCGCATACTTCTTCCACGCCCTGGACGAACTGTCATGGAACGGGGTCGACCCCTACTGCGCTGGGGGCGAAGCGTCGTGGACGTTCGACGGAAGTGAACTGCACGTCTCCTGGACCGAAGGGGACGGAACGGCAGGCTGGGCAACGGTGGCGGTCATCGCCACCAGCAGCGGGATGGTGTGGGAAGGCATCGACTACCATGGCGACCCGGTCTACAACGAGCTTGCCCCGGTAGCTCACCAGCTCGAAAGCGAGTGCCATGGAGACGGAGGCTCGGACTGTTCCAGCTACGGGGATCAGGGAAGCTGCGAGTCAGACGTCGGCTGCACCTGGGACGCGGAAAAGAACGAATGCATGTACTTGGTCATCGATTGTGCCCAGTTCGACGGCGACCAAACAGCCTGCGAAGGGGAAGAGGCCTGCACCTGGAGCGGTGAGCTGAGCGAGTGCCATGGGAGCAGCCAGCCAGAGTTCGACTGCTACCATTACGACGGCGACCAAACAGCCTGCGAAAGCCATCCCCAGTGCGTTTGGAGTGTCGAAACCGGCCTGTGTCTCGATGAGGCCTGCCAGTGCGACCTCAGTCCCGAATGCGACGCGGACGCCACCCAGCAAGGTCCATGCGGATGCGACGCCGATTGCGGCCAGCCCCCGGTGTGCGAGCCAACCGGCCCGGAGGTTTGCGACGCAGCGGACAACGACTGCGACGGCGAAAGTGATGAGGACGGCGTATGCGACTTCTCGGGCGCCCCCATTCCAGAAGGGATCTGGTGGACCTGCGCGTCCCAGGGCGATTGCAGTGGCTACGGAAACCTGGGTTTCATGTTCGTGGACACCGGTGAGGCCTACTTCCTACGGGCCCAGGACGACCAGGACTGGAGCGGTGCCGAACCCTACTGCGCAGATGGCGTGGCGAGCTGGACCTTCGATGGCACCAACCTGTTGCTTTCGTGGACATACGGCGACGGGAGCCCGGGTTCGGTCGAGGCGGTGGTCACGACGAGCAGCGACCACATGCTGTGGGATGGCTACGACGAGACGCAGCAGTTGATCGCCTTTGAGCTAGCACCCATCGCCCAGGACCTCGCCGGCCCGTGTGCACACGGGGGCGGCGACAGTGGCGCGCACTGCCCGGAGTACTTCGACCAAAGCAGCTGTGAGGCCGACTGGGCGTGCTTGTGGGACGCCGGCAAGGGCGAATGCCACTCCGCCGAGCCACATGAAGCGGATTGCCCCTCATACACTGGTGACCAAACCGGATGCGAGAGCTACAGCGAGTG
>JAPPOR010000038.1 GCA_028817905.1 Myxococcales bacterium
GTGCGCAGGGAACAGCGGCATCGTGACCCCGATCCGCGTACATCGGCGTCATCGACCGCCGTGCCTTTCTTCACCGAAAGCCCTGTGAAGTCGATCGCTTGCACGATCATCGCGCGATTCGGTGAGCGATGCGGGCTAGCGGGCGTGGACGACCTGCTGGGCGAAGCTGCTGGCGGTCCAGGTGCAGGCCTTGAGCTCGACCTTGGCGCGATACACGGAAGATCCCTGAAGATCGGTCCGTCTCTGAAGATCGGTCCGTCTCTGAAGATCGGTCTCTGAAAAGATCGGTCCGACCCACAAGAAAGTCAGACACGAAGAAGCACGCTGACACTGGCGGCCTGGCGGTATCACCGCCAGATTTCGCCAGCTCCCATCTCACAACCGCCTGAAACCAGGCGGTCCAGCATCTGGTACGGCCTTTGCCCATGACCGCCCCGGATGACTTCGCCTCGCATCGTCGTGCCGGGCGCCACGGCTCTTGTTCGGAAACGCGAGCGTCCCAAGTCGCGGTATCTACATGCTCCTCCCAACCGTTGGGACCCTTCCTTATGGCACAAACGCTGGTCCGCCACTCGCTCACTGGCTCGCATCCGCTTTGGAGTCTGATGCTGTACGTCATTGATGAGAAGTCGACCTCACCGCACGTATGCTCGTCCCATTGATCTGTCCAGAAGCGCACCTTCCGGGGTCCAAGGGCCTCAAGCTCCACCTCCACATCGTCCGTGTCGACCTCCTGAACTCAACAAACGGTTTTTCCCGATGCTCACACCTGCAACAGGGGCGGGGCGATTTGGAAGTAACCTAAAAGGTTAGCGAATGGGGGACACCCAAGTATTTTGGCGGACCGCAGCGCCCACGATGCCCCAGACCTCTCCCAGCTTGTCGCCGCTTCACGTAGCGGTTGCAGCTCTCAGTGCAGCGTGCGCCGCGCCGCTACGAGGAGGGAACGGGAGCGATGAAACTGCGCAGCCACGAGCTCACCCGTACAGCATGCTGTGCTGCGCCACAGTCTGGTCGGAGGGGTGGCGCCGCTTGTCCGTGTCTACGATGCCAGCCGGCGGCTCACGCCCTTGCCCCGAATCCACGCGCAGGCGCGGCGTGCCGCCTCCGCCTCCAGGGCTTCTAGGCGAAACCAGGTCAAGTTCCAGTTCGCCGTGGCTGGCCGTGTGGCGTATCCGCAGGAGTTGGGGACGAGCTCTGGTGGTCTTATAGCCGCTGGAAGTCGGTCACCCGACTTCAAGCGGTGGGTCAGTTCTGGTGTGTACGTCCAGCGCGCGGTGCCGTAGGCGCACACCAAGTGGGCCACCGGACCACGCTCGCAGGCGCTTGCCCAGCGGTTGCCGTAGCCATTGCGCGAGCTGGCATCCAAAAATCGTCGGCAGTTGTGCTGGCAAGCGCTGGCATTCGGATTGCAGTGAGTCCGAGCCATGCACGACCCTACCGACTTCACCTTCCTTGACTGCATCCCACTCGTTTCGGCTGCACCTGCTTGTCCTACGCTCGCTGCCGACGGTTGTTTGGACCGGTCGCCGCGGCTCCGCCGTCACGGTCGGACGAACGCTGCCGGGCGCACCATCAGCTGGGTGTCGCTCACGGCATGGGCGCTTGGCCTGGCGACCGCATGCAGTGAGACGACCGAAGGCCCATCCAGGATGTCAGGCAGACCCTCTTCCGGGGAGCGGTCCACCGTGCTTGCCGAGACGCTCGCCGAGGATCCGTTGCCCCCTGGGGACGCGCCGCTGTCCACACTGACCGAGGCACAGGTGGAGGCACTATGTCAGGAGACCGTGTCTGATTGGGAGTTGGACCGCGTCGAGCACGCGACATGCCTGTTCACCTCCGCACTGGCCGCTGCAAGCGCCACCGTGTTTGGGTTGGAAGACGCCGACATGCAAGTCGCAGCGTGCCAGGAAGCGTACGACCGCTGCGAGATCAAGCCAGAAGAGGTGCAGTGTGACACCCAGCGCTTCGCCACCTGCGACGCCACCCTGGAGCAGTTGCGCGCCTGCCAGCACGACCAGACCGCCTTGCTACTCGAACTGCTTGAAGACAAGACATGCGCGGACATTTCGACGGAGGTGAGCGCAGCCTTGCCGGCCCAGGAACCGTTGTCCGAACCGGCCTCGTGCAAAGAGCTCGCGGAGGTGTGCCCCGGCTTGGTACCTTCACAGGACGCCGAAGAGGCGCCGAACTGCGACGTCCAGATTGCCACGGCCGGCGCGGTGACGGCAGAGGTGGACGTGGCCACCAACTTGTGTGGACACCTGGGAGACGACACCGGGCTCGCAGCCCTCTTCGATGATCCGAAGAACGCACCACTCGGCATGGTCACCCTCGACATTCCCGCGGCATCTGACGTCGGACCCGAAGCGCTGGTCCGGGTCGAAGTCTGGACCGCCGACGGAGGCGCCTCATGGGCAGGCGAGGACTGTCGAGCCGACGTGACGGTAGAAGCGTGCACCACCTGGGATGACGTGGAAGGCCAGCGCTACCACTACGACAACGGTTCGTGTTCCACCCCGGCCACTGCCTCGATCGGCGACCCAGGCGGCGAGCTGGAAGTGCTCTCGTTCTCGGCCCGTTCCGCCTGCATCACCTGGTAGGCTCGCCACCCGCCCGGCCTCGTCGCGGTATCACCGCGGCAGCCGGGCCGGGCGTCGATGGCGTGACCGGATGCGTACCTAGCCGCAACCCCTCAAACCAGCGCAGCAACAAGCCTGTGAACGGATTTCTGATGGTCCTGAATGCTCGGTTTCCATCCCGTGCTGTCCGACCCAGCCACTGACGGCCAGCAGCAGGAAGTTCACGGCGCTCATCTCGTGCATGGCCGCACTCTATCGCAGTTTTCTCAATCCGATGACGCTCGTGGCAAAGCTGCTGCGATCGCGCGACGTTCGATCTCGGTCGACTTTCCGGACAGCACGCCGTCGCCAAGCGAGTCGCTAACTGCGAAGAACGCGCTCACTGCGCGCTGTTCGGGGCGCGGTGCGGAACCCTACGGCAACGGAAGCCGCAGGACGTCGCGCTGGGAGGTGATGTAGAGGCTGTCGGGGCCGACTGTCCATTGTTCGAAGCCGCCGATGCCCCAGTCGACGATCGAACCACACGTGGTCCCGCTCATGTCGGTCCAACCCACGGCCCCGGCGTCGCTGCCCCAGTAGATCCGCTCGCCGCTCAACATCATCCTCTCAATGTCGCCGTTCGCGGGGTAGGAGGCCAGCGCTACCACTACGACAACGGTTCGTGTTCCACCCCGGCCACTGCCTCGATCGGCGACCCAGGCGGCGAGCTGGAAGTGCTCTCGTTCTCGGCCCGTTCCGCCTGCATCACCTGGTAGGCTCGCCACCCGCCCGGCCTCGTCGCGGTATCACCGCGGCAGCCGGGCCGGGCGTCGATGGCGTGACCGGATGCGTACCTAGCCGCAACCCCTCAAACCAGCGCAGCAACAAGCCTGTGAACGGATTTCTGATGGTCCTGAATGCTCGGTTTCCATCCCGTGCTGTCCGACCCAGCCACTGACGGCCAGCAGCAGGAAGTTCACGGCGCTCATCTCGTGCATGGCCGCACTCTATCGCAGTTTTCTCAATCCGATGACGCTCGTGGCAAAGCTGCTGCGATCGCGCGACGTTCGATCTCGGTCGACTTTCCGGACAGCACGCCGTCGCCAAGCGAGTCGCTAACTGCGAAGAACGCGCTCACTGCGCGCTGTTCGGGGCGCGGTGCGGAACCCTACGGCAACGGAAGCCGCAGGACGTCGCGCTGGGAGGTGATGTAGAGGCTGTCGGGGCCGACTGTCCATTGTTCGAAGCCGCCGATGCCCCAGTCGACGATCGAACCACACGTGGTCCCGCTCATGTCGGTCCAACCCACGGCCCCGGCGTCGCTGCCCCAGTAGATCCGCTCGCCGCTCAACATCATCCTCTCAATGTCGCCGTTCGCGGGGTAGGAGGGGGGCCGGTGCATGATGCGCACGGGTTCGGCGCCGGACGCCACCTCGTAGATGCCGCCGCGCCCCCCGATGTGGACCCGTGAACCGTCGGCAACGACCCAGTAAGGTAGGGGCAGCACCGCCAGCTCTTCCTCATCGCCGCCGGTGACCGAGACGCGCGACACGCGGTAGTCCCCCGCCAAGTCGCGGCTGAAGTATGCGAACCCGTCGACAACGTTGAACAGCCTGTCTGCCACGCTCCCCACGAAGAATTCGGGCATCCCGCCGTCGACGGAAACCCGGCCGATGTTGCCCGTATCGCGAGCCCGGAAGTAGATGTGGTTGTCGTCGACCGCCTCGAGGAGCTCGTCGGGCGCTCCTTGATAGAGAGCCTCGGGGGTAGCGCCCGTCGCATCGAGGGGCGCGCGCCAAAAAGTGTCGTTGACTTCGAAGAACAGGTGGGTGCTGTTCACGCGGATGATGCCGATATTGGCAGGGGCGGGCGGCACCACCACCTCGCTGTCTCCGCCCGTGAGAGGCATGCGGCGGATGGTGTTGCCATCCACAACGAAGAGCTGGTCGTCGACGACGCGTAGATAGGATGGGTCGCCAGTGTAGACCACCTCTGGCGTGAGGTCCGACAGATCCGGGACACTCGGCGGCGGACGCGGCGGACCCATCCCGGGCGTTGTGGCGGGCCCTGCATCCGGGTCCGGCCCATCCTCAGGCGGCGGTTCTGTCTCACCTGTCGTGGTGACTGGCGAAGACCCCCCATCCGTCCCCGCCCCGACCGGCTCATTGGCCGAGTC
>JAPPOR010000058.1 GCA_028817905.1 Myxococcales bacterium
CCCCCTACAGGTCCAGGTGGTGCCGCACCGTCAGGACCACGGAACACTTCCCGCCAGCCTGAGGTCGGTCAGCGGGAAGGATCCGCGCCGCCCCCGCCTGCGCAGCAGCCGCCCGGCCCAGCGCCTGGTCCAACAGCACCTGGCCCGCCCGTACCCGGCTCTGCCCCGCCTACCGCAGCCGCGCCTGGCTATCCGCCAGCCTACGGATACGACCCCTATGCGCCGCCTCCTCGCCCCCTGCCTGAGCAAGAGCCGGAAGGGGGCTCCGGCTTCGAGCTTCCCGCGTTTTCGGTGCGGCTCGACCCGCTGGACCTGGTCCTGGAGGGTCGCTTCGGTCTAGAGCTCGAGGTCGATCTGCTCGGCTTCATGAGCGTCGAGTTGATACCGATGTTCTTCATTACGGAGAGTCCCGTCGCGCTCAATCTGTCGTCCTTCCTGGGACGCGACAGCGAGATCACCCAGCATAGCAATGGCCTGGGGGGCCTCGTCGGTGCCAGTCTCGGAGTGGGCTTCTGGCTGAGTGGCGAGCCGTTTCAGGGCTACGTGCTGCGCGCGCTCATCACCAACTACGGCGTGCTCTATCGCAGCACCACGCCTGAAGGCGCGCTCGTCGACCGCGTGACCTTGACGGAGCGACGCTTCAAGCTCCTCGTTGGGAGCGTCAATCGCTTCAGCGTATTCACCCTGGCGACGGCCTTCGGGCTGGGCTACGAGCTCAGCGAACAGGAACGCTGCGACGTCGCGGAGGACAGCGATGGGCCGGGTGTGATCGCTCGGGGAAGCGGCTGCAACGACGTGGAAATCCTGGTCAATGACCTGGGAAGCCGGGCGTCACTGGTGGGTTTTCTGCACCCCTGGTCGCTCGAGTTTCGTCTTTCTCTGGGCGTGTCCTTCGATTGAGGTGTGACCGATGGTGACTTCCGACGAGGTCTTGGAGTTCTGGCTGGGCCCCGAACAAGAGCGGGACGAGCCTGCCGAGGAAACGCGCGCGCGTTGGTGGCGCAAGAGCGACGCGTTGGACCGCGAAATCAGTGTCACGTTTGGCGATGCGATTGCGGCCGCGGCAGCCGGTGAGCTCGACAGTTGGACGATGACGGCCCAAGGTCGGCTCGCCGTCGTCATCCTGCTGGACCAATACACGCGCAATGTGTTTCGCGGCAGTGGGCGGATGTACCAACACGATGGGCGCGCCGTTGCCACCGCGCTCGCTGGCATCGATGCCGGTGACGACCTGAAGCTGCGGATCGCCGAGTGCTACTTTTTGTACATGCCCCTGATGCACTCGGAAGACAGGGTGCTTCAGGAGCGGTGCGTCGCCCTATTCGAAGCGCTTGCCGAGCGGGGCAGAACCTGGTGTCACGGCGCGGTTGACTATGCGTGTGCCCACCGGGACGTTGTGGCCCGGTTCGGGCGCTTTCCCCACCGCAACGAACTGCTAGGGCGTGCCAGCACGGACGAGGAGCGCGAGTTCCTCCAGGAGCCGGGCTCGAGCTTCTGATCGGTGGCGGGGCAGCATCGCGGTCGTCGCCATGCCATCGCACTGCTTGCCGCGGTGATGTGGGGTTCCCTGGTGGTCAGTCTTTTGTCGTACCAAAGGAACGCTCCACCAACTTCCAACAGTGCAGTGCGCAGCCATCCGGCTGAGCGCGTGGACGAGCGCATCCCGGTGCGGGTGGGCTCTATCCCGGTGCGGACCGACGTGGATGCGGGCGAAGCGTTGGAGACGCGCTCGTGTGAGCCGCGTGCGGACCGCCAGTGTGCTGCGGGGGATGTCTATTGGGTCGATAGTTGCGGCGAAGTATCGCAGCTAGCCGAAGAGTGCGGTCAAGCCCTCTGTCGGGCTGGCGCCTGCGAGCGGGCCGATCCCGGGGGCTGCGGCCCCTGGCCGCTGGAAGGCTTGTGCGATGGAGACGTCGTGCGCGGCTGCGTTGGCAGCAAGCCCTACGCGCGCGATTGCGCCCTGAGCGGCAAGCGCTGTGTCACAACGGGCGAGGGTGCTCGGTGTCGACGTCCAAGCCCTGAGGACTGCGAGCTGCATGGCAAGTTGCCACGCTGCGAAGGTGATGATCTGCTAACGTGCATTGACGGGCTCATTGCCGTCACGGATTGCGGTGCCCGCGGTGCCCTGTGCGGTGAGCTTCCTGGTCGGACCACACCCAGCTGTCATGTGATCGAGAGGCGCGCGTCGGCACCGGCCGAGGACGATGATTGCGACGCCTGCGGGTGTCCGCCGGTAGCAGCACCCGGGACGCCGGACACGTGCGACGGAAGGGATCAGGACCGCGATGGCCGCGTCGATGAGGACGAGCGCTGTGAACCTATCCCGATTCTGGCGATGGTCATCACCGACGGGAGTGGCCGCAGCAGCTATGCGCGCGCAGACATTGAGCGGGAGATCGAACGGATCAATCGCGTGCTGGGAACCGCTCCGCAGGGTCTCGCATTGACGGCCACCCTGGCCGATGTCGTTTACCTGGCGCGGCCCGACTGGCTTCGTCTTGACGATACGGGCTTCTTGGACCTGGTCCGCGATCCGGAGGTGATCGCAGCCCGGGATGCATTCTACGTTCCGGTGGTGTTCACCGACACCCTGGAGAGCGGTGATACGCCGAAGGCCGGCGTATCGACCCTTCCGAACGGCCATTGCGGGGGTCGCCGGGTCCACCACGCTCCCGAGCCCCCCTCCGGAGCCATCGCTGTGGCCAAGGGGCGCGCCGCAACCACGGTGGCTCACGAACTAGGACACTACTTTGGCCTATGCCATACCCATTTTGCCTACGATCGAGCCGTCGTGCGAGTGGTCCGCTGGCCGCTCGGCAGCGATGAGGTTGCCCAGCTGCAGTGCGATCGGCCGTGTATGCTCGATGGGGATGGGATCTGCGATACACCGCCGGACCCGGGACCGCCCGCTTGCGGCTATGACGACGCCTGTCGGGTGCTCTGTCCCAGCCCAGCCAGCCCAGCCGCACCGGATGCGTTCAATGTGATGAGCTACTACACGCAATGTCGGCGAGAGCTCACGACGCAGCAGGCCCTCATCCTGCGCCGGGGTGTTTCGCTGCGACGCGGCTTCTTTGCCTGTCGCTCCCCCGCCTTGTGTCCCTGTGACCCGCACGCGCCGGCTTGCCCTGATCAGATGACCTGTCGGCCTACGTCCATGGGCTTTGCATGTGGGTTGGACGGGCCCAGGCGAGCGGGTGACGTCTGTGCGCAGCAGCTCGATTGCGGCGCCGGCGCGGTGTGTGCGAGCGACGGCCACTGTCGCCTGCCATGCGGCGTGGGTGCCGCAGACGGTACACCACAGGGCAGCTGCCGCTGTACGCGCGACCCGCACCTGGGGATCGCGGTCTGCGCGTGATGGCCGAACGAGGGTCGGAACAGTCGACCGCGGCGGAGCGTGCGGCGCCGGCTGCCAGTGAACACGCCGCCAGTTTTTAGTCGTCCAGGCGGTCGCGTGCCGCCTTGAGTACGTCGACGTAGCTGACTATGCCTACCAAGCGCTGGGTCCCGCTCTCGACTACAGGAATCGCGCTGAGCTTGTCGTCCGTCATCATATCGATCACTTCCGCGACGCTCGCGTCCTGATCGATGGTGACCGGGTCTGCGGTCATCAAGACGCTGACCGGCTCGGTGAGCCGGGCGCGCAGCTGGTCGTAGCTCTCCACGTCGTTGACCAGGCTTAGACCCAGGTTGCTGAAGTCACGGTCGCTGAGGATACCGATCACATCTTCGCTGCGTTCGCCTCGGACCACGGGTAGATGTCGGACACCCTGCTCGGCCATCGTGCTCATCGCGTCCCCGATACTCGTGGTCTCGGTCACCGTGATAGGGCCCTCGGTCATGATTTCCTCGACGATCATGGTCACTCCTCCAGTCGCTGCCGCCCAGTGCTTCGCGTTCCCGTCTCGTAGGTGCCAAGGGCACCCGTCTTACCACATGGCCGCATGCCCGTGCCAAGTCCCTGGCCAAGCTGCGCAGGGATTCTTTCTACCGGTACGTAGGTCCCGACGGGTACAGCGCCACCGTGCCCCTGTGGGCAACTGCGCGACGGAACCAGTCTCAGCGGCGCTACACCCCGATTGACCCCCCCGACGAGTCTGTTTGAGGCAATTCTACCCGCCCATCACTGCCCGGAGCACCGGAGGTGCGACCTAGCGACCTTGTCCACACGCTTCCAATCAAGGTAACGCTACCAAACTTGACGCCAACGCCCACAGAACGCTGACTCAAGGTCGCTAGTTGAGCCCAAAGAAGCCCCGAATGCGATGAAGGAGGGCTTCGGGGTCGCGCTCTGGTGCGATTGCGCGGGTGCGTTCCTTAGAGGGCTTCAGTGAGTCCAGCTCCGCTCGGCGCGACGCAAGACGCGCGCTCAGGACTTCGGCGAGCTTTGGATTGTCGTCCAACACGCTCTGAAACGCTGGCTTGTCCAGCCTCAGGAGCTCCGTATGCCCGACGGCGCGTACCGTGGCCGTCCTGGGTTCGCCGGTCATCGCACTGAGCTCCCCACACACGCCACCGGGGCCGAAGCGGGCTATCTTGTTGCTGCGCCCGAGTTCTGGCGAGTACTCCACCTCGAGGGCGCCGTCCTGGCAGACGTACAAGCTGTCACCCCTGTCGCCCTGCCGGATGACGACTTCGCGGTCCGCAAACATGAGCGGTTGCGAAGCGTTCGCGAGGACCAATAGCTGTTGTTCGTTCAGGTCCTGTAGCAGCTCCACTTCCCGCAAGGCCGCCAGCGTGCGCGCGCAGGCCTCTTCCTCATTGCGGGCCTGCACGGTTTCACCCGTCTCGTGCACAAAGACCTCTCGAACGGGGACGGCCGGCGCGACGTTTTCGCGCGCCAGGGCGTACCAAATGCGATCGCGCACGGCCCCGTCGATCAGGAAGCGTCGACCGAAATCGTCGATGAAGAAGCGCACCCAGTAGCGCACACCACGGTCCTCGAATCCCTGGGTCAGCACGGACGGCTCAGGCCGTTCGCGCACTCCGGGTACGTCGCGCATCGCCGCCAGAATCACTCGCTGCATCCGATGCGTGGCCAGGGTGCGCGGAAGGTCGATTTGGACCGACCGCCGGACGACCGGTGAGGGTCGCGAGAAGTTCATGATCGAGGCCCGCGCCAGCTGTCCATTGGGAACCGTCAGCTCCACCTGGTCCAGGGTCTTGACCTTGGTCGCGCGCCAGTTGATCTCGACGACCTGTCCGACCTTGTCGTCGCCGGCTTCGTACTGAATCCAATCGCCGACCCCGAAAGGTCGCTCGCCCTGGAGCGAGAGCCCCGCGAACAGGTTGCCGAGCGTATCCTGCAGTGACAAACCAATGATCGCGGTGAGCAGGGCGGATGTGGTCAGCAGCGATGAGGTGTCCACCCCCGCCGCCCGCAGGGTCAGCAGTACTGCGGCGACATAGACCAGCCCAGTCACGATGTCGCGGAAGATCTTGGGAGGGTTCGTCTTGAGACGCCGGGTCAGGACTGCCTCGATCAGAACGAGCGCAGTCCCGTGCCCCAGGCTCAGCAAGAGCAGGAGTAGCGATACGAGCCCCAGCAGCCGATCCGCATCTCCCTCGAGCCCGAGCAGGGTTCTTGGCACGGCAAATGCCAGGTGGCCCACCAGAAACAGAAAGGGGCCGCGGGCGAGCCGTCGGTGGTCGCGCGGCAGTAGCACCGCGGCTACCGCCACCAGTAGCAGGGCCACCAGTACCCCCGCATTCGTCAGCGATAGCAGCGTCGTCCCCGAAGAGAGCTGCGGGAGACTGTCCATGTAGCCGGATGGTAGCACGGGGAGCTGAGGGGAACGTGCTCGCTGCTTGATTTGGATGACCCTGATCTGCTAGCGGGGTGGCTGGTATTTCGCCGTGACCAGTTCGAGACCCATCTGGCTGTTCAGTATGGACAGCGACCAGTTCTGTGCCCCACCGACGACCACCGGCGGCCTGCTCGCGTACTTTCGCGAGTACGGCGCGAGTGCCGCCCACACGGATGCGGAGCTGGTGCATTTTCAGCGCGAGTGCGAAGTCGAGACCTGGTTGTCCGAAACCTTCGAGATCGAATGTCTTCCGAAGGTGCGAACCGCCATCGCCGCGGGCCACACGCCGGTATTTGGTTTCAGCTGCTATACCTGGAACACCGACGCGTTTCTGGGAGCAATGGCGCGCATCAAGGCCGCTTGCCCCGCAGCGTTGGTGATAGCGGGTGGTCCGCAGGTCCAGAAGCCCGAGGACTATCTGAGCCGAGGCGTCATCGACGTCATCGGGCTTGGTGAATGCGAAGAGACGTTCCAGATGTGGCTGGATTGCCGCGGCCCATCGGAATGGCACGCGGTGGCGGGGCTCGCCTTTGTGCAAGACGGTGTGCTGGTGCGGACGCCAGAGCGTCCCAGGCAGACACAGCTCGACCGGTTTCCTTCGCCCCTGTCGGTGCTGTCATTGCGCGACGCCCAAGGCAAACCACGCTACACCCAGGTCGCCTACGAGACGAGCCGGGGGTGCCCCTTCCGGTGCGCCTATTGCGAGTGGGGCACCGGTGCGATCGGCACCAAGATGTTCCAGTTCAGTCTGGAACGCATCCATGGCGATCTAGCCGGGTACGTGGCCGGGGGCATACAGGACATCTGGCTATCGGACTCGAACTTCGGTGCGCTCAAGGAAGACCTGGACAAGGCCCGCATCGTCGTCGATCTGCGGCAGCGCACCGGTCGGCCGTACACGTTCGCGACCTCCTGGTCGAAGTCTCACAACGCACGCGTTCAGGAGATCGTCTTGCTGCTGCAACGCCATGGCTTGCTCCAGAACTACAATCTCGCGCTTCAGACGCTGACACCGCTCGCACTCAAGTTGAGTCATCGCACCAACATGCGCTCGAATCGATACGAGCCGATTGCCAAGGCGATGACGCGAGCTGGCGTTCCGATAGCAACGGAGCTTATCTGGGGCTTACCCGGCGACAACCTCGAGGAGTTCGAGCGCAACCTCGACCGGCTGCTCACCTTCTTTCCGAACATCAATATCTTCGGCTACACGCTGCTGCCGGGGACGGAATTCTACGAACGGCGCCACGAGTACGCGATCGAAACCATTCCGGTGGCTGGATACGGCCAGGCCAAGGGCGAGTACGTTGTGGGATGTCATACCTTCGGGCGGGAAGAGGGTCTCGAGGGGTATTTTCTCATCACCGCCCACATCCTGCTTATCCGCGGGCACATCATGCCGCTGACCACCCGATTGCTCGCCCTCGATGGGCGTATCGGCGTTTCTCCTGCCCTCAGGGCATTGCTCCGGGCGGCCCTCGTCGGGCTGCGGGAGCATTTCGAAGGCATCGACCTGGACGATCGCATGGCGATTTACGAGCACCGGGCCACCCTGTACCTGGCGATGCTGGCGCAGCGCAGGCGCCTATTTGCGCTGCTTGCGAACGCGCTGGCCGGGGTGTTTGAAGCGGCGGACGCTCCGGCTGAGCTGGTGCAGCGCGCTCGCAAGACCCTAGCGCTCGATGAGGCCTTTTGTCCGCGCACCGGCCAAAAGCGAACGATCAGCCGAAGCTTCGCGTTCGATGCGTCTCGCGTGCTCCAGGAGCTCGACCGCATGGAGCTTCCTGGGCCAGAGGCGTTTGCGGGCCGCTCTGGCCCCAGCGTGCAGATCGATCACCCGGCCCATGCGGGTGAGGTGTTGCGGGATCCGGACGGTGGTAGTTGGATGCGTGGACGCCTCAACAGCGTCGATGCTGGGCTCTAGGGCGGAGCCGGGAGGTCTAGATGTTCGAGCATCGCCCGTCCATGCCAGCCACTGAGAGGCTACGGTGCGTGAAGGTGGGGACGCATGTAGGTCGGGTGACGGTCGGGGCCCGCCCATGAGCGTGCTAGTGACTGGCAGTGGGGGACATCTTGGCAGTGTGCTCTTGCCGCGGGCTCGTGACGCCTTCGGGGCTGCCTGGGGCACCGTGTCACTTGGGGGTAGGCGCCCCCCCGATCAGGAGGTTCTCGCGGTCGACCTGCGTGAGCCCGCAGCGCTGGTCGAGCGGGTATTGGTCGAGCGCCCGCGGACGATCGTTCACCTAGCTGCGATCAGCCGTGTGGCGGATGCGTGGCGTGACCCAATCCGGGCCCACGAAGTGAACGTGCTGTCGACTGCCGAGCTGACCGCGTTGGCGGGGCGGGTGGGTGCGCGCCTCGTGCTGGCATCGACCGAGATGGTATTCGATGGTCGCGGCGCGCCCTACGACGAAGCTGCGACGCCGCATCCTCGTACCCAGTATGGGCGCACCAAGCTCGCCGCCGAGTCCCACGTGCTCGGTTACCGGCAGGGCGTTGTGGTGCGTCTTCCGCTGTTGCTTGGCATTCCTCCGCTCGCGCCCGCAGGCGGCCATCTCGCCGAGTTGGCCCATGCATTTGCCAAGGGGCCCCCGGCACGGCTGTTCGAGGATGAGTACCGTACGCCCATGTCCCTTGCGAATGCGGCGGACGCACTCATCAAGATCGCGGGCGCGCCGGGACTCACAGGCATTGTCCATGTGGCGGGGATCGAGCGAGTCTCGCGCCTCGAGCTGGGACTGCGGTGGGCGAAGAGCCTCGGGGTGGTACCGCGGTACGAGGCTGTGCGTGCCGCCGATCTCGAGCTGCCCGAGCCGCGACCACCCGATCTCAGTATGACGACTGGCCGCTACCAGGCGTACTTTGGCGCCCTTCCGTCCCAAGCGTTGGATGACGCCTTGGCGGACTGTGCTAGTGACCTTCGGCGTCATCAGCAGGCCCCGGACGGTCCAGCGCCTGTGGAGCAGGGATAGTGTGCACCCGCCGGGCGAGGGCGTGCTATCGTCTCGATACACCTGATGCAGCCGCCAACTGTCCAGGATCGTGATCGCCGCGACCGTGAACGTCGGTCGTCGGGAAGGGTGCGCCTACAACAGACCGTTTCGATCCACATCCCGGATGGTCCGGGCTCCAAGCGAGCTCTCACGGGTGAGTTGGTCGACGTCGCGGTCGACGGGCGGGGCGCCGCGGTGTTGGTCGCCCTCGGTCAATCGGTTCCGATCGGGTGTGACGTCTCGCTGCGGCTTGCCGATAGCCAGCATGTGACCTGTGTGGTGGTGAGCTGGCTCGGACTCAAGCGGTGTGGCCGCGTCGGAATGCGAGTTCACGAGACCGGTCACGCCTTGATGCGCTCCCTTGCCGGCGCAGGTTAGCGAGTAGCTAGTCTGTCTTGGTGAGGGCTTCGAGCACGTCGATTACCGCTCTGCGCAGCGATGGATCGGACAGTTGGGGGTTGGGCATGGCTGCACCGGGATAGACGGCCTGGGGATCGCTGAGGAAGGCGTCGAGGCGCTTCCGCGTCCAGCGATCTGCCGATGCGTTCTTCAACGCGGCTGTGTAGCCTTCGAAGGCCGTGGACGCCACCTTGCGGCCGAAGATCTCGGCCAAGGAAGGGGAGTTCGTGCTATCGCCCTTTTCGAGTGAGTGGCACTCGGTGCACTTCTTGAGGGCGCTCGCGGCGGCCTCCTTGACCGCCTCGTCGGCTTTTAGGTCGCTTGCGAGGAAGCGCTGGACGAACTCGGCGCCGATGCCGCCTTTGACGGGTGAGAAGAAGATGACCTCCCGATCATCGGTCATGATCACCAGGCGGCCATCCGAGTGTTGAAGAGCATAGCGGATACGCCGGCCCTGGCCGATCTTGATGTCCTCCGCGAACACCACCCGGTTCCCGTCCACGCGGATGCGCACGAGCTTGTGGGTCTTGAGCGTGGTCACCAGGAGATCGCCGTCCCAGGCGTCGTGGAACCCTCGGATTGTGGTCAGGCATGAGGGTGCGATCGACGGAAGCCAGGAGAGCTTCGGTTTGACGAAGCCGCCGTGGCGGCCTACGGATCGTGCGTAGGAAAGCGGTAGCCCATTGTATGCGGTACCGAACGAGACGTGAGGCCAACCGTAATTGCTACCCTCTTCGATCAGATTCAGCTCATCGCCGCCGCGTGGCCCATGTTCGACTGTCCACAGTCGACCCTGGGGATCGAATGTGATCCCCTGCATGTTGCGTAGGCCATGGGCATGGATCGCGAACGCGCCGGTCGCGAGATCGATGGCCATGATCTTGCCGTAGTGTGACTTCGGGTCTTGAGGCAGGGGAACGCCAGAGGGTGCTGCGATCGTGTCGCCGCCCCAGCCGTATTCGCCGTTCGTGTAGAACAGGCGTTCGTTCTTCGAGTCGACCAGGATGCGACCGCCGGCAAGGTTGCCGGCAATACCGTCGTGCTTGCGACGCAGGGGCAGGCAGGGTTCGGATTGGTACAGAACCTTCCACGCGCTTTGTGGGATCGTGATGGACGCCGGCTCGGCGAGGTCCCCGTCGAAATAGGCGATCGAGACTCGGTTGCGGAAGCAGGTTTGCTCTGGCTCGTAGAACGTTTGAGATAGGGCGAACGCTTTTTGACCTCGGTGTTCGAGGTAGGCGATGTCGATGGTCCGGAAGTGATAGAGGTCGAACCGCACGCCGGCGAACTCTGGGAGTCCGTTGGCTTGTCGATACGCTTCGAAGTGGTTGTCAGGTAGCTCGACTCGGGGAGTGATGACGCTCCCTTCCCGGGTGACAAAGAACACGCCGCCGTCGTGTGTGACGGCTACGATGTGCCCATGGGCTTCGGTTAGGCCGCCCCCGGTGCCGCCTCGCGTTGCCGGTGGCAGTTGCACTGGCTTGCCGACGATCGGCACGAAGATGGTCGAGATCTTGATCTCGCCCTCCTGCGCCGCAGTCACGATGGTGTGGCTGCTCAGGCGGTGTCTCAATTTGTCAGCGTAGCGGTCGATCACCCGAAACAGGGGTCTTTCCGAATCTCGGTTCGCGGAGCCCAGCACCAAGCCGGCCACGAAGGTTAGGGTGAAGCCGGCGAGGGTCGCGACGCACACCGCGATGGCGACCGGCATGGGGTGCTTCACCGTGAACCGTCGTACGTTCGAAAATCCCTGCGCCAGTCTGCCAATCACCGATACTACCAGCGCCCGGGCGCCCCTGTTGCTCGCGTTGCCCACGTCCGAATTAAGGGTACTGCTATTAAGCGACCGGTACGCATATGGCATGCCGGCCGCAGGATGCAAGCGCCGCGCGAGCCTGGTAAGCCCAGGACAGCCGAGCATGGTCAAACCAAGCACTGAACGGATCCTCAACCCCTACGGGCGGCGCCACTATCGCCGCACCTACTCGCTGGTGGAGGTGCGTGTGGGGTTAGTGATCCTGAGCGGACTGGCGAGTGTGCTCGGGTGGGTGGTGGTGCGAGGCATGCATCCGGATCCCGAGTTGTTCGACAATCGCGCGCTGCTGGATCCCGGGCGTGCGACCGCCGTGGAACGGGGTCCCCTTCCGGAGGGCCTGGCATCCACGGGGTACCGGGAAGGACCGATCGCTCACTTTGGTCCAGACAATCTGTTCGAGAAGATCAATGGGCGCGCGGATTTCTTCAAGTCGCGCGGTTTCGAGCGGCTTTCCTTCGTCAGCCTTCAGCACTCGGATCCCAACCGCAGCGTGGACGTCGAACTCTATGACATGGGTGACGTTCAGAACGCGCTGGGCACCTATGCGTCGGAGCGCGCCCCGGACATCAAGCCGATACGCACCGAGGGCGGGACCCATCACCGTGAGGCCAGTGCCTTGTTCCTGGTGCGGGGAAGGCACTACGTGCGCGCCATTGCCGCCAGCGGCGATGCACCCGTGCCTGCGCAGCTCGAGCAGTTGCTGGTGGTGCTGACCGGCTCCCTCGAGGGGGCCGAGCGCCCGTGGTCCGAGGACCTGTTCGTGGAGGTCCTTGGCTTGCCGGCGGAAGCGGTCGGGTTTGTGGCAGCCAACGCGTTTTCGTTCGGGTTTGCGCGGGGCGTGCACACGGCACGGCTCCCGGATGGGGAGACCGATTTGTTCGTCGTGCCGACCGGCAGCGAGCACGACGCCCAGGCCCTGTCCCGTCAGTTCATTGAGGGGTTTCTGTCCTACGGCTCCGCCGGGGAACACGCCGGCCAGACCGTGGTGACGGATCGCTACCTCAAGCGCGTGGCCGTGGCCGCGGCCCAGGGACCCTTTGTCGTGGGGGTGGCAGCGGCTCCCGACCCCGAGGCCGCCGTCTCCTGGCTCGGAAAGCTACGGGCGGGCCTTGGTGAGGCGCCCGCGGGTTTGCGAACACGCGCCCTTTCGGAAGTCGAGCGGGCGGCGCAGAATCAATCCGGCGACGAGGTCGACATCCAGGGTAGCGACTATGACTGACGATCAAACGGCCTATCGGCGCGCCTCGCGCCGGCGATTCCTTGGCCAGGCGGCTTGGGTTGCCGGGCTTTCGGCGACCGCGGGCTACGCGGCCCTGGCTCCACCCCGGTTTCCGTTGTCGCTGCGAGACCCGGACGGTGAGCGCGGAAAGCCGAAACCTGCGCGGATGCGGCTGCCGGAGGGTGGCTATGCGGTCGACCCCCATCCCACCGCTGCCCACCTGGGGATCGCTCGCGGGCAAAACATCGGGAAGATGGTGCGTGCGGCCGTGGACGCGATCGGCGGGATCGCGCACTTTGTCCAGAAGGGCGACGTCGTCGTGATCAAACCAAACGTCGCCTTCGAACGCGCTGCGCCCCTGGGAGCCACCACTGATCCGGCGGTGCTGTCGGCGCTCATCTCGCTGGTGCGGTCTGCGGGTGCGCGGGAAGTACGAGTGGCGGACAACCCGATCGAGGCCCCGGAAGCGTGCTTTGTGCGTAGCGGGCTGCAGCAGGCGGCCGTTGCAGCAGGTGCGCGCGTCTACCTGCCGGCGCCCAACGACTTTCAGATTTTACAGACACCCGGCGCGAGTCTCATCGAGCATTGGGAGTTCTTTGCCCGTCCATTTATCGGCGCTACCAAGGTGATCGGCGTATCGCCGTGCAAGGACCACAATCTCTGCGGGGCCTCGATGACGACCAAGAACTGGTATGGCTTGCTCGGCGGGCGTCGCAACCAGTTCCACCAGGACATCCACACCATCATCGCAGACCTGGCCCTCATGGTGCGCCCCACCTTCGTGCTGCTCGACGGTGTTCGAGTGCTGTACCGAAGCGGTCCGACCGGCGGGAGCCTTGCTGACGTAAAGCCGGGCCACACGGTCGTGGCCTCCACCGACTCACTTGCCGCCGATGCCTTTGGCTGGCAGATGCTGCTCGAGCGCACGGAACAACCCTTGCCGGGTTATTTCCAGAAGGCTCACAATCGCGGGCTCGGTGAACCGGAGTTCCGCACGCTTCGGCTGAAGGAGGTACGGGTTGGCTGACCCGCGCCCAATTTCGGTAGACAAGGACGGAAGGGTCCATCTGGCAGCGTTCCAGCCCAACCGCGACGGATCGCCGTGGTATGCGCGCTCGTTGCGAATCACGACCGTTCGCGTGATCAGCCAGGCATTCTTCTTTGGGCTCTTCGTGTTCCTGCTTTGGGCTACCTGGTTCAGCCGCCTTGGGGGCTACCCGGTGTCTCTGTTTCTCGAGCTCGACCCCCTGGTGGGGTTCGCGACCGCCGTGTCCACGCACACGGTCTATCGGTGGTTGTGGCGCGCGCTATTCGTACTCGTTCCCACGCTGTTGCTTGGTCGTGTGTTCTGCAACTGGATGTGCCCATACGGGACCTTGCACCAGTTCGTTGGCTTCATCTTCAACATTCGCGGCAATCGCGACAATATCCGTGCGAACCGCTATCGCTCGGCGTTCCAGCTCAAATACCTGTTGCTCACCGTCTTCCTGGTGATGGCGGCCTTCGGATCGTTGCAGATCGGTCTGCTCGACCCGATCTGTCTGCTGGTCAGGACCTTCGCGGTGGCGATCATGCCCGCCAGCGACCTTGCTGTCAGCGATCTCGCCGGCCGCATGCAGAGGCAGGGTGTGGATCTGGACACCACGGCGCTCCTGTTCTCGCCTGGAATCAGTGAAGCTCGTGTGTTCGCTGGCGCCTGGTTCGTCGGTCTTCTGATCGTCGGCCTGGTTGGTATGAACCTGGTGATTCCGCGCTTCTTCTGCCGTGTCTTGTGTCCACTTGGCGCGATGCTTGGGGTTCTGTCCCGCTTCGCCATGTTCCGCATCGACCGGGATCTCACCAAGTGCACGGACTGCGACCTGTGCCTGAAGGGCTGTGAGGGAGCCGCGGACCCCCAGGCGGCGCTGCGAAAGAGCGAGTGCTTCGTCTGCATGAACTGCCTCGACGACTGCCCAGAGGGTGCGATCTCGTTCGCTCGCGCTCCCCTGCCAGTCCTGGATCGCATCCAAGGTGAGATCAGGGCGGGTACTGCCACGTTGTTCGGTATTCCGCTCAAGAGCCGCATTCCGGACACGGAGCGCATGGTGCCGGACGTGCCCCGGCGCCGCTGGCTGTTCGCGTCCCTGGGCGGCTTGGTCGCATTCCCGTTCTTGCGCCTGTCCAAGGCTGTCAACGCGCGCGGCTTCCACGAAAAGGCGATCAGGCCGCCTGGTTCCGTGGCGGAGCCCGAGTTCCTGGAACGGTGCATCAAGTGCGATCAGTGCATCAATGTGTGTCCGACGAACGTGCTTCAACCCAGCACCCTCGAGCAGGCCGGACTGGAGGGCCTGTGGACGCCCGTGATGGATTTCTCGGTGGGTTTCTGCCAGCTCAATTGCACGCTATGTAGCGAGGTGTGTCCCACCGGCGCGATTCAGAAGACCCCTCTGGCGCGCAAACTGGGTCTGGATGAATACGCGGACCAGGGTCCGGTTCGCGTCGGCACGGCGTTCTTCAACCGGGGTCGTTGCTTGCCTTGGGCCATGGAGACGCCCTGCGTCGTTTGTGAGGAGGTCTGCCCGGTGACTCCCAAGGCGATAGGGACGTATGACGAGACGATTACGCGGTGGGATGGTCAGCAGGTGACCCTCAACCGCCCGTACATGCGCCCGGAGCTGTGTATCGGCTGTGGCATTTGCGAGCACGAGTGTCCGGTCTTGGATGATGCCGCCGTCTACGTGACGGCGATCGGCGAGACACGCGATGATGGGCGAACACTGCTGCTCGACACGACCAAGCAGGCAAACGTGGAGACCAACTCCAAGGTGAGGCGACCATGAGTGACTCAACAAGAGAGCGTGACATCACACGGCGGGACCTCCTCGCTATGGGAGGTGCGGCGTCCGCGTCCGCGGCAATCGCGGGACCCCTGTCCCCCGCGCGGCTGCTGGCCGCTGGCAAGGTGCCACAGGTACCGCGACGCGTACTGGGAAAAACCGGCAAGAAGATCCCGATTCTTCTGCTAGGGGGTGCCGTGGGGTTCGACAAGCGGTTCGACCCCAAGATCGCCGAGGCCTTGCGATACGGTGTCAACTACATCGACGCGGCGGACTGCTACAATGGAGGGTCTTGCGAGCCTGCCGTGGCTAGCTTTCACACTCGCATCAAGGCACGGAAGGACCTGTGGATTACCAGCAAGAGCGACGCCCACGATCCCAAAGGCTTTGAGACGACGCTGAATACGAGCCTCGAGAGGCTCAAGACCGACTACGTCGACATGTACTATTTGCACGCCTTCGAGGACGGGTCGATGCTCAACGCCGAGTTGCGGAAGGTGGTGGAGAGGTTGAAGAAGCAGGGCAAGCTGCGTCACTTCGGCTTTTCTTGCCACGATGGGAACGTGGCGGAGCTGCTACAGCTCGCCGCTAAGACGCCGTGGGTTGACTCGGTGATGTTCCGGTACAATTTCCGCAAGTACGGTGAGGCCAAGCTCAACGGGGCCATCGATGCGGCTCACAAAGCTGGCGTGGGGCTGATCGCCATGAAGACCCAGGGCTCGGAAGCCAGCTTCAAGGGTGCCGTCGAACGGTTCCGCAAGCAGGGAAAGTGGACCAAGCACCAGGCGGTTCTCAAGGCGGTTTGGGAAGACAAGCGCATCACGGCCGCCGTTTCCCACATGGATACGTTCGACAAGCTGCGTGAGAACGTTGCGGCGGCGCTTGATCGTACCAAGCTGACCGCCGCCGAGCGCTCGGCCCTCGATGCGTATGCGGCGGCGACCCGGTCGCTTGCATGTGACGGCTGCGACCACCACTGCAACCCTGCCGTGGGAGCCCCGGTGCGGATCGGAGACACCATGCGTTTTCTGATGTACCACGACGTTTACGGCGAAGCGGACAAGGCCCGCGAACTGTTCCAGCGAATGCCAGCGTCCGCGCGTGCGCTTGCCGGTGTCGATTTCAGTGGCGCCAACCGCGCGTGCCCCAACGGGGTCGATGTGGCCGCTCACATGAAACGCGCCCTGCAGGTGCTGAGCTAGCCCGGATAAGCCCGGATAGCCCGGATATCTCACCAACCCACGGGTGCACCGCGCAGGTCGAACCCGAGTAAGGGAGCGCCTACTCGTTGCAGGCACAGGCGATCGAGGCGAGTGGCACCGACTCGCTGGGATCGAACGCGTCGGTCTCGATCCACCAGACCGTCGTACGGCTCCATACGTGACAGCCCAGCCCCTTGCGGTCGACGCGGGTCGAGGTCGTGGGTGCCGTCGCGTACCCCAGGGCGGTTAGGATTGTTCCACACTCGGCAGCGCTTCCACCCTGGTTGGGGATGCCGACATGGGCCAGAGCGTCCCAGTCGAAGCCACCGCGCGCGGCGCACGCCTGATCGCAGCTTTGGCCTTCAGCACCCAGGTACCAACACAGGCCGAATACGGGTGTGCCACCGCAGGCCATGGAGCCCGCATCGGCGCCAGCGTCGGCGGCAGCGGGTACCGTGCTGTCCGCGGAAGCGTCCCTTTCGTCCACCGCCGCGTCCATGCCGGCGTCAGGGATGGGGTCGCCGGAGACGAAGCGAGGCATCTCAGCATCCAGTCCCGTGTTTGGCCCTTCAGTGGGTGAGCTGGCGTCGGCGCCAACGTGGCTCGGCATCGGTGTGGACGTCTCCACCGGGTTGCCGCCCGCGTCTAGCGCTTGCTCCCGGGCCCCGCCTTCGTTCGCCGGCCCGGATGCGTGGTCCAAGACCGCCGCGTCTTCGCCAGCCGGTGAGCGTTCATAGCCGACCAGGGCGCACCCGGTGAGCAGGCAGCAGCTGGCCACGACGATCGGAAGTCCCACGGGATCATTCTAGCCGTAACAGTGTAATTATCTATACATAACGTGCCCTGCTCACCGAGCGAGAGTTCGCTGAAGTGGGATACCGCTTGGAGCGGCGAGCCGGGCGTGGTGAGCGGGGTCCTCTCGTCGAAAATCCGCGTACAGTCGACTACTTGAGAGCACCGCGTGACGGGCCAGGGGTGCCCCCTGCGTTGCTCAGCAACCCGTCCTCGGCAGCTGGAACCGGTACCCGACTATCCATGGCCCCGGGACCGCACACCCCACGCGCGAAGTCCTGCGGGGGAACGATTAACCGCCCCGGTCCGTCTAACCGCCGTGACCTGGGTGTTCATTACCCATGGGACGGTAGCTATCTGCCTCTGTTTGGCCGGTTTGGGGGCCTGCGCCGAGGGCGGACCGGACTGGCAGGGGGGCGACAGCTCAGGACGGCGCCCGGCCCCGCGGTCGCCGGCAGCAGGTTCATCTACGGGGGGTGCCCAGTCGCCTGCACCAGGTGCACCGATGGGGATGACCCAGCCGCTTGCGGGGGCCGCCGCCGATCCGGGGTCCCTCCCAACCGGAATCCCTGAGATGGCTTCTTCCGGACCCGTGATGCCGATTGGACCTGGGATGCCGACCGGCGCCGCCATGCCCTACACGGGCGAGAGCTGTCGTGTGGGTGCCCAGGTGCCATGTGCCTGTCCGAGCGGCTCGACCGGGGTCAAGACGTGCGTGGAGGATCAGGCGTCGCCCACCGGTGGCAGCTACGCAGCCTGCCAGTTGTGCGATGGGCCGTGAGTCACCGACCGTTTCGAACGCCGAATGGCGCGCGCCCATCGTGGCACCCGAAGCCTTCCACAAGGCTAGCCACCCCATCTCCGCCCGGCTATCTTTCCGCTCGGTTTCCGTACCAGGCCTTCCGGGTCTTCGAACGGGGAAGAATGAGCATGCACGACACCCTGCACCGGGGGCTCCCGCCCCAGGAATCGTTCAGTTCCGATGAGCGCGCCGCGCTTGCGCCCTTTGTTACGAACGTGGACGGTCCTGTGTTTGCGCTCGTCAACATGCCCGAAGTCGTCAAGGGCGCACTGTTTGCGAGATACTCCCGTTCCGCAAAGTCCCTTCGCCGACTCCTGCTCGACGAGTTCATGAACGATCTGCCAAGTCCGGCGCGCCTGGGCACGTCGGAGGACGGTCCAACGCGGGCCGAGAAGCTCTACGACCGTGTATTTCAGCAGTACGGGGATGACTCGGTTGCCCAGCTGGGTGGCGTTCACCTGGCCTGTGAAGGGGTATCCAATCTGCTGACCAAAGTGCTCGAACGTGGACGGCTGATGGCCTATCTCGAGCAGTCAACACGCTACGTGCCCTACGACGACAAGCTTGGCGGGCGCTGGAAGTACCACACACCGACCGAACTCGAGGGCCCCTTGCGTGCTGAGTATCGGCGCGTATTGGATGCGACCTTCGACACCTACGCCCGGTGGATCGCACCCCTTGAGGAGCACTATCGTGCTCGCTTTCCACGCGATGCCGACACGCCCGCTGGAGCCTATCGGCGCACCATCCGAGCCAAGGCACTCGATGCGCTCCGTGGACTTCTGCCGGCGGCAACCCGATCCAACCTGGGGATGTTTGGCACCGGGCAGGCCTACGAGACGCTCCTGCTCAGGATGCGCGCTTCCGAGGCTACCGAGACACGAGCTTTCGCGGACCTGATGCTGACTGAGCTTCGCAAAGTGGTGCCGTCTTTCGTCGCACGGGTCGATCGGGCCGACCGCGGGGTCGCCTGGAGCGCCTACCTGCGTGAGACCGAGATCGAGACCCGCAGTGCTGCAGCGTCAATGGTCCCCACGGTTGCAGAGCACGATGCTCCCGAAGTGCAGCTCACCGACTTTGATCCCGAAGGTGAACTCAAAGTCATAGCGGCAGCGCTCTACAGTACCTCGACGGCATCCGACCAAGTGTTGATGGACCGCGCGCGCGCCATGAGCGCCGATGAACGCAGGTCCGTCCTGCGCGCCTATGTCGGCGAGCGCAAGAATCGCAGGCACAAGCCAGGGCGAGCGTTCGAGCGCACGGCCTACCGCTTCGACGTCCTATCGGACTACGGAGCATTCCGCGACCTCCAGCGCCATCGTATGATGACCCTGGACTGGCAGAAGCTCGGACCCTCGCACGGCTACGTGGTTGCGGATGCAATTCATGAAATCGGTGCCCTCGATGACTGGCGAAGGGTGATGGACGGCTCAGCAGAGCTCTACACTACGCTCGCCTCGCAGGGGCTATCCGAGGCAGCTCCCTACGCGGTGCCAATGGCATACCGTATACGCTTCTACATGGAGATGAACGCGCGCGAGGCCATGCACGTCATCGAGCTGCGTACCGCGCCGCAAGGTCACGCTGCCTATCGACGGGTAGGCCAACGAATGCATCGTTTGATCGAAGAGGTCGCAGGGCATCGGAGTATCGCTGCGGCCATGACCTTCGTGAATCATGACGAAGTGGAGCTTGAGCGGCTGGAGGCCGAGAAATCCACCGAGCTCCGAATGGCCCGGAACTCCATACCCGCAGCCGAATAGTTGGCCCGCATTCATCACCAAATCACGTGCCCTCGCACAACTGCTCGACTCCGCAGGGCTTTCGCTTCAGTCGCGAATACAGCGAGTATTCCCTTCTTCACCGAAAGCCTTGCGAAGCCGATCACTTGCACGATCATCACGTGCCCTGGTGAGATATCCGGGCTAGCGAGCTCCGACGCAGCCCGACGAGGCAGGGGACTCGTCGATTGCCAAGGCGACCTTGCGACGCGTCTGTGACTGGCAAATCCAGCCGCCCATCACGGCCAGTAGCACCGGAGTCGCCAGCGACCCTGTCCAAACGATCCGAATCAAGGCAACGCGATCGAACTTGACTCAAACGCCCACGAGACGCTGACTCAAGGTCGCTACAGGACGCAACCTCTACCACATCGGAGCTGCATCACTTCAGCACGGGGATGTACGCCCAAGTGTTCGTCGTCCGCGCAGGGCACCCGTCTGCCTACGGCAAGCGCCCAACTTTGTCCGTGCTTGGATGACGATTCGCGCACGATCGCCCCGCCGGCGTCTTCTATCCGGCCCGTAGGGGACCGTATACTTAGACGCGTCAGAGGGCGCGCGGGGAAAGGGGCCGATGGGACTGTTTTCCAAGCTGTTCAACAAGGAAGGCGAGGACGCTCAGCAACAGAGCGAGACCGTCGACAAGATCGCTGACGGACCGGATCAGTCGGACGACGAGCCGGACGCGGAAAGCGACAACGACACGACCGAGTTTACTGCTCGGACAGACAAACCCAGGAAGCGCGACGTGCCGCCGCACAAGGGTCCACCTCCGACAAAGGAAACACCCGCACGTGCCGCAACACCGCCGGTGCTGATGCCTGAGACGGTGGTCAAAAAGGGGCAGGGCCCGGCCCAAGCACCGCCCCCGCCGGCCGGGACTGGCCCGGCAGTTCGTACCCCGGCCGCCAGCACGGGCGTCATGTCCGCGGCGTCGGTCGCGGGGCGTGCATCGCCGCCGCCTCCCGTTCCCAAAGCCGCTGCCCCGGGCACGCAAAGTAGGCGGGAGGCGCGCCGTCCAGCTTCGCATGCCGGCAAGCGCCCGGCTCACAAAGAACAGAGCCGGGATGCCCGTCGTGGGCCGTCCCCGGCAAAGGCCCCGCCGTCGCCCGCGCGGGGCCGCTCGGACAAGGAAGGCCGGCCGGCGGTTGGTCGCCCAGCACTGAAGCCTGCACCCAGTTCGGCCCGGTCAGCCACGGCCAAGGGCCGCGAAGCGGGGTCGCCGAAGCGCCCGGTCAAGGATGCGCGGGTCGAGGCTGACGACGATCAAGTGGTGGAAGCCGCCATCGACGCACTCCAGAGTCTGCCCAGTCCTGGGGAGGCAGCGCCCACCGAGGCAGCGGCCGATGATGCCCGGGCAGTCACGGAGACGTTTGCAGCCATCGCTGCCGCCCACACGCAGCCGCTTTCGGATTTCATGGCGCAGCTAGCGATGGGCGCCACACCCAGTCGTTGGGCCGTGCCGCTGCGGGCCGTGATCGCCCCGGTGTTGGATGCTGCGCAGCAGATGGAGCTCAAGGAGATGGTATCCGGGTTCGAGGCCTTTGATGGCGCGCTTTCTCGCGCCGCTGCCGAACGCTCTCCGCACATCAGCCGCGCGGTTCGCGATGAGTTGGAGGAGGCCTATGGGCGGATGGTCGCCCAGCTTCCCGAGACGTTCCGCGCTACTCGCGATGGGGACGGTCGCGGTCGCATCCTGCTGGAGGCGCTGTTGCTTCAGATCCCGTCGCTCCGCCGCCGTACGCTTGCGCGCCTGTACGCGGCCGGGCTGCAGGACCTGGAGCAGTTGATCGCTGCCAGTCCGGAGGAGGTGGCGCAGGTTGCCGGGATCGAAGCGAGCATTGCTTCCGCGATCACCCAGCGTCTGGAGCGCTTCAATCGTGAACGAGCGCGCGCCGAACCGGCGGCGCTACGTAGCCTGATCTATGAGCAACTGCGGAGCGCCGTCGAGCGCTTGTCCAAATTGCATGCTGAGCTTGACCGCGCGCGTGAAGCGGAAGCCGTCCGCCAGAAGCGGACGGCCCGCCGCGGGCTACAAGCCTCCGCGCTCGAAGTGGATGCTCTGCTGGCACAGCTAGGTGAGCTCGCCCTGATCGAGGAGCTCAAGCGCATGCCCGTTCACCACAAGATCGCCCGCGTCCAGTCCTATCTTGAGCAGGCCCAGGCTGCCTGAAGAGCCCCGCAAGGAGAGAACGAGATGTCTGAGATGACTCCGGATGAACTCGAGGCCCGTGTACGGCGCGGTGAAAAGCTCGAGCGTGAAGACCTGTCCGGCATGGCTTTGGCAGGAGCCAAGCTTGCCCGCGCCAAGCTCAAGCGCGCCCGGCTGGAGGGCTGCAATCTGGAAGGCGCGGACTTGCGGCAGGCCGACCTATCGGGAGCCGCTATGCGTGAGGCATTTTTGGCGCGCGCCAACCTATCCGGTGCCCAGCTGGGAAAGGTAGATTTGGACGGGGCCAATCTTGAGGGGGCCGACCTATCGCGAGCCGACCTTTCGCGGGCGAACCTGGAGGGTGCGAACCTGGAAGGCGCCAACCTGCAGGGCGCCAAGCTTCGCTACGCCCAGCTGGACTCGGCCAATCTGAGCGAGGCTTTGCTGCAGAAAGCCAACTTCGGACACGCCGATCTGGTCGAAGCCGAACTCGGTGGCGTGCTGGCGGGCGAAGCGTGTTTTTCGCGTGCTGTGCTGCAGAGCGCCGAGCTGGGCGACGCTCAGCTGGTCGGCGCCAACTTTGACGGCGCGTGCCTAGAGAAGGCCAATCTCAAGGGCTCGGCCTGCAAGAACGCCAGCTTTGTCGAGGCGGAGCTGATGGGTGCGCGCCTTGAAGGCGCCGACCTGGAGGGCGCAGACCTGCGGCGGGCGCTTCTGGAAGGTGCGTGTGCCGAGGGTGCTCGGCTCACCGGTGCGCGTCTCCACGCTGCCGAGCTGGGGGACGCGGGCCTGCCGGGTGCCGAAGCCGCGTGGGTTGACCGCAGCCCTTCTGGTGACGGATCGGAGCGCGCGAGCCTTCGCCCGGGTGATGTGCGGCCGGAGCCAGATGAAGCAGGTCGTGCTCGCCGCTTCTTCGGCATCGGTGATGTGCTGCGCAATGCCGAACTGGAATTTCGCGACGGCGCCTTCGTGCAGATCGAAAGCCGCTTTGAGCATTGCACCATTGCTTTGGGCGATGACGTCGAGCTGGTTGTGGGGGAGCACGGGGTGTTGGAGGACTGCACGATCACGGGAGGCCGTTTGCGTGTACAGGGCAAGTTCCTGGAACGTCGCAGTCCGGCCCTTGTTGGCCCCAGTGAACTTCATGTCAGTGCCGGCGGCGCCCTGGCGGCAACGGTGGAGCAACCACAGGAGTCGACCCAGTTTGCGTTCGAGCGGGGCTGCCGGTTGCGAGTTCAGATCACACAACCCAAATCGGTATCAGCGCGGGGATAGGAGATGACCATGAGTGGGAACAACGAAACAGCGGACAAGCAGACCACGGTCGAAGAGGGCACGCAGTTCAAGGGGACCATGAGCTCCAAGTGCCCTGTCGTTGTGCGGGGTGAGCTTGACGGAGACATCACTGCGCCGGCGCTCACGGTGGCTGATACGGGCACCGTTGTCGGCAACGTGGAGGCGCGGTCGATCCGATCGGAGGGAGTCCTCGCGGGTCGTGTGGACGCCGAAGACATCTACCTGTCCGGAAGCGTCCGAAGCGACACGGTCATTCGCGCAAATACCCTCGAAGTGAAGCTAAAGAGTGACCGCGGCAAGCTCGAGGTGACCTTTGGAGACTGCATCCTCGAAGTTGGGGACGACCCGAGCGTCGAGGCGAAGAAGGAACCAAAGTTGGAAGCGCCGAAGGTAGCGGAGGATGCGCCCGCTCAGGTCGAAGCTGGGGCTGGAGCCGTTGTCGAGCCAGTCGTCGAGCCAGTCGCGGAGGCAGCTTCGCCTGAAGCCAAGCAGGATCGCGAGCCGAAGAAGCGAAAGCAGCGCAAGTCGGAGGATGCCGCGGCGGACGAGAGTCCGAACGGCAAGAGCGCGTCGATTCCTCCGCCCGCCTAGCCCGCATCCATCACCAAATCACGCGCCCTCGTACAACTGCTCGACTCCGCAGGGCTTTCGCTTCAGTCGAAAATACAGCGAGTATTCCCTCCTTCACCGAAAGCCCTGCGAAGCCGATCACTTGCACGAGCATCACGTGCCT
>JAPPOR010000810.1 GCA_028817905.1 Myxococcales bacterium
CCCCCACATCGGCACCCACCCGCTTCAGGTCCCCGGTGAACACGAGCTTGGCCGCCGGCTCGAGCCATATGTCGACACGCGACGAGGACGGCAGTGCGTGAAGCCGTAGACCGGCGCCCAGGCCGTAGTAGCTCGCAACCCCAGCCCCCTGAAACTCGGTCTCATCGAAAGGAAAGTAGTACCCAGCCCCGTGGAGCCCGACACCCAGATGCTCGTGGAACCGGTATTCGTAGCCAACGCCGAAGCCCGCACCCAGACTGTCGCGGTCATCGTCACGTCGGAGCGACACCGCACCGGCGCCCTCGAGGCGTAGAATGTGCGGTCCGCGCTGGGCACTTGCCCGCGGCGACGTCAGCGGGAGAGTCCAGAGTCCGGTCGTCACGGCAAGGGTCAACAGCGCGCCGCGAGGGCTCATCAGCCATGAGATGCGATGGGGCATGTTCAAGTCATCCAAGTTCGGGTTCCAGCGCAGTCACGGCTCCGCAGCGAGCCATCGACCCGAATGTGTTTGCACTCGTACGCAAACTTCGCGAACTGCACGCTTCCGCACACGAATGTGTTGGCGTTCGCACGCAAGCGTTGCGAACGGTCACATCCTCCAATGCGACTGCCATGCTAGCAGCACCCATCAAAGCACCGCGACCTCATTTCAGCATCGAGAACCATCTGTAACGACTGTACTCACGGTTAGATGCAAGAATGCTTACGTGCAGTCGGAGTAAGGCTCACAGGGTGCATAGCTCGAGAGCGATGCCGTGAGCAGCTCTTGGTGTTCTGTACGGGCGCAGCTTGCGCCGACGGACCGTGCTCTATGCGCATTGTGGTCGCTCACGTACCGAACGAGGGGCGTCCCGTGTGTCGCTCCGCTTACTTCGCTGGCGGAGATCGCCCTGCTGTCTGCATGCGGGGTTACCAACGTGTTCGCTTGCGCCCGTTCGCCCTTTGCATGGGCGCGGATGATCCCAGTAGCATCCTCGGCGCACACAGGCCGCCGCGGGTTTCGGGCGACTGCAAAGACGGAAGGGGGGTTCCGTGTCAGAGCCGTTTCTAGCGGAGATCCGCATCGTGGCGTTCAACTTTGCGCCGCGAGGATGGGCGTATTGCGATGGGCAGCTTCTGCCGATCAACCAGAATCAGTCTCTGTACTCGTTGCTTGGGACGACGTACGGCGGGGATGGCCGGACATCCTTTGCACTGCCGGATTTCCGTGGTCGCGTCCCGGTGCATACCGAAGCGGGACAGGAGTTCTCCCTGGGCCAGCGGGGCGGCCAGGAAGACCATGTCCTGACGGTCGCGCAGATGGCTGCCCACGATCACGCAATGCAGGCGACCACCTCACCGGGATCACAGCCTGCGCCGAACGCAGCGGTGTTGGCTGCGGCGGATACCAACCTGTACCACAGCGCGTCGAATATGGTGGACATGGCAGCGGAAGCGGTGAGCAACGTCGGCGGCGGCCAGGCGCACGAAAACCGCATGCCGTCTCTGGGAATGCGCTTTTGCATCGCCCTGCAGGGCCTGTTTCCGTCGCGTTCGTAGGCGCTCAGCCGACGCCCTCACCCTTACCCAGCAACCGCGTCATCATGTCGGCGGTTGGCGCCGCCGTCGTCTAACCGTCAGGAGAGCACAATGTCCGATCCTTTCGTTGGCGAAGTTCGAATGTTTGGGGGAAACTTTGCGCCTCGCGGCTGGGCCTTTTGCGATGGCCAGCTGTTGGCGGTAAGCCAAAACGACGCCTTGTTCAGTTTGCTCGGGACCCTCTACGGCGGAGATGGGCGCACGACGTTTGGGCTGCCCGACATGCGCGGTCGGCTGCCGGTGCACGCGGGTGACGGCCCTGGCCTGCAGCCCATCAACATGGGTCAGAAAGCAGGGGTAGAGAAGGTGACCTTACAGGTCAGTCAGCTCCCCTCCCATCGCCATACCATGCGCGCCTCGAACGACGTCGCGGATGAGAGTACGCCTTCGAGTGCAGTCGTTCCGGCCCAGGTGGACACGGTGCAGCTGTATCGTGCTGAAACTTCACCCAATGCCACGTTCGCCACCCGGGCAGTGGCCGACGCCGGTGGCAGCCAACCCCACAGCAACCTGCAACCGTTCCTGTGCGTGCACTTCATCATCGCATTGCTCGGTGTCTATCCGTCGCGTCACTAACTCACCCGCAGCGCGCGAGGCGCGCCAGGAGACTCCGATGTCAGAACCTTTCATCGCTGAGATACGCATGTTTGCGGGCAACTTCGCCCCAAGTGGCTGGGCCTTCTGCAACGGGCAGGTGCTTCCGATCGACCAGAACACAGCCCTGTTTTCCTTGCTCGGGACGACCTATGGAGGGGATGGGCGAACCACGGTGGGCCTGCCCAACCTACAGGGAAGGGCACCGATGCACCCGGGACGGGGTCCGGGCCTGACGGCCCGGCGCCTGGGAGAGCCCGGCGGGTCGACCACCGTAACCCTCAGCGAGGCACAGATACCATCGCACAGCCACTCGGCGGCGGCCCTATCGAGCCCTGCAAACACCGGGGCTCCCACGAACGCGATCATGGCGCGCGCCTTTCGTGGCCCGCCGCAAGTCTATGCCGAAGCGAGCACGGGCCTGTTGCCACTAGGGCCGGTCCTGTCCACCGAAGGGGGAGGCCAGAGCCACAACAACCTACAGCCCTACCTCGCGATCAACTTCATCATCGCGCTCGTCGGGCTGTATCCGTCGAGGTCGTAGGTCCCATGGGAGGGGCCGCGGAACTTCGGCCCATCGGGTCCGAGGACTTGCCATTCCTGGAGATGCTGTACGCAAGCACCCGCGATGCGGAGCTGCAGGCGCTGGCAGGCAGTGAGGAGCAGAGGCATGCCTTCGTACGCCTACAGTTCGAAGCCCAGCGCCGCCACTACGACCGGCACTTCCGCAGCGCGCAGGCATGGATCATCTCCGCGGCGGGTGTCCCCGTTGGGCGCTTGGTCGTGGATCGTCGAGCCGAAGAGGTCAGGGTCGTCGACATCTCTTTGCTGCCGAGATACCGCGGTCGTGGCCTCGGCAGCCAGGTGCTTCGGGAGGTTTTGCGGGAGGCACGGCAGACGGACCGTCCCGTACGGCTTCATGTAGACAAGCGCAATCGGGCCAAGCGGTGGTACGCGCGGCTCGGGTTTCTAACCATCGAGGATGCGGGCGCCCACGATCTGATGGAGTGGCGCCCCCACATGGAGAGTGATCACCATGCTAGGAACGCTGACCTGTGAAACGTTCGCGCAGTGCATGAACCAGGGCTTCAAGATCCACGCTCCGAGCGCGGTTGTGGAAGCCGAGCTCATTGAAGCCAAAGCGGTCGGAGCGCCCTGCAGCGAGGAGGGCATGCGCCAGCCGTTCTGCCTGGTGTTCCGCGCCCGCGGACGCGAGTTGTTCGAGCAAGGGACCTTTCAGGTCGAGTGCGAGGGCCTCGGCAAGCTCGACTTGTTTCTCGTGCCGATCGAGCCCGATGACGGGGGCACCCGCTACGAAGCGGTGTTCGGCTGACTACCCTAGATCGCACGCAGGTCCAGCAGTTGCGAGCAGTAGAGGCCGACGCATTCGGGCTCTGTCGACTCGGCGATGATGCTTTGCATCGCGCGCACGTAGTCGAGCTGCAGCTGTTTCAGGCGCTGCATGTCCGCGTGGGAGACCGCGAATAGGCTGTAGCCGAATTGGCCGGCCGCCGTACCGCGCTCCAGGCGCTGGATCGCCATGCGCCCCCAATAGGCCTTGAGCGCGGGACCGCGCTCGGACTCCGCGCGGGTATCGACGGCCTGTACACGCTGCACCCGATGCCTGCCGCGCGCCTTCCGCACCTGGCCAGTCTCGACGAGCTTGGCAAGCCCTTCGGCGACCAATTCCTCGGTGAGCCCGATCCGCCGGGCAAGCCGCGGGATGCTCTCCCGGCCGCCAGGCCGTTCGACCTCGAGCGCGCGCAGGACGGCGTGCGACCAGGGCGCTTCGTAGGCGGCCGCGCGGGCAGCGCACAGCGCCCGCCAGCGCGGCGCTACCGTCGGCATGCGCGCCGGGTCGACCAGGCAGGCGAGCAGATCGAGCAGCCGACGGCTCGCCGCCTCAACGAGACACAGGAACTCGGGTAGGCGCGGGCGCGTGCGCCCGCTGAGCCAGCGCCCAATTTGATAGCGGTTGTACCCGGTCCGCTCGACGAGCGTACGAATGGGCACCTTGCCCCGCTGCTCCCGCAGAAACGCCGCCACTTCGGCAGCCGACGGGGGCCGCGTCGTGTCCGGTCGCCATCCCATGAAACGGGCAAACAAGGTCGCCGCGTCCGGCTGGACTCGCGACAACGCGCGCACGAAGTCATCGGCGGCGGGCCACGATAGGCCGCACTCCCACCGCAATGCGACGTTGCTGCGAAACCCAAGCCGTCGACTGAAGTCGGGACGGGAGCGCCGACCCCGCAGAACGCGCAGCAGATCCGCCGCCACCATCTCAGCGTCCGCGTGTCGCATGCGCTCCTCTCATGCTAGAAATAGCTAATATCACTATCATATAATACCCAATATGCACGTAGTGAGCACATCGAAATACACCGCGTGCATATCGGGGATTGCACCCTTCGCTTGCCATGCCAAGCCTAGGGCATGCCCAAAGCCCATCTCTGCTCCCTACCCCGCGTCCCGCTCCCCCTGCGCGGCAGGCCCGCCGTGTCAATAACTGGTGAGACACCGACCTTTCGAATTGAATGTGCAATCGAAGGGGGCG
>JAPPOR010000822.1 GCA_028817905.1 Myxococcales bacterium
GCAGAGGCGAGGACACCCGCGAAGGCCACCAGCGCAACCAACGAAACGCGAGCGAGTGCAAGCCCATTCGAGATCATCGAATCCTTTGGACCGTAAGGGCGAGGTGACGCGTGGCTTTCGCGACGAGGCCAAGCAGGCCTCGAACTGCCGCGCGTCGGGAGTGGTAGCCGCGGCTCCAACTCGCGTCCGCCGGCGGTTCACCCACGCCAGCGCACCCAATATGAAATAAGAAAAGAACTTCTAGTGGAGCCGAGGGGGATCGAACCCCTGACCTCTACACTGCCAGTGTCTTTCCTACCCTTCAGTCGCGATCTGACAAGAACCGACGAGAAGTGAAACCTGCGCAATCACGATAACTTACGTATTGCCAACATCTGACGGCCGAGGCCATAGTCAGTCGCAAGGAGGTAGCCGTGGAGGTAGCCGCGGCAAAGCGACCCCATGGCCCGCCGTCAGTACAAGCGTTCCCCCCATCCCGGCGTCGTCCTGATGCAGCGTGAGTACGCCAGCGGCGAGACCGCTTGGCGCGCCCGCTACACCGACCCCGACACCGGCAAGCAGGTCTGGGAAAAGCTCGAGCCCACCCTGAGCAAGAAGGAGGCCCGGCGCGGCTGGGCCATCCGCAAGTCCGAGGCCCTCTCCCGCCGCCGGGCCGAGCTGGCGAGCGGCGCGCCCCAGCGGACCCGCACGCCGCTGGCCGGCGCGCTCAAGGACTTCTGGCGCTCCTGCGAGGCCCGCCTGCGCAAGTCGACGATCGGCACCTACCGCCACGGCGTGAACCAGTTCGAGACCTGGGCCGAGAGCGCCGGCGTCACGTTGACGGAGCAACTGACCCCGCCCCGCCTACGCACCTTCCGCGAGCACCTGATCGCCGGCGGCAAGCGCGAGGTCGTCAAGGGCGACCGCCGCGGGCGCCGCCAGGACTCGTCCACCCGCCGGCACCCGATCACGGTCAACACCTACCTAACGAGCACCAAGATCCTCCTGAACCACTGGCGCGGCCTTGGCCTGACGCCAGACCTGACCAAGGACGCGATCAGCGACGCGCTGAAGCGGCTCCCAGTCCCCAAAGAGGAACCCGAGTTCCTGCGCCCCAACCAGATCAAGAAGGTTCTCGACGCTGCTCAGCGCCACGACCGGGCCGTCTACGCCGAAACCCGCGACGAGCACGCCGGCAAGCGTGAGAAGGGCACGACCCCTCGCTACACCCCGATAGCGCCTTTGGTCGTGTTCCTGCTGCTCTCGGGGTGTCGGAAGGGTGAAGCCCTCGCCCTGCGCTGGTCGGACGTCGACCTCGATCTTGCTGACCATGATGGCAAGGTGGTCGGCGAGATCCGCCTCGGCGCGGACATCGTCAAGACCAAGCACGCCCGAACCGTCGACCTCGCCGTCACTCCGGGTCTGCGCCGGCTACTCGCAGCGATGAAGCTCCGCGCGCGGGCAACCGACACGTTCGTGTTCGGTGGCGATCAGCCCTACACGGAGGACCTCGTGGATGCTGCCAGAGATCGGCTGCGAGACGAGTTCGGCGCGCGCGGGTTCACGTACAAGCTCCTTCGTGCCACGTGCGCGACCTTCCTGAACAACGCACCCGGAATCTGGGGCAACGCCGCCCATTTCCTGAGTGCCAAGCAGTTGGGCCACTCGGTCCAGATCGCCGAACGGCACTACGCAGGCCTCTACCGCGGGATCCCGCGCGAGGCGCGCACGGTGGAGGCCGCGATGCGGGTTGAAAACGACCTCGGCCCCATTCTCGACGCCGTCACTGGCCCTGTTCGTGGCGAGGCGACATCGCCGATTCGCGTGCACGGCTGATCGTCCCGATGGGACGGCTTCTTTCCGCCCGCGACCACTTGGGCCACGCCGGGGTCGCTTGCCCCTACCCTTGCGGTGTCGCGTCCATGCTGACCACTCCGACCTCGTGTTCGATGAACGTGTAGAGGTCCGGCTTGATCTGAGATCCGTCGATCGCCGTGGCGATCGACGGGGCTTCCAACGACACCACGAGCGCGTAGCGCGCCTTCGAGGTTACGCGCCCGAGGTGCTTGCGGTATCGCCACCAGCCATAGACGGGGTACACCGCGAGCACATTCTTGGCGGCCAGATCGGCAGCCGTACCTTCCCACACGTCGCTGTGGACCGAGCCTGAGAAGCACTCAGCACCCAATCGCCACTGCGCGGAGTCGCTATCGCTCGCGCCTCCGCCGGCCCCGGCCTGCTCACGGTTGACCGCGCGGTGGAAGATCTCCTTGTCGACGCGCGCCGGGCATACTTTGAACCGGAGCCCAAAGGAAGGGTAGCCGTATCGATTGCCCCAGCCCCGTTCTCCGGGGCCAGGCTCCACGAAGTACGACAGCGTCACCCGAAGCTTCACGTTGGCGCCTCCAAGTGACTCGAGCACGTCTACTGGCCACGGCAGCTCATACAAGTGCAAGTCGCGGGTGCGCGTGTCGGATGGACGAGATTCGTGCCAGTCGTACGGCTGGATCCACTTCTGCATCACCAGCGTTGGGGCGTGGGCGAGCGACGTGAGTGCCCGGCTCGGGCTGAGCACTCCGTAGCCGTACCGACGGTAGAGTGAGCGTGCGGTCGCCCGGTTTGTCTCGCACCGGCAACGCCGCTCCATTTGAGCAGTCCAACGCGCTGAATGGACCATAAGGGCGCGTACGGCCTCGGGCCACAACGTCGGGTACCGCGCCATGACCTGGGCCGCTACGCCTGACGCGATGGCCGTGGCGCCGCTGGTTTCTCCCGACGATGTGAGAAGACCGAAGCCAGAGTCCCGGCGACGCGTGGTTAGTAACAGCAAGTCGTCGACGAAATCGGGTTCTGAGGATCCCGGGCGCCACGCCATGTTGCCCCCTTCCACCAGAATGTCCGGCTTGATGGGTGGCTTCCTAGCGGCTACATCGAACGGCCAGCTGGCGGCCGTCGTTGAAGCTGGCGATAGATCACCGGCTTCCGCAACCGCGCGCCAGTCGGGGTGCTCAGCCTGGTCGATCTCGACCAACTCTGTGTAGGCGCCGACCGTCAACGCATTCCAGGCTTGGGATGGGTCCTGCACCGGCTCGTCGAAGTTGGCGTCCGGGTACGCATAGCCGGATGAGCGATCGGAGTTGCCGACAGCAACGACCACCAGGCGTCTCACATCTTCATCGTCCTGGTCGCCGCTGGCGAGGCCATCCACGGCGGCAGACCAACTGGTGGGTTGGCCGTCCGGGCAACGCACGCCTGTGATCGTGCTTGTGACCACCCTGCTTCGTGCCGGGCGCGCGACCTCGGCGCGCGCGACGCACTCACGCGTGACCTCCCCGTAGAGGTCCGGGTGCTCCGGCGGCTCGGTCGCGGCTGCGTTCAGTATCTTCACCGATTCCACCCAGTGCGTACCGCTCATCGGGGTGGTGCTAGCGAGAACTTCGGCGAGCGCGTCTGTATACACCGCGAACCCAGCCATCTGTGTGCCGTGGCCGACCAGGTCGTCTGGGCCCCAGCCGGGTTCCAAGGTCAGACGCGTGTCGACGATCCGGCGCAGCAGGGGGTGACTCTCGTCTACACCCGTGTCTAGCAGGCAAACCGCCGGAGCATCGTCGGCCGGTGGCGAGGTGCGCGAAGTCAGGTCCTCCATCCATGCCGCTTGCTCCCGCGCCGGCAGGGAGACGAAGAACCGCGTTTCGATCCGACGAGCGCGGCGTAGCTCGGCGACACTGTCCAGAAGCTCGACGGCTTCCGCCATGGTCGTGACTGGTGCTTGACAGAGGAAGACCTCGCGCTCCGGGAAGCTCAGCGCCCTGTCCGCGACCTTGAACCCCAAGGCCTCCGCATGCGAACGAAAGCCTGCCCCTGAGCGAGCCCAGACTTCCCACCAGAGTGGGCCAGCTTCGGTCAAGGGCGCTGGCTCATTCGGGTCGGACCAAAGCGACACCAGGGTCGCGCGACCTATTCGCTCGATCGCATTCAGCAGCAGCGCGTGGCGGGGGTGGCCCTCCTTTGAGACCTTGGTGGGATCGAGGTACGCGTCGATCTTGTTCTCGAAGATGCGGAGCTTGCCCGTGGGGAATGCGACGTTTGCGCGGACCAGATCGTCCTCTTCGATCACGCTGAGTAGCCGAATGCCGCTCTTGAGCGCTTCGAGGCTCTCCACGTTCAGGTCCTTTGTCGCCCTCATGCGGAACTCCGCTACGTCGGCTAGGTCAGTCGGGACGCCTCGGGCGGCCCGCGCTTGCTCCAGCTGGGCGCGCTGCAGTTGCAGTCCCCCAAGCTCGGCGCGCAGAAGCTGCGCGTGCGTAGCCGGGTTCCGAGACAACGGCGTAGGGGGCGACCCGCCGCCATGCGCCTTGTAGTCGTGGCGCTCTGGGTCGCGTTCTATTAGCAGGTGCGGCCGCTCTTTGGGTTCGTCCGCCACGCTGAATCAGGTCGCCAACCGTCCGTGCCTCCGAGCCTCAAGCGCTCGGGTCACGTCATCCATACCGAGCCGCTCTCGGCCTTCAAGCACCATGTCCTTTGCGGCGTCCTCACAGGCCCGCACGATCTCCGCGTAGCTCAACCCTTCGGCGGTTTTCGCGATTGTCGTGAGGTTCAGCTGGCTGGGATCGAAGGACTCGAGGCGCGTCAAGAGGAGCTGCTCAACCTGCTCCCGGTCCGGCAGCTCGTACCGGATGATGTCGTCAAAGCGACGCATCAGCGCGGAGTCGAGTGACGCGAAGTGGTTCGTGGCCGCGATGCAGATGCTCTCTGAGCGGTCTTCCTCGATGAACTGGAGAAACGCGTTGAGGACGCGCCGGACCTCGGCCACGTCATTTCCAGCCCCGCGGTCGGCCCCGATCGCGTCGAACTCGTCGAACAGGTACACCCCTCGATTCCGCTCCATCGCTTCGAACACGAGCCGAAGCTTTGAGGCGGACTCGCCGAGATACCGGGTTAGCAGCCCCTCCATACGCACCACGAACAGCGGGAGCTTCAGCTCTCCGGCTACCGCGCTAGCCGTCAGCGTCTTGCCGGTTCCGGGCGGCCCCACCAATAGCAGATGTCGCCGCGCTGAGAGCCCGTGTTCGGCGAGCCGCGCCTGCTGCCGGTGCTCCCGCAGGAGCCTTTCCAGCGTCGCGCGGACCTGGTGAGGAAGGACCATGTCGCCGAGCCGGGTCTCCGGGTACGAGACCCGCAGCAAGTCGGCGAGTTCTCCCGTCGGGCGAGCCAGCGGGATGGCGTTGCCACGGCGCTCGAGCACGCCCCGTCGAGTCTTCGCCTCATCGACGAGCTTGCGGATGTCTTCGGCAAGCTTGCTGTGCCCTTGGCGCGCTTCGTGTGCCGCAAGCTGCATGGCGGTCCGCAGGAACCGGGGCTCGTCCGCCTCGGCATAGCTGCGCAACAGCGCGAGGATCTGGGATGACTTGGCCACGATCTCAACCACTTACCACACTATCAGACCCCAGGAGTCGAGACGTGTCAAAGTCGCCGCCTTTGCGGGTCTTGCTGGGGGAGAAGCTGCCGATATCCCCAGCAATTCAAGTTCGCCTTGATGCGTGGCGGGCCTATTTGGGGCCTCCCGCCACGAACGCCTTGAGCGCGGGCGGCAGCAAGGCGAGGAGCAAGACATACCAGCCGGTGCAGCCCGCCAGGAACAATGCTGTGCCAGTCATCAGCAAGGACTTTCGACTGACGATCGGCCAGTGTCGCTGCAAAGAATGGAGTGGCCTCAGCACGACCAGCCAAAGCAGGCCGTGCAGCAGTCCGCTCATGGCCGCGAGTGTGCATACGAGTGTCAGCGCAAGGGCGCTCAGATTGAGCAAGACCGCTAGCGTCCCGGCGTTGATGTTCGCGCGCATCTCGCCGACGTAGCCCTCGCCTACCACAATGGGTACGTGGAAGAGTAGGGCGGTTACCGCCACATCAGCGAGCAACATGCACAGCAGGGTGGTGGTGCCTGCCGCCGCGGCCGTGCGCCGCAACAGTGCGCGTGAGACGACAAATGAAAGACCACTCGATAGGAACCAGGCCGGTACTGTCACCAACGCCACGGATGGGCTGGATACGAATGCCATCACAGCGCCCACTCCGACGGTCTGGACGATGACCAGGCGCGAGCGGCCCCAATCCCGCCAGCTCAAATAGCCGGTGAGTGCGAGCACGAGCCCGCACGGAAGAATCGCGTGAAACCAGCGACTGCCCGCCACGTTGGACATCACCAGCATGGAGCAGAAGACGGGGAGCCCAAAGCCCGCCACGCCGGCTGCGAGAATCAGGTTGACGCCGCGCACGGACCAAAGCCGTCTGCCAACGAGCCGGTCCAGGAGAGCGCTGGCCTTGGCCGCGGCAGACATGATCGCCCCCATGAACCAACGATCTGCAACGATGCGAGCATCGTCGAGCCTGACGTAGGAGTTCGCGATGAGCGCCGGCACCGCGTCCTCTTCACGCTTCGTCAGCATTGAAGCCGCGACAACGATCCCCGCCCCAAAAACAACGGCTATTGCGTCCATCCCGTCCTCCTCGACGACTCCCACTCTACGTGAGCTAGGCCGCTGGTTTGCCAGGCCTGGTGCCCGTTGGGCGCCTGCGATCCAGGAAAGTGGAGGGTTCGCGAGCTGGCCCACAGGTTTCAAGCGCAAGAGCGCGATCCCGAGATCCGCACGTGGGCCACGCTCGCGACCACTGGTTGCCCGGCCTACAGGGCTTCGGCAGAGCCGAACCCGGCAACTCTAACTGTTCGGTTGTCGGTTGCGCTGAAGAGCCGTGGCCGCTGGGCTGGCGCTGCGCAAGCTCGCGTGTAGGCGGTCGGCCGCGCTATCCGGCGGGACGCGCGGACGTTGGAGGCAAGGATGGGGAACGAGGGCGGTGGAGTTGGTCTCCAAAGCTGTCTGGACATCCATTCCCGTCGGTACGGGATTGAAGGGTCGCTGAGGATGTCTAGCGGCTGCGCGGGTCTGGACTTCACTCGGCGCCCTGTCAATCGTCGTTGGTCTGCCGAAACGCTTCGAGGGTTCCGTCGCACAGGCCCCTAGGCATGCCACCGGTGCGGTGCCCGACGCCGCGCGCGGAGTCGTCGAATGCCTTGAGGACGTCCTCCGGCTGCGCACCAAGAAAGCGCTGCAACCATTGCGGTCGTCTCTTCAGGAACTTCTTGATTGGTGGAGCGGCCTGCGATTCGTACGTGAACGCGGACGGCCAGGGTTGGCCGAGCTGACCGCCAGTACCCGCGATCGCCCGGAGGCACAGCAGAAACTCGCCAACAAAGAACATGTCGACCGGACGGCCTGTTGGCACGACCGGCGCGAGCCATCCCGGCAGGATCTCGCGGATGCGCGTGGGAACCGGGATCACGTTCCGTTCTCCAACGATGGTTCGAAAAAGCGGAGAGGCCGACCAAAGGTAGCGATACGCGTCCAGCAGCACGCCATCCGGATAGTGGTCGAACTCGGGGCGCAATGGGAGGTCAAAGACTGCGTTGATGGCCTTGAATCGGCCCGTGTGCGCGGCGAGCGCGAGGAGCCCGTGAAGCGCAAGAACGAGCGGGTACAGGCGAGCGGATTGCGGCCCTTCCTGGTGAGGTACAGACGGTCGCTGTTCTTCAGCCAAGATGTCGACTGCGCGCACGACGACGTCTGCATACGCCTCGCTGCGGTCGTATCGAACCACTTCCATCGCAGCTGTGGCAAAGGACTGTGCAGTGTCCTCAAGGCCAACGATCATCGCCTCGACACGTTCCTTCGGTACGCCGTTCAATGACCAGGGGAGGGCTTCTGGATCGGATATCAGCTTGACGACGGCAAGTGCCTCCGCTGAAAGGCGCTCTTCGATCTCGTCCTCCGGCTGTCGCAGCAACTCGCTGATCGATGCGGCGCGCATAGTCGGCGGCGCGCTCGGTGGAGTCTCGTCGTTCGGCCCGTGGTGCCTTTCGGCCAGGCGTCGCTCCGCCATGCCCAGGCGAAGCTCAAGCGATTGCACCTGAATCTCGAGGGGTCGCACGGCGCGCTCGGTGACACGAGCGATTACGCGAGCGAAGTCGGTCGGCCGCGCCGGCTCGGTAATGTCGTTCACCCTCACGTACCAGTCCCCGCGGGCCGGCCTTCCGCTGTACTCCTTGATGAAGACATGTGGCGGGCCGAAAGACGCTTCGATCACGATAGCGGCCCACGGCCCCACGTCGGGGTCGACGAACCCGTGCAATGTCGCTGCAGGGACGGGCTCAAGGTATTCCCTGAGGATCTTCGTGACCTGCGCGCTCGTGTTGTCAATCTTGCCGGCGGATAGTGCGCCGCTCGCTCCGCAGAGCTTTCCGGCATCAACGCCGAGTACTACAAAGCCGTAGCCGTGGTCAGCGTCCCGATCAACGTCGGTATTGGCGATAGCCGAGACGTCCTTCGCAAGTTCGACTTTCTGGCGCGCTGTGTCCAGGTTCAGCTCCCGCTTGAAGTCCAGCTTCGGACCTTCGACGCCGAGCGCGATCAGCTCACGAAGATGGTGCTCGAGTTCGTCCTTGCTCCAGTGCATTTGCGTCGACCTCAGGCAGCGGACCGGCCTTGCGGTACCCGGCGGTCCGGTAGCGGATACGTCAGTTTGACTCGGCGACCCATGACGGACCGAGGCCGGCGGCCATCCCAGAAGTACCAGATGTTGACCTTGCGCTCGGTGCGGAAGGTTCCGGCTCGCAGGTCGTCCCAGCCCATGTGCGCCGCGATGTGGGACTGCAACTCGCGCTTCGCGGCGCCCCGCTTGGCGCCGGCCTGCGCCCGGTTCTGCCAGGCTTCCATGACTGCGCCCAACAGAAGGTCGCACAGCTGGATACTGGGGGTTTCGTGGGACTCGTGCGTCTTCACCTTGTCGACGGCGCGGACTTCTCCGAGGGCACCCTTCAACACGTTGTTCGAGATCACCTCGACAGCTTCGTCCGCCTTCTTGTAGCGGGAGGCGATCGGGTCGACCCACACGCGGAATGTTTGCTCCCGTGGGGAATGCCGTCGCATGCAGTCGCGGATCTTGCTCGTGAGCAGCATCGTGAAGTGCTTTCGACGCGCAAGGTCCCAGTCGCGGTCGTGCTTGTCGAGGTCGACATGCGATCGGTTCACGACGATACAATGGAACGAGAGCCACTCCCTGCGGAAGAAGGTCTCGGCGAGGTCCTTGTAGAAGGGCAACGTGCGGGCTTTGACCCTGTTCCACTTGCACTCGCCAGTGAAGCCGTGGGCGTCGCGAAGCTCCCGGAAGATGCGCGCGAAGTCGCCGCGGCGCTGCCATTTCATCCAGAGGGACCCGAAGCCATAGTGGGTCGCCCCGCCGACGCCGGATTCGTCGCAGGAGATCAGCCAGCGGAGCGTCCCTGGGGCCGGCTCGTCAAGGTTGTCCACGCGTCCCACGCTAGGGTCTCTTCGTGGTCGCGCAACAAGCTGGAACCACGATCGTGCTGATCGGGAGCTAGAAATCCGCCAACGAGGCATTTTGCCTACATTTCAGGATAGGTGGTGGACGATCTTCGATCGAGCTGACCCGCGCCCACCAACGCCGACGAACAGATCGACGACGGGCCGCGAGTGGATCCCCGCCAGCGGTAGAATCGGCGCCGCTGGCAGGATGCCCAACCTCCAGGCGCGAGACTTGGCGCCGCGAAACCTGGACGGCATGATGTCCGACAAGCGCCATGCTTCAGATCGCGACTGGCAGGTTCTTCGACTCGCCGAACATGTACGAGCACGAGGGCACCGGTGTCTTGTACTCGAACTACTCTTGGATCCGCGAGGTCGCGACATGTGGCGGGACGCTTGCTCCCGCTGACGCGAACACGGGCAAAGCGCCGACGGTGTGGGTACTGCGATACGTGAACCGAATGGAGCGCTCGGAGCCAGGGCCCGGCGTGCTTGTCCGAGTTGGGGATGCAGAGCTGGTGGAGCAGTTCCAGTTGTTGTGCACGATCGGACTCGGGTCCTTCTTTCATGTGGATCGTGACGTCGTGGTGCACACCTGCCGGACCGGCCGAGGAGGGCAGCATGATCGCACGCAGCCGTCCGCATTTGTCACCCGGATTGTGGATCCGATGGTGCGCGGCGATGCGGACGACGAAAGGAGACTTTCAAGCTTCATCGGCAAGGCGCTTGCACTTCCTAGGGTTCGCTACAGGGCGGTGATCGCCTGCGCTCGAGCGTTCTGTGACTCGCTGGTCGTGGCGTCCTACAACCTGCATCTCGCTTACTCCATGCTCGTCTATTCACTCGAGTCGCTTAGTCAGCAGTTCGACGAGTTCACCCCCACCTGGAACGACTACGACGAACGCGTGCGCGTTCGCCTCGACCGTGTCCTTCAACGCGCACCCTCGGATGTCGCCGATGAGGTTCGAGCGATGCTGACTGACTCAGCACACCAGAAGCTCACTGCGAGGTTTGTCGACTTCGCCGACGCGCACGTTGAGGAGGTCTTCTATCTGAACGAGTGCCCGGAATCGACGGGCCCCATTCGAGCTTCGGACCTTCGCAGACTGTTGCGCTCCGCGTATGCGGCCCGATCTGGGTTCGTACACAAGCTCGAACCGTTGCGCGACCATCTATGCGACCCACAAATCGCCCGGAGTGAGGTCTTGGAGTGGGACCACGAGATCTTTCTGACCTACCGCGGGTTGGTCCGCCTGGTGCGGCATGTCCTGCTCAACTTCGTGATGCGCGGACCGCACTTGCTGCAAGAGCGGTTTGGCTGGCGGTCTGAACTTCCTGGGATCATCCAAATGAAGGTCGCACCCAAGCATTGGGTATGGAAAGCAAATGCGTTCGATGCTCGTGTCTCGCACCGGTTCCTGGAAGGCTTCATAGGCCATCTGAACATCGTGATGGCGACTGACGAGCCGATCTGTGACATGCGCGAAGTCATCGCGAAGTGTTGTCGTCTTCTTCCGACCGCCAAGCCGGTGGAGCAGCGGTCCATGGTGCTCTTGGTCGCACTCTACAACTCGCTTGTCGTCGAGGAGTTCAGAACGGACGACTGGGAACGTCATGTCGATGACCACGGGACCGCACTTGAAGACTGCTGTGTCGAGCGGCTCCTGTCAGACGCCGTCTTCGGATACGAATGGTCGTGGTCTGCCCAGGAGTGCGGGGCATGCGTAGACGAATATCTTCGGACTCGCCACCGGAAGTCGGCCCTGCGGCTTCCGCCAATGCAACGCTCAGTCCTGATGCTTGGCGTCTACAATGTGCTTCTCCGCGAAGCAAAGGTTGAAGAAGCGCGTTGCTGGGCGAGACGCGCCATTCTGGACGAGGCCGGTTCGCCGGGTCGCCAATCAGCGATTCAAGCGGCCTTGGAAACCCCGACCGAGATTGAGCTACGAGGTTTCATGTGGCCGCGCCTCCGGCCGGATACTGACGGCAGCACCGCCTGAACACGTCTACCCCGGTCCGTCCGTGAACGTCAGGCTCGTCGCGCCAGCGGCATCGCTGGCGCGCACCAGACCTGCGTGCCGAGAAGTCATTTGACATCCGGCCTTTCCGGGTCATCGTAGCGCCCACTATGAGCCGCTATCTCCTGCCAGCCGATTGCGCCTGCTTGCCCAATGGGCGCGGTGCGCTCTTCCCCACGGGGGATCCTCGGCCGGCCTAGGCGCGTCGCGAGCTAGCGTTCTGAGGCCGCCCGGGTTCCCGAGGCGGCCTTTTTCGTGGTCAAATATCCGTATTCTTGGGAACTTCTTGTGCTTCTGACAATCTCGACGACCCATTCGCCCGCTACCGACCTGGGATTCCTGCTGGCAAAGAACCCGAGCCGGTCCCAGTCGTTCAACCTGTCCTTCGGCAAGGCCCACGTCTTCTATCCGCAGGCGGACGAGGATGCGTGCACGGCGGCGCTTCTGCTCGACCTGGACCCCGTGGGGCTTGTTCGCGGCAGGTCGGGGCAGGACCGGGGAACCTTGGCGCAGTACGTCAACGATCGGCCCTACGTCGCGTCGTCGTTCCTGAGCGTCGCGATCGCCCAAGTCTTCGGATCCGCTCTCAACGGGCGCAGTCGCGAGCGCGAGGAACTGGCGGCTCGGGCCATTCCGCTCGAGGCGTCCTTGTCAGCGGTGCCGTGTCGAGGCGGGCTTGGGTTCCTTGAGCGGCTGTTTACTCCGCTGGGGTACGAGGTAGAGGCAGTCCAGCTCGACCTGGATCCTGTATTCCCGGAGTGGGGCACCAGCCGCTACTACAAGGTACGCCTTCGGGGCGAGGTCCGGCTGCAGGACCTGTTGACGCACCTCTACGTGTTGCTGCCCGTCCTCGACCGGGACAAGCACTACTGGGTTGGCCAGGACGAGCTGGAGAAGTTGCTCGCGAAGGGAGAGGGCTGGCTGTCGTCGCATCCCGAGAAGCAAGAGATCACGCGGCGCTACCTGCGCGACTTGAAGCATCTCAGTAGGGAGGCGTTGGCCCGCCTGGCCGACGAGAATGAGCCGGATCCGGATGCCCGCGACGATGAGAATACGGCGGGGGAGGACTCGCTCGAAGACCGGGTGAGCCTCAACGAGCAGCGCATGGGGGCTGTTGTCGCCGCCGTGAGGGCTGCAGGAGCCCGCCGCGTGCTCGACGTGGGTTGTGGGGAGGGCAGGCTGCTGAAGGCGCTCATGGGCGACAAGGAGCTTACCGTGGTGGCCGGCGCGGATGTGTCGACCAGGTCGCTCGACAAGGCAGCCGCGCGTCTGAAGTTGGAGCGCGTGTCCGAGCGACAGCGCGAGCGCATCCAGCTATTCCAGGCTTCGCTCACCTACAGGGATGCACGGTTCAGTGGCTTCGACGCAATCTGTTGCGTCGAGGTCATCGAACATGTTGACCCTGAGAGGCTGCCGGCGCTCGAACGCGTCCTCTTTGAATTCGCGGCGCCACCCACCGTGATCGTGACTACTCCCAACGTGGAATACAACGTGCGGTTCGAAAGCCTCGCCGCTGGCAAGCTGCGCCACGGTGATCACCGCTTCGAGTGGAGCCGGGATCAGTTCCTTGCGTGGGCCAAGCGCATCGCTGAGTCGCATGGCTACTCGGTCCAGGTGTCGCCCATCGGACCTGTCGATGCAGACGTCGGTGCGCCGACCCAAATGGCGGTGTTCTCCAAGTGAAGCTCGCCATCCCTGAGTTGTCGCTGGTCGCGCTGATAGGTGCGTCGGGAAGCGGAAAGAGCACGTTTGCGCGGAAGCACTTCAAGCAGACCGAGGTGCTCTCGTCCGACTACGCCCGCGGCCTGGTGTCGGACGACGAGAACAGCATGGAGGCGACGAAGGACGCGTTCGATGTGCTGTACTACATCGCACGCAAGCGGCTTGAACGTGGACTGCTTACCGTCATCGACGCGACCAACGTGCAGCGTGAAGCGCGGCAGCCGATCGTAAGCCTTGCAGAACAGATGGATGTCTTGCCCGTCGCGATCGTGCTGAACACGCCCCGGGACGTCTGTGAGGCACGAACCAAGGCGCGGCCGGACCGCGAGTTCGGCATGCACGTCGTTCGCAAGCATTGCCAGGACCTGAAGCGGAGCCTCAAGGCGCTCAAGCGGGAGGGATTCAGGCGCATCCACGTCCTGGACTCCGTCGAGGACATCGATGCCGCGGAGGTGGTCCGAGACTGGCTTTGGAACAACCTGAAGCATGAGGCGGGGCCGTTTGACGTCATCGGCGACGTCCACGGCTGTGCCGACGAGCTTGAGGCCCTCCTGGAGGAGCTGGGCTACAACCCCGACGCTACCGGTGTGCCCAGGCATCCGGAGGGCCGCCGCGCCGTGTTCGTCGGCGACTTGGTCGATCGGGGGCCAGGCGTCACGCGCGTCCTGCGGCTCGTGATGAACATGGTCACGGCTGGGACCGCGTTCTGCATCATGGGCAACCACGAGGCGAAGCTGCTGCAGAAGCTCCGGGGCAAGGACGTCAGAATCACCCACGGCCTCGCCCAGTCGCTGGAGCAGCTTGACGCTGAGTCCGGCGACTTTCGCGCCGAGGTCGAGCGGTTCCTCGACGGGCTCATCAGCCACTACGTCTTCGACGGGGGGAACCTGGTCGTGGCCCACGCCGGTCTCAAGGAGGCGTATCAGGGCCGGGCCTCAGGCCGCGTCCGGGAGTTCGCGCTGTACGGGGACACCAGCGGCGAGACCGATGAGTTCGGCTTGCCGATTCGCTACGACTGGGCCTCCGGCTACCGGGGGAGGGCGCACGTCGTCTACGGTCACACGCCTGTTCCCGAAGCCACTTGGATCAACCGAACGATCTGCGTCGATACGGGCTGCGTGTTCGGTGGGTCCCTCACCGCGCTGCGCTACCCCGAGAGGGAACTCGTGTCGGTGCCAGCCAACATGGTCTACTACGAGCCCGTCAAGCCGCTTCGGGCCGAAGGCGACCGTCCGCCCACCGCCGAGGCGCGGCCATATGGCGACCTGCTGGACATCGCGGACGTCAACGGCAAGCGAGCCGTCATGACGCGCTACTCGCGTGCGGTCACGATTCGCGAGGAGAACGCTGCAGCGGCTCTGGAGGTGATGAGTCGTTTCGCAGTGGACCCGCGCTGGTTGATCTACCTGCCACCGACCATGTCACCAACGTCGACGGTCAAGGAGGGGCCGCTACTTGAGCACCCGAGCGAGGCGTTCGACTACTACCGCACCCAGGGCGTGCCGCAGGTTGTCTGCGAGGAGAAGCACATGGGGTCGCGGACGGTGGTGGTCGTGTGCCGCGACGAGTCCGTAGCCGAGAAGCGCTTTGGCGCGACCGACGGGCGCAACGGGGTCGTGTACACGCGTACGGGTCGCCCCTTCTTCTCCGATCCGGAGCTGGAAGCCGCCCTATTGGCACGCACGGTTTCGGCCGTATCTGAAGCCGGGCTGTGGAGCGAACTGGACGCGGACTGGCTGTGCCTCGACGCTGAGCTGATGCCGTGGTCCGCGAAGGCCCAAGAACTCCTCCGGACCCAGTACGCGGCCGTTGGCGCGTCGGCTCGTTCCTCCCTTGCCGACGCGGTTGCGGCGCTGGAGCAAACCGTTGACCGGGATCCAGCGGCAGCCGAGCTGCTGGCACGCTATCGAGGCAAGCTGGGACAGGCCGAGGCGTTTACGGCTGCGTATCGGCAGTACTGCTGGTCGGTCGATTCGCTTGCCGACCTCAAGCTCGCGCCATTTCACCTTCTGGCTGGCGGTCAGCACACGTTCCTCGACAAGGACCACGAATGGCACATGCAGGCGCTGGCGCGGCTCGCCACGGCTGACCCCGAGCTGTTTCGCGCGACGCCGTTCAAGACCATCGACGTCACGGACCCGGGCAGCCAGGCCAAAGGCGCGGCCTGGTGGGAAGAGCTGACGGGCCAGGGCGGTGAGGGCATGGTCGTCAAACCGCGCGAGTTCGTCGTTCGCGGCAAGCGCGGTCTGATTCAGCCGGCCGTGAAGTGCCGGGGCCCCGAATACCTCCGCATCATCTACGGGCCCGAGTATACGGCCCCTGACAACCTGGAACACCTCCGCTCCCGTGGCCTGGGCCGTAAGCGTGCCCTCGCACTGCAGGAGTTCATGCTGGGTCTCGAAGGCCTTCACCGCTTCGTGGAGGGTGAGCCGCTACACCGGGTCCACGAGTGCGTGTTTGGCGTACTCGCCATGGAGAGCGAACCTGTCGATCCAAGGCTCTGACGGATGCTCCCGGTCGATGGCGTGGTACCCTGCTATCGGGCAGGCTCGCGCTCCAGCGTTCGTATCGGGCCGGCCAGTCGAGCTTGGCGCGGCGAGCCGCTCCCAAGTGTGTCCGGGGGTGGAGATGGCGACTTGCCGATGCACGAGGGTGGAGTTGTTCGAGACGCTTTCGGAGTTCGCCGGCTACAAGGCGGGCCTTGCGCTGACACGGGCGGAACTACGCGCGCATCTTCCGGACGCCGTTGAGCTTGAAGGAGAGGACCGTGCTGTCCTTCGGGTCCGCCACGAACGCCTGGACGAGCTTGTTCGCAACTTGCTGTTCCAGCTCGGAACGCTGAGCAAGCCTCCAGGCGAATCATCGCCGATGAACATCCTGCTGCAGTGGCAGCACGACCCGGACAAGGCCGATTTGGTGGGGACCCTGATGGAGAGCCTGTGGTCCACAACGCGCCGGCATGCGGAAGCGTCTGCAAAGAAAGGGGGGATCCTCAACGCGGGGCCGGTGGACATCACGCCGATGGCCGAAGCGATGGCCGCTCGGCACGGAATGGACGGTCTCGAACTCTTCACCGAGTTTCAGGCCGTGCTCGAAGAAGATATGCACGGCAGCATGATTTCTGGCTTCCGGCGCGTGGAGTGGATCAACCGGGAGCAGCTTGCGTCCCTCTTCTGTTGCGAGGATGTCGAGCCAGCACATGGCACCTACTTGGACCAGCGCTTCATCGACTATTTGGAACGTCACCACTCCGCGCTTGATGGCATGAACTGGAGGAAATTCGAGGGCCTAGCCGGCGAGTACTTTGCGAGGGAGGGCTACTCGGTTGAGATGGGGCGGGGGCGTGCGGATGGCGGTGTGGACCTCCGAGTCTGGAAGGACCCGGATGCACACGGTACGGCACCACCAACCATCTTGGTGCAGTGCAAGCGGCAGAAGGCAAAGGTTGGAAAGGTTGTCGTTAAGGCCCTGTGGGCCGACGTAGACGCTGAGGGCGCGGAGACCGGGCTGGTCGTGACTACAAGTGCGCTTGAGCCCGGCGCCCAGAAGGTGTGCGTCGCGCGCGGCTACGCCATCCAGGCGGCCGAAAGACCGACCTTGATTTCGTGGCTGCATGCCCTCAGGACGCCAGGCAGCGGGGTCTTCGCCGCGCGCTGATCAGCTTCCGCAGGCGCTGCCATCGTGGGGGTGCCAGTCAGGCCTATCTGTTGCCCTATTCGTGGTCGCCAAGTGCCCCGCGCATTGCGGCCCGGGTGCTCAATACACGCGAGTCCAGGGCCATCGCCCGCCCGGTTCCCTGGAGGAACACGCCCGCCTCTGCCTCCCGATCGAGGCGGCGCTCAACGTGGTCTCGCAGCAGCATGTGGAGCTGCTCCAGCAAGTGCACGTCTTGCTGCGCTTGTTGCCTCAGCTTCGAGAGCCTTTCTGTCGGTGTCGGGGAGTTCATGGCGGGTCAGCTGGACGGCCCATTTGAGCAGTTGAGCGATCCGGCGCGTTTGATCACGGTACCACTCCTCAGCGGCATCGGCGATTTGATGGACCTGTCGCTCGTGCTCGGCTCTTGTCACACCGAACGCGCGTCGCGGTTCGCACAGGAGGCCGTGTGACGATCCATCTGCTTGCTCGCGGAGCTTGCGGATGCGATACGCGGCCCGCGGTCCGGGCCGTAGCAGGGTTGATTGGTAGCGGGTTCGGGTGCAATGACGACAACCCCATCCAATCGTGGGGACATAGAAGAGGACGTCCGCCCGGGTGCGGCTCGCGCAGCCCTCCACTGGGCAACGGGCCCGCCAGCGCGTCCCGCCGGTCGGCAGGGCGTCGGCGTCGATCTTCAGGCGCGCGTTGGCCAGTTCGTCGTTCACCTCCGTGAGAAGCACGATCTCGCGGTGTTCGAGGTCGGTCCACCACTCTACCCAGCCAGCGCCGCGCGGGACTTCGAGCAGTGTGAAGCCGGATAGGTCGGAATCGTCGCCTGTGCCGGCGCCGCGTAGCAGGGGGCGGAGGTCCAATCGCGGCACCTGCGTGTCGACACTTGGCCTTCTTGTTGCTCGCCTTCCGGATCCGAAACCGCCCATGTCCACACTCTCGCACGATTTTGTCGAAATCTTCGCCTAACTGGACTCTGTCGAACGCGTGCTCGTCGTGGGGTCGGTGGTGGGACCCACCATGCAGCCGACTCCCGTTGTGGCCGATCGGCCAAGATGGGCTCGGCGCCGGAGCGCGGCTGACCCATGGCTCACGGGCGCGCGCTGGTCGCCTTTCGGCCCTCCCTTCCGTGCGGCCGCCGCGGGCTGGCAGCGGAAGACGAAGCTGACTTCGTTCTTCGAGACCCCATATTGGGACCAGACTCGCTCGGAAGGTACTCGGCACCGCAGAGGAGGCGTCTTGCGTTGCGGGAGAGCGCTAGGACGCGTACATCGAGAACACGCTCGACAGCGGGGAACACGAGCGAACGGATCTCGTCCAAGCGCCTTCGTGCCTCTGATCGTTCCCCAGTGGTGGCTTCCGGATCCGAGGCGGGCGACGCGTAGCCTGCCGCCTCGTACTTGCACAGGAGCACGATCGCCAGGAGTTCGAGGCCGACGGCCGGATCGTCGTCGCCGATGGCCCAGGCCGCGAAGTCGAGCGCTTCGTTGAAGGTCTCATGGGGGCCACTCGAGTCGCCCACGGTCGCAAGCCCGAAGTTGATCGTCTTCGGCTCGGGCTCGGCAGCGACCGGGCGCTTCGTGATGGGAGAGTCCAGTTCCATCCCCGCGGAGTCCTCGGGGAGGTTGGCGGACGCAAACAGAACTTCACCGTCTTGGTCGAGGATGATGAGTTGGCACGCGAGCCATGCTTGTAGTTCGTGAAAGAACCCGCGGGGCCGCCAGTCACGATTGGACCAGAGTGCGCTGCACGACAGGAAGTTCACGGCCATGCATGTCATCGCCCACCCGGTGCTCGCGCTCCGCGTGAGTTCCTGCGTGAGTCGGCGCGCCGCTTGCACCGTCTTGAAGGGGCTACCTGCACCCCCGTGGTCCACGATCCGGACGCTGTGATAGCGGAAGTCTTCCGCACCACCGGTGGGTGGTGCCCGTCGAGATCGGGTGACACCCTCACCCCGGGCTCGCGCGAAGGCCTTGTAATCGCTGGTCGTGAGCGTGACCGATTCCAGATGTCCCGCTGAGCAGAACTTGCATTGCCCGCCGGTCCCTCGCTCGGCACCTGCGAGAGGGTCGGGGGGCTGCGCCTCGTCGGTCGCTCCGCGGAACTTGCCGTACCGCTCGATCAGGCGCCGGTTGTGCGCAGCGAGTTCGAACCGAGCAGCGAACATCAGTTTGTCGTCGCGACTCAAGTCGTTGGGTCCGCCTTCTTCGAACGCGTCCGCTCGCCGGCCCTTCACCACGTACCGCATCTTCCGCCGTACCGTGTCGCGGCTCTTCGGCACCTCTGTTGCGGAAGCGGAAGCGCCGGAGGCATCGATGTCGAGGGGCCTGACGTCGATATCACCGACGCGCGTTGAGACCCCCGACAGGGCTTTGGAGAGCGCCTGGTCGTCGATGACGGGTCCGAGGATCAGGATATGCAAATGCACGTTTGCCCCCTGCCCATGCTCGACCGCGCGCACCATTCCGACCGCCGTCCTGCGCCGTTCGTGATTCCAGACCTCTTTGCCGACCTTCAAGGCCAGGCCGATCCTCGAGCGTATCGCCGCGTACTCGAGTTCGTCTGACTTCTCGGGGTTGTGGGCGAGGGTTACGGTGACGAGTTGGAAGCAGTGCTCGGCCGCCGTCTCTATGGTGCCGATCAAGGTCATCACTTGATCGGTTAGTGACTCGGCACGCCGCCAAGCGCAGTGAGCACAGAGGGTCCGCATTTGGCAACGACGTGTTCCGGCGAAGGTTCCCGCCCCTGCCTTCGTCGTGTTGCAGCTGGTGCAGCGTTCGACGCTGATGAATCGCTGGCAGCGATCGAACTCCCTCACACGCTGTCGAAGTTTGCGCTGCACGTGCGCCGGCAGTTGATCGAACTCGTGACGGAGCCAGTAGGCGCGTTCATCGCGGTCTTCTTCCCAGGACCGAAAGGTTCGGTTTCTTGCACGATCACCGCTATCTACATCGATATCTCCATTAGAGAAACCAAGGGCCGACCGCATCGGGGAGGTGGCTCTGGCCTCAAGCGGACGAGCCATGGGGAGGGGGGCGTTTCCAAGCATACGACGCCCCAATTAGCGGCAGCGCCTGACACGTGCGGCTCCACGTGACGACAATGACTTACGCCTTCCTGCGACTCCGACGGGCCTTCTGCTCTTCGATAAGCTTGCGCGCCTTTTCCTGGCAAGCATCGTCGTAACCCACGCCGTCTCGCAGCCGCTTGGGTTTCAGGAGGCCCTTCTTCTCGAGCCGAACGAGCGTTGTTGGGCTCACACCGTGCTTTCTCGCCACCTCACTCCGTGATTTGTAGCCAGCCGCCAACATATCTTCGGTCCGGATTCCCTTCTGCTTCTTGTACCTTATGGTGCGTGCGGGCATCTCACCGTCTCTGCGACGCTCTTTGGCTTCGCGAAGGGTGCTGAGCTTCCCCTTCAGTTCCATCACGAACGAACCCCATACTCGCCCGATGTCCTCGCTCGGCGGAGCCTTGAGGTAATCGGGCGGCTTCGTCGCATATTCGGTCCAGAGGTCGTGAGCCAGGTCTCGTTGCTGGGCTGTCAGTTTTCTTGGGTTCCCGACCAGCTGGGTTGCGCGGCGCTCGACAAGCCGTTGCACCTCCTTGTCGGCACCATCTTGCAGCAGAACAAGAGCCGCGGTTGTCACCAACAGGTCTCCATCGCGCCCGTCGAGCCCGAAGTCGGGCGGGATTGCCCCGAACTTTGCGACAAGCTGGGCGATGCAGCGGCAGCCGTGCAGGCGAGCCACCTGGGTCTTCGCGAGCCGGCGTCCCCGATCGCGGTGCTCATGAGTATGCGTGTTCTGGGCCTTCTTGGTGGCGAACTCGGCGACCTTCTCGCCGTCGTCGGGACCCGGAAGCGGCATGTCCTCTAGGGTCATTCCGGCGGCTACCTCCAACACGGACCGGTTTTGGCCCTCCTTCTGCAGGTAGAGCATGCCGATCACAATGCAGCTGTCCAGACGAGTATCCCCCTGGGGCAGGCCGCGGTGCTTGTCGATGAACGCCAGCAATTGTGCGACCAGTGAACCGGGAAGCGGGTCACGTACGCGTTTTCGGGTCAGCTTCAATAGCTGGCGGGCGCGCTCGTGTGGCACCACGCGATCATGCCAAGGGCCTGGCGGGGATTCCACGTCGGGCCGTGCGCGCAGGAGCCCACCAAAGCCCATGTGTCAGCGCTTGCCGCTAAAAGGGGCATGCCGAAGAGAACCGAAATCCCCTTGGCCGTTCTTGCAGACCTGCTCCGAATCAGCCCGGAACGGCTCCGTGCTGAGATCGACAGTGGAAGGACGCGTGGGCTGAAGCGGGTCGGCGAGAACGTTCGCATCTTCCGCTCTGCGTCCAAGTCGTTGGGCAAGCTGCGCCTGGCAGCCCGGAGGCAAGATGACTGACCTCCTCCAGGATCTGCCCCCGCTCATGCTCAGGTCCGAGGTCGCCAAGCTCTTCCGCATGTCGGAGCGCAACGTCCGCCGTCTCGAAGACCAGGGCCGTCTCCGGTCGCTCAAGCTGACCCCGGGGCGGCCGGGCCGCGTCCTCTTCAAGCGGGACGACGTTTTGCAGTTCCTCGCCGAGGCCGAGCAGGCCTCGAACTGAACCGCGCCGCGAAAGTGGTAGCCGTGGAGGTAGCCGCGGCTCCGATTCGCACCCGCCGGCGGTCTTCCCGCGCCAGCGCATCTATCTGAAAGGAAAAGAGAACTTCTAGTGGAGCCGAGGGGGATCGAACCCCTGACCTCTACACTGCCAGTGTAGCGCTCTCCCAGCTGAGCTACGGCCCCATTGGGGTGGGCTAGCGCGTATACACCGAAGCCGGGGGGGCTTCAATGCGTTTTCCGGCCTGTGGGCTCGCATTGCATTGCCGAGGCACGTCTGTTCGCGGCCGCTCGACTCCGCTGGGCTGTGGCACCGGTCGTGGTTTCTGCGGGCGCTTCCACTCCTGCGGGGAAAGCCACGCGAAACCAGCCACTTGTGCGATTGAGTGGTGGCTGGGACGGCGGCGCGAGGCGTGCCGATTTTTGGACGTTGGGGGGGACTTGGCGCACCGTGGGGTGGATGCAGTTGCGATCCCGCTGTCGGTCCTCGGGCTCGCCGGGTTGGTCGCGATGTGCTTCGCCGTCCACGTCCGTAGGACGCGCGGAGACCGGTTGGGCGACACGGGGCGGGGTGCTAGGGGTGGTGATGCTTGGCGTGCTGCACCTGGTGGGGTGCGGCCGCACGGAGGCTGCAGGGGTTTCGCGGCTCACGCTGGCGGCGGTCGAGCCGGCATGGCTCGAGCCCGGGGGTGAGCTTCGGGTGATTGGCAAGGGCCTTCCGATCGGGCGGACCGGCCAGCTCGACTTGCGTGGGGTCCTGTATCGGCCGGCGCTGCCGCCGCGGGGCGTGGCGCTTGCGTTGTCGGTGCGGGCGGTCTCGCACGCGCTGCTGTCTGTCAAGCTTGATCAACGCGCCTGTGCAGCGTTGGGGGGACGTGGAACTTTCGTGGGCTCCCTCGAGGTGTCGTTTCCGGAGGGCGCACACGGGCAGCGCCTGGTCGGGCAACTGGCGGGCGTCGAGCTGGACCTCGGTCCACCCGTGGACCGGGAGCTGGCACAGGATGACCGTCTGCGCGACCGCGCCCGGGAGATGCTGGGCTACTTGGGCGTCCTCGTCGACGAAGGCGCTGAGAGCCATGAAGGCATCAGGGTCTCCGGAAGCCGACCGACCAGCCTCGCTGCTCGCGCAGGGCTTTCTCAAGGCGACCTGATCGTCGAGGTTGCTGGTGTTCGTGTGCACACCCTCGGCGACCTGGCACCTCCGCCTGGGCTCGATGTTCTGCGCATGCGGATCTTGCCATCAGGAGGGAGGGCTGCCGTGGAGATCGCACTGTCGGTCCGCGGCTTCGAGGGGCCGGGGATGGAGAGCGCCCTGCTCTCGGTTGCCGTCGCTGCTGTGTTCACGCTGCTCTGCGGCGTACTGTATGGGCCGCTGCCTTCGCCAACCCCATACTTTGCGCGCTGCCTTGCGCGCGTCCGGGAGGCGGGAGGGTTGCCCTTCTTGTTGGGCTGGGACGACCGCGGGTTGCCGACGGGGGTGCGCCCGGACGATGGGCTGTTGCGAGTTCGGTGGACCGCCACGAATATGCTATTTGGGCTCGTGGTCGTGGCCGGCTTGATGGCTGCGGTCGTGCTGGAACCGCTGCTCGAAGAGCGGATCGATGCGCTTGCGCTATGGCTGGCGATCGCGGGCTTGCGGCTCGGAGTGACGCTGCTGTTCTCGTCCGACGGTTTCGGGGCCTCGGCCCGCGCCGCGGCCGGGCGTCAGCTTGGGGAAACATTGGTCGTGCTCGTCTCGATCGTTGCGGCGTTTGCTCACAGCGGCACGCGCAGCCTCGCAGGGGTCGTCGGGTCCCAGGGGGGGGCGCCCTGGACCTGGGGTGTCTTCACGAAGCCCGCCCTTGCGGTGGCCTTTCTCGCGTTCATCCTGCAGACGAGCCGGATGGCGCCGGTTTGCGTACCTCCCGGGAGGCTCAGCGAGGCCATCGGTCAGGTTCTTGATGTGGGCGCGCGTGTGTTGGTCTGTGCACTCGGCGCGGTCGTGTTCCTGGGCGGTTGGGGTCTGGGCGGTTGGGGTCTGGCTGCCTCGGGCTCGTGGTTGCCCGATGACTACGGATTGCTGGGCGCCGGTTTGTTCGCAGTCAAGACCTGGTCGCTTTCGGGGCTCCTGCACGCCGCCCGGGCCTGTCGCTTCGGCGCCCAGGGTTCCCGGTGGCGGCTTCCAGGCCTGTGCCTTTCTTCCATCGGTCTGTCGGTGGCCTGGGTTGTGCTGGGCATCGGGCCGCGAGCCAGTTTGTTCGTGGGGATGGTTCTGTTTGCCAGCCTGGGTTGCTTTGTGGGGATCGCGGCCTTCTCGCTCGTTCGGCCAACAGGCCTCGGCTCCTCGGACGTGGCCGCTGCCCCAGTACGGTCCCGGGCTAGCCCGGATTGTTCATGAACTCTGCATCGCCTCGCTTGTCCTTCGACTTCACACGGCTTTCGCCGCCCTAGCAAATACGGA
>JAPPOR010001095.1 GCA_028817905.1 Myxococcales bacterium
GGCCGGATCCATATCCGAGGCGTCGAGGCCTGCGATCTCGGTGGCAACGCCAGCCCGGCATGGGTGACCGCGTGCCCATGAGGACGGGTGTAGGCCGGACCATTGACAAACCTCACGGCGTCTCGCCGGGTCTTCGACTTCACAGTGCTTTCGCGTTGCTCGCAAGTGCGGTGAGTAGTGGGTCGCTCGCCGAAAGCCTCGTGAAGCCGAATCCCTGGGTGGTCCACTCGCGAGCGAATGAATGATCCCGGCTAGACGATCGAGAGCCATGTCAGGGTCGTGCTTGTACCGAAGCGCTTTTCGTGTGATTCGAGGGGACGTGCCGCCGTCTCGGAGCACCGGCCCAATCCGCGTCCACTCACTGCCCATCGCCTCGATTCTGGGGCTGTGGTGCGCTGCGGCGTCTCTTCTGCCAGTGACGCCTGCCAGCGCGGCCCCCGCCGGCAGGTGTCCCAGGGCCACAAAGCGAGCGATGCACACGGTGGAGCGCGGCGAGACCCTGGTGGCGATCGCCAGCGAGCGGGGAGTCCGCCTGGGTGAAATCCTACGTGACAACCCCGGGCTAGAGCCGGATGCGATTCGGGAGGGGCAATCGCTGCTGGTGTGCGTGCCACGCCCACATCGGCACCGCGCGCGCGCCGCCAAGATCTGCGACAAGCGCTCGCCGCTGCACAGGCACGAGGTGGTGCCGGGTGAATGGCTCGCGGAAATCGCCAGCCGTTACGGCGTTCGCAAGCGTGATCTCCTGCGCCTGAACGCAGATCTGAGAAGCAACCCCGACCTACTCCGGACTGGTCAGATGATCCGCGTCTGCCCCGACATCGCTCCACGCGAACGCGTCAAGCTCCGGCACACGGTGCAGCGCGGCGAGACGTTCGTATCGATCGCCAAGCGCTACGACCTCAATCCGCGCCAATTGCTGCGGTTTCAAGAGGGACGGCTCCGAAACCCGGACCGGCTGCGCCTCGGCCAGGTGCTCGTCGTTTGGAAAGACGGCGGGATCGTGTCCGGATTCGGCTCCGGCGAGCGGGGCACAGGGCTTCTCACCGGCGGCATCCAATTGCCCAGCAGCCATCACTATACGCTCAAGAACCCCCGGCTCGCCTGGGGCACACCACTGACCATTCGGCTGCTTCAGCGGGCCACGGCCAGTTATCGGCGCAACAATCGAGGCGCTCCCACCGTCCACATCGGCGACCTGAGCCGCCGCCATGGAGGCCGCTTTCCGCCTCACAAGTCCCACCGGACGGGAGAAGACGTGGACGTGGGGTACATTCACAGCGGCCGCCACGCCGGACTGCCGCGCTTCATCCGAGCCACCAAGGACAACCTGGACGTAAGGCGGACCTGGGCCCTGGTGCGCAGCTTCCTGAGGACCGGCCACGTCCGCTATATCTTCATGGACTACCGCGTCCAGCGGTGGCTGTACGAGTACGCCAAGCGACATGGCACGCCCCAGGGAACGCTGGATGAACTGTTCCAATACCCACGCGGCCGTGGCAGGGCCTATGGGATCATCCGAGAGGACCCGGGACACGACGACCACTTCCACGTGCGTTTCCAATAGCTCGCGTCCGGAAAACGGCGCGCGCTTTCCCACCGTGTGGCAAACCGGGGTCGCGCTCCCTCGCTTCCGAAATGCACCTATGCTGACGTCGAAAGGACCGCTACAGGGCCGCGGGGACCCACCCGAGCAACGGCCTCAACCGCCAAGTTTCGCTCACAACAGCCTGAAGAGCAGATAGCTCGCCACCCCCACCAACCCTGCCGCCGCCACAAACCAGGGCCAGTTGGCGCCCTGGGCGGGGGTCTCACCAGCGCGGCCCGCCTCCCGCTCTGCAACGAAGCGATTCTGCATCGCCCGCGCCGCTTCCGCATTGACGGTCATGGTAGCAACCACGTTCTGAGCAACACCCGTCGCCGTACGCTCTGGAGGCTCCAGCATTTCGGGCGGCACCCCGCCGGCAGCCGAGAAGTGAAGCTTGAACTTGTTGATGCCGACGACGTCTCCGTATTGCAGCTTCGCATCCTCGACGGTGCGACCGTTGAGGGTGATACCGTTCTCGCTCTCTGCGTCGCGGATCCGAAAGCACCCCTCCGCGTACGACAGCACGGCGTGCTTGCGCGACACCCCCGCGTTGTCAATTCGCACGTCGCACGCCGCGTCCCGCCCAATCGTCACTTCCGAGAGCATGACCGGAGTCCGCGAGATCTCTTTACTGCGCAAGAAAACAATGAGCTCAGGCACCGGAAGCCCCCTCCGAAGCGGTTGTCTGCGTGCGTAAGACCAGTTTACGTAGGGTAGTCGTCGAAGAACAACTATCGACAACGCGTGAACGACACGTGCCGACGCGCCCCGACAAACACCTGCCAGTCGTACTCATAACCACACTTGCGCTGACCGCGGCGATCTACGGTCGCCACCTCAACCATGCATTTCAGTACGACGACCTGGCCAAGATCGTCGAGAACCCACGCCTGCGAGACCTGGCGGCGCCTGTCGATGCGTTGATCGGTGGCACCGGCTACCGCGAGCTGGCGACCCGACTCCTGCCCAATCTGAGCCTGTCGCTCAACTACCGGGCAGGCGGCCTTGACCCCTTCGGGTACCACCTGGGCAACCTGCTGCTGCATCTGGCCAACTGCCTGCTTGTGTGGGCGCTGGCCCGTTCGTTGGCGGGGCGGACCGGCCGTAGGCAGGAGCCTTTCGCCACCCTGGCGGCGGGACTGTTTGCGCTGCATCCCCTCAATAGCGAGGCTGTAGCTTACGCCAACGCGCGCGCCAACCTGATGGTGACGACGTTCTACCTCGGCACGTGCTTGCTGCTATTCGCCACCCTGGACGCGCTCCCGCGCCGGAACAGCGGCTTGCAGGCGGGCAGTCGTGTAAGAGCGTCGGTGCTCGCCGCAAGCACTGCAATCACTGCAGCCTGCGCCCTGATGTCGAAGGAAATGGCCATCACGCTGGTCGCGATGATCCCAGTGCTTTTGGCCTGGCTTGCCCCTCACGATGCGCACGTTCGGCAGCGGCTCGCGGCCCTGCGCCTGCTGTACGTTGCCCTGATCGGACTCGCTGCTGCCGCCGTCACCGCAGGGGGAGCCCTCGACGCCATCGAGCACGTCGTGGCGGTGGCGGGGCCCACACACACCGGCGGAACCGTCAGCTACCTGGGCTGGACGTGGCTTGGACAGGCCCAGGTTCTGCTGCACTACCTCGCGCTCGCACTCGTCCCATGGCCCAGCTTGCTGAATGCATGTCGAGACAACCGCCACCTGTACCAGAGCGTGCTTTCCGAGGGTGCTTGGATCGATGGTGCGGGCTCCAAGCTTGTCGTCCCGTTGGCCAGCCTCGGCGTGCTTTCGCTCCTGGTGCTCATGGTACTGCGCGAACGCCGGCGTAGGCCGCTCCTTAGCCTATGCGGCGCCTGGGTGTTCGTGGCGCACGCCCCGCACACGCTTTTGCCGCGCAGCGAGGTCATGGTCGAGTACCGGACGTATCTGCCAATGGTAGGCGCGTGCATGTTCTTGAGCTACGCGTTGGTCGCGGCGGCAGGGATGGCCACCCCGCACACCTGGTCGCCTCGTAGGGTCAAGCAGGTCGCGACGACCGCAGGTGCTTGCCTGCTGCTATCGCTAGGCGCCCTGACCTACTCTCGCCTTGCGGCATGGACAACCGTGGAGGGTTTCTGGCAAGACGTCCTGGACAAGGACCCCGATAGCCCGCGCGCGCACAATGGCCTAGGCGACGTTGCCAGGCGAGTTGGGGATCTCGAGCGCGCCGCCCGCCACTACAAAGCTGCTGCCAAGAGCAACCCACAGTACGCGACCGCCCATAGCAATCTGGGAGCGGTGTTCGCCACCACCGGAAGGCCCGAGCTGGCGCAGAAGGCGCTCGAGCTCGCCCTGCAGCTAGACCCCGGCGCCGCTTACGCCCACAGCAACCTCGCCAACGTCCTGATCGAGCTCGGGCAACCCGTTTCCGCGATCACTCACTACCGGCGGGCGATCGAGCTCGAGCCGCGCTTCGTCGAAGCCCACATGAACCTGGCCCGCGCCCACCTGCTCGCCGGCGAGCCGAGTCAAGCGATCGCACGCTACCAAAAGGGTCTCGCGATCGACGACCAGTTCGCGCCGGGCCACCGCGCCCTGGGACAGGCGCTACTACAGATGGGCCGGCTCGACGCAGCCCAGGCACCCCTGGAGCGCGCGGTGCAGCTCGCACCGGATGACCCCGACAGCCGGTTTCACTTGGCGCGGGCCCGCGCCTACGTCGGTCGCCATCACGCAGCGCGCGCCGAACTCGAGCAGGCCCTGCAACTGTCACCGGAACATCGAGCTGCACGCGCCTTGCTCTCGCGGCTGCCCCGCGAGCGACCTTGAGTCAACGTTTGGGGGACGTTTGAGTCGAGTTTGATCGCGTTGCCTTGATCGGATGCCTCTGGGCAAGGTCGCTAGCCCGGATGATTCATGAACTCTGCATCGCCTCGCTTGTTCTTCGACTTCACACGCCTTTCGTCGCCCTCGCAAATACAGGCAGTATGTGGGTCGGTCGCCGAAAAGCCGTGTGAAGCCGAATCCCTGCGCGATCCGACGCAGAGTTCATGAATCATCCGGGCTAGCTACTTCACACGGGAGCGATGGGTAGCCTTGGTGGGCGCGCGCTCGCTTGCTGGATCGAAGGCGCAAGCACCTCCGCACGGGTCAAGCCCGAGG
>JAPPOR010000480.1 GCA_028817905.1 Myxococcales bacterium
CTGAAGAAGGACGGGGGACCACCTTCACGATTCGAATCCCGGTCGGCGGCCTAGGCCCCCAGCAAAAGATCGCATAGCTAGCGACCTTGTGTCAGCGTTCCGTGAACGTTTGCGTCGAGTTTGGTCGCGTTGCCTTGGCTAGATGCGTTTGGACAAGGTCGCTAGGTCGCGCTGGCGCGCTCCTGGGAAGGGCTGCAAGAGACAGTGGTTGCAGGCGGCGCCTGGGCCACATGCCTCGTTGGGCCGCTGGTTGCTAGTAGTCGCGTGGCGCGTTGGCAAAAAAAGAGGGCCGCCCTCTCGGGCGGCCCTGGCTGCGTCAAGCGGAGAACCCCTTCTTCACTAACGCTTAATATTCACCAACTCGGAGTACATATCGTCTGCGGTCGTAATGACCCGCGAGTTGGCCTGAAACCCTCGCTGATAGGAGATCAGGTTGACGAACTCGTTGCCAAGATCGACGTTGGATTGCTCTAGGCTACCCGACAGAATCGATCCACGGCCGCCCGTATCGGGATTGCCCACCATCACGTCTCCCGACGCGTCAGTTGCCGACCACAGTCCCTGGCCAGACCGCTCCAACCCGTGCAGGTTGGTGAAGTTGGCGAGGGCGATGCGACCAAGCGGACGCATTTGGCCGTTGTTGAACACGCCCGAGATCATCCCATCCGAAGAGATAGACAATCCCGACACCGAGCCTGCTGGAAAGCCATCCTGGGATAGACCGGTCGTGGTATTGGCCGTGGCGAACTGTGTGCTTCCGTCGAGGCCGGTGGCGCCCCCGTCGGTCGTCAAGCTGGTACCAAAGTCGAACGCGATGGCCTGATTCTGCGCGGCGTCCACAAAGTTCCAGTTGCTTGCAGTCGTCGTCTCCGTGTCGAGCGCCCCGTCCGTGTTGAACGTCAGGGTGCCGCTTGCCTGCTCGGTCAGCGTGCCAGCGGTGCCGCCCGTCAGCTCTCCGTCGTCGACCATCGCGTGCCATTCCCAGGCATTCGAAGCGCTCTTGCGGAAGAAGACCGTCAGCTCATGGGCGGCCCCCAAGGAGTCGTAAACCGTGACGTTGGTCGCGAAGTTGCTCGTACCAGTTGGGTCGGTTGCGTCGAACACCGGTCCCACCTGCTCACCCGCGTCCAGATTGACCGCCAGGTCTACCTGCGTGGTTGCCGAGGCCGGAATCGTGTTGCTGCTCACCACCAGATCACTGACAGCACTCTCGATCGTGCCATCCGAGCGCACGTTGTAGCCCTGCACCACCAGTCCGTCCGAGTTCACCAGTTGCCCATCGCGATCGATTTGAAACTGACCGGCACGTGTGTAGAACCGGCTGTCCTGACCCTGATGGACACCCTCGACGATGAAGAAACCCTCGCCTGCGATCGCCAGGTCGGTGGGCGCGTCGGTGTTGAGCAGGGCGCCCTGAGACCACATCTGCTCGATGTTTCCGATCCGTGACCCGCCGCCCGCCACCTTGGGAGGACTGTAGCGCGAAACCGAACGACCTATCATCTCCTCGAACTCGGCCCGGGAGCGCTTGAACCCGACCGTGTTGACGTTCGCTATATTGTCGCCGGCGACGCCGAGCGCCTCACTGTGCGCGCGTAGACCGGCTACGCCGATCTGAAGTGAACGAAGAATGCTCATTGTGTCTAACCTTCCCTTTCTACTGAGCTATGGACGTGACGTCGCCAAGCATGACCTTTGTGTTCCCCATCACGAGCTGGGGCAATCCTGTGTCATAGGACACCGCCGAAACGATGCCACTTACTTCGGTGCTCGTGACCACCTGCAATCCATCCGCATCCCTGCCACTGACCTCGACGCCGTACCGTCCAGGGGGCATGCGCTCGCCGCTCTCGTTGTTGCCATCCCAGGAGAACGACCGAAGCCCTGGGAAGGTGTCACCAAGCTTCACGACCCGGATCACCTCGCCGGTGGGCTCACGAATCGTCACCTCCACCTCGGCCGCGCGGCTCTGGACATTGAACTGGCTGGTGACGCCGCCCGTCTGTCCCAAGTCCACCGCGCTCACATCCGCCGTGACCTGGCGCCCCACCAAGGAAGAAAGCTGCGTACTCGCTACGCCGGCCGTCTCCGCCTGTACCGCCGCGATCCCCTGCTCGATGTTGATGAGTTTTTCGACGCTGGTCAGCTGCGATAGCTGCGTCACCATCTCCCGTGCCTGCAGCGGTTCCAGTGGATCCTGGTTCTTTAGCTCGGCCACGAGCAGCTTCATGAAAGACTCACGGTCCAGCTCTTGACTGGGAGGCGGATCATTCCGTCTGTCCAGCGGGGCCGGTATGCTCAGTTCCTCTACCGAATCGATTGGCATCTCAAACCTCCAGGTCTAGGTGCCGCCTTGGGCCCCCACCCTCCGCGACGGGTCCCCGATGACCCGCCGCAACATTGCACTCAACTAGTTCGAACCCGGATGCCGCCAACAGGCGCCCTAGTTCGGGCTTGGCCTCCGCCAGGGCCGCCCTGCCCAAACGCGTACCGGCGCTCACGCTCAACGATACGCGCGCGCCTTCGACGCCGATCGCGATATCGATCCGACCGAACTCGGGATGACGGAGCACCAGGTCGGCCTGTGTGCCCCGGTCCCGGTGCCCCCTCAACTGCACGACAACCGGCGGCGGAGAAGAGGTCCCCCGGCGACTCATGTCCCCAGGCGTCCCGCCAGCCCTTCCCGCAGCCATCACATGGGCCCCGACAACGTGGGCGACGATCGCTGCCTGCGCTCCGGCGATCCCGGTGCCGGGGGGCGCCGTCAAGCCCGCCGGATGGCTCGCTTCAACAAAGGTCACTACGGTCCCGGAAGAGAGGTCTACCTGCCCGTCCGGTTGTGCAGCCTCCGCCGTGGCTGTCACCCCATTCGCTGTGGCGCCGGAACGCCGGCCCGTGTCCAAGGGCCAGCGCTCCCCCTCCCAGCCGTGCTCGCGTCCAGCCTCAGCCTGTTCAAGCGCTCGTAGGAACGTCGGCGTTGGGCTATCCGTTCGCAGCAGCGCCACACCCACCGGCACCGGCGTGGTTTCCTCTATGCGTGGCAGTCGCAACGAGCGCTGTAGCGCCCGTAGCTCCTCAAGGGGCGTGCTAACGATCTTCATGGCTCCCCCTTCGCTGCGAGGCCACCTCGTCGGACTCCCGCTGCTCCCTTCGCCGCGCCTCCAGCTGAACCCGCGATGCGATGCGCCGCTCAAGCGCTTCGACCTGGCGCATCTCGCGAGTCGCCTCGTGAAGCGCCTGCCGAACCTCGTCTAGCTCCCGCTCGGCAACCTCTCTCGCCTCCCGCGCCTGCTCGACGCGCCGATGCGCCATGCTGACCATTTCCGCCGACGCCGACACGTCCGGTGCTGCCCGGGCTCCAAGCTCCGTCAGCTCCTGGACCTTCAGTTCGCGCATGCGAGCCTCCAGCGCGATCCGCTGGTCGGCAGCGTCCACGCGCTGACCGGCCACGGTTACGAAATTCTTCTGGGCATCTCGCAGACGCTTCTTCACTGCCACGATCCGTCTTATCCGGTCACGGTTCATTGCGCGCCCTCCGCCGCGTCAATCCGGCCGAAGAGTTTTCGCAACCTGCCGACCGCATCCTCCATCGACTCACCCGCATCGGTCGCTTGCTTCAGGAACACCTCGAGTGCCGGCATACAGGTAAGTGCGGCGTCAAGCTTCGGAACAGCCCCCTGCCGGTAGGCACCTATCGCCACCAGATCGGCGACCTCGCGATAGGCAGCAAGCGTTTCGCGCGCGCTCATCGCAAGTCCCATACGTTCCTGCGACACGATCGACGGCATCACGCGCGAGATGCTGCGCGGCACATCGATCGCCGGATAGTGCCCTTGCTCCGCGAGTTCCCGGCTTAGCACAATGTGCCCGTCCAGGGCCGCACGCACCGCATCGGCGATCGGATCGGTTAGGTCGTCGCCCTCGACCAGCACGGTGTACAGGCCCGTGATCGAACCACGCCCGGTGGCGTTGCCCGCCCGCTCCAGGAGCTGCGGTAGGAGCGCGAACACACTCGGCGTATACCCCTTGGTCGCAGGTGGCTCTCCGATCGCGAGGCCGATTTCACGCAGCGCCATTGCGTAGCGTGTCAGGCTGTCCATCACCAGCAGCACCCGCAGGCCGCGGGAGCGAAAGTACTCCGCCACTGCGCTGGCGTACAACGCGCCGCGTGCCCTCACCAGGGGAGGATCGGCGCTGGTGGCCGCGACAACCACCGAATGCGAAAGCCCCTCCTCACCCAGGGTGTTGCGGACAAAGTCCTCGACCTCGCGCCCTCGCTCACCGATCAACCCCACCACCGCTACATCGGCGCGAGCATTCCTGACCATCATGCCCAGCAGCGAACTCTTGCCGACACCTCCACCAGCGAAGATTCCCACGCGCTGCCCTTCACCCAAGGTCAGCAACCCGTCGATGGCTCGTACGCCAACCGAAAACGGTCTCTCGATAGGCTTGCGCAAAAGAGGATTGCGCGGGCTTCCGTGCAGCGATCGCTCGGCACTCAAGAGCGGCATCGGCTTGCCGTCGAGTGGGCGACCCAGCCCGTCGACCACGCGTCCGATCAGCTCTCGCCCTACCCGAACCGAAGCCGCGCGACCGATCCTCCGCAGGGTCGCCCCCACACGCAATCCGTGAATTTCACCGAGTGGCATGAGCAATGTTCGTTCATCGCGCAAGCCGACGACCTCCGCCTCCAGGCTGGCGTGACCGTCGCGATCGGCGATCGCGTAGACATCGCCGATCGAGGCCTCGCAACCGCCGGCCTCGAGTACCAGCCCCACCACCTTGAGCAGGCGCCCCTCGTCGATCGGCGGCGCGGCGTCAGCCAGGACGTTGCGATAACTGAGCAGGTCGACAGCCGTTTTCACGACGCTTCCTCCTGGTCCCGGCGCTGGCTTTCCGCCAGAAAGCTACGCCGAATCGCCGAAAGTCGCTCACTGAGGCGCCCGTCCACGCGGCGGTTGTCACTCTCGAGCACACACCCCAGACCGCCTAACTCGCGGTCGACCTTGATCGTGAGCTGTGCACCCGAAAGCTCAACCTCCGTTCCACCCAGGCCCTCGACGATCGCATCGTAGCCGTCGGGTGACGCCCGCAAGGTGAGCTTGCGATCTCCCGCCATGTGCTCGAGGGCCGTCTCCACCAGCACCCGGTGTAGCTCCGGCCGTCCCGCGACTTCGTCCTCGATGATCTGCTCAGCGACCAACACCGCCAGCTCGAGCAGCTGACGCTCGATTCCGGCCAAGACCTCCGAACGCGCGCTCGCCAGGTCCAGGACGGCGTTCGCATACCGTTGCTGTGCCTCTTGGGCATCCCCTGTAACCTCTTGCAGCGACGCCTGGAGCGACTCCGCCTCGGCCTTCGCCTTGGCCAACTGCGCCTGCAACTCCGCGACCTGCTCCACGTGGGCCTCGGCCTGCTCGGGTCGCAAACTTATCTGCGTGCCCTGACTACTGACCGGCGCCGTCCACGCGACCGGCTCCGGACCCTCGTTCATGGGCTGGGCGTCGCCCTCCGCCCCGCCATCAATACCCTCTACCTGGACCCGCGGCGGCCGCAGCAACTCGGGGACCCTCGCTGGTCTGTCCTTGGGGGGTAGCCAGCTTGGCGTGCGAACACTTACGCTCGCGCGCGCGAAGCGCGGAGGTTTTGGATCAGACATAGTCGCCTCCGCCCTCTTCGGCGATCGTGATGCGGCCGTCGCGTTCGAGATTCAGGGCCTGCTCGACAATCTGCTGTTGCGCTTGCTCCACATCCGACACGCGCATGGGGCCGAGCAACTCCAGCTCCTCCCGAAGCATGGCCGCCGCGCGTTTGGACACCGCCCCAAAGACCTTCTCGCGCAGCTCGTCACTGGCAGTCTTCAGCGCCACCACCAAGGTCTCCGTCGAAACCTCCTTCAGCACAGCCTGCATGCCGCGGGTGTCGATGCGCATCAGATCGTCGAACGTGAACATCGACTTGCGCAGTTCATCCGCGAGCGTGTTGTCCAACGTCGCCAGCTCCTCGATCAGGGCTTCGCTGCGCTCGCCCTCCATGCGCTTGAGGACGTTGATGGCGACCTTGACGCCATCGATTTCTTCCCGCTCACCGTCTCCCATGCTCTCGAGCTCGATCGCGAACTGTTGCTCGATTTCCTGCATCACGGAACGGGGCACACCCTGCAGCTGGGCGAGGCGAATCATGACTTCTGCCTGGCGCTCGGGGCCCATCTCCTTGACGATCTCCGCTGCGCGTCCGGGCGAGAACTGGGACAGAATCACGGCGATCGTTTGTGGATGCTCACGCTCGATCAGCGCCAAGACGCTTGGAACGTCGAGCTTGGCTAGCTGCTGAACTGCGCCCGCCTGATCCACGTTTTCGGACCACAGCTCAGCCGCCTTCCCTTCTCCCAGGGCCTGCCCCACGAGCCGCCGCAAGTAAGCGCCGCTGCCCTTGAGACTGGTCGGAAGACCGTTTTCCACGTATTCAGCAAACTCGCGGTGGACCGAAGCGATCGCACGCGGGTGCACCTCAGTCAGCCCCTCGGCTGCGCCCCTTAGCGCCTTTACCTCGTCCGGTGACAAATGGGCAAGGATACGGGTCGCGATCCCCTCATCGAGACTGACGAGGAACAGGAGGCCCTTTTCGCATCCCTTGAGAGGCCGCTGCTGCTGCGGGTCCTTGCGAGCGAGGCCACTCATGGCTCGTCCTCCGCGATCCATCCGCGGATCACGCGGGCGGCTGCCTCCGGCTCCTGCCCTGCGAGCTCCGACGCCAGCATCCGGATCTCCTCCATCTTGTCCGGACTGGGCGCGGGGCTTTCTTCCCTCGGCTCAGGAATCTGCTGCGCGTCGCTTGCCCCCGGAGCCAGCGCGGGCGCGGGCTCTTGCCCTTCCGGCAAGGCGCCCGCCTCCTCTATGCCGGCGAGCTTGTTGCGCAGCCCCTCGGCCGCCCCTTCGCCCATCTCCTTGACTTGAACGTTCATCAACTCGGGTGTCGGGCGATCACCATCGAGCAGAGCCGATTTCTTACGCCGGCGCATGAACACCATCAGCAGAATTCCGCCCACCAGGATCGCAAGCAGGGTTGGGAGCTGGTCCGCATAGGGGCCCAGCAACTTCTCCAACAGCGACAGTTCTCCGTGACCCAGCGGCTCGGCGAACGGCAGCGACTCCACGGTAATGCGATCTCCGCGTTCGTCATCGAGACCGACTGCCGTCGCCACCAGTGCCTTGATTTGCTCGCGCTCCTTTTGTGGCATGGGCTCGAACGAGCGTTCCTCACCCTCGCCCGTCCACTTGCCGTCGACGACAACGGCAACCTGCAAGCGCACGACACGACCGACGGGCTCGACGGCGTGTTTGAGAACTTTACTGACTTCAAAATTGCGTGTTTCACTGCGCTTCAGAACGCCATCGCGCCCGGCTCGGCCGCCCGTTGCGCCCTCGCCCCCCGGCAGATTCGACACCGCGCCGGGCACGCCGCCCACGGTCTTGCCACCCGCGCCCGTCGCCTCTTCAGCGATCTGAAAGCTTCGCGCGGCCACGCCCTGAGGGTCATAGGTCTCCTCCGTGCGCTCTTCGCGTGTGAAGTTCACCTCGGCAGCCACCCTGACGACGCTGCGTGCCGGCCCGAGCGTCGTGACCAGAATTTGCTGGGCTGCCTGTTCCTTGGCCTTTTCGATCTCCCGGCGAAATGACAGCGCATCTGAGGCGACGTCGCTCTCGCTGTCGTCGCCACCCCCAAGGCGACGTCCTTCACCATCGACCAGCGTGACACCGCTCGGTTCCAAGCCCCGTACGCTCGATGCAACCAAGTGAATGATGCCGCGAGCCTGTTCTTCGCGCATCTTCCAGCCTGGCTTGAGGTGCAGCGCGACCGATGCACTCGCGGACTGCGCCTTGCTCACAAACAGGGACCGCTTGGGCATCACGAGGTGCACGCGCGCGCGTCGCACGCCGGCCAGGTGGGAGATGGTACGGCCCAGCTCTCCCTCGAGGGCGCGGTGGTATTTGACCTGCTCCGAGAACTCACTCTCGCCAAAACGCTGCTGATCGAAGACCTCGAAACCCACACCTGAACCACTTGGCAGACCTTCGGAGGCCAAGGTGAGGCGGGTCTCGTGGACATCGCCCTTTGGAACCACGATCGTGGCCGTGTCCTCGTCGTAACGATGGGGAACACCCATCGTACTCAGACGTTCGACGATGCGGGCGCTGTCATCCTGGGACAGGTTCGAGAACAGGACTCCCATGGTCGGCTCGGTGTTCTGCACGATCAGGAAGGCGAACGCGGCGAGCAGACCGGTAGCCACCGCCCCCAGACTGATGCGCGCGCTCGGGGTCAGCCCAGACCACCAAGCCTTCACGCGCTTCCATCGCCGTGCCCACTCAGCCATCTAAGCTATGCACCCAGCCTCATGATCTCGCGGTAGACCTCGATTGCCTTGTTGCGAACCGTACCCAGCAGCCGCAGTTGAATATTGGCTTCCTCCATCGCGATCATGGTCCCATGAAGGTCGTGAGAACGGCCCTCGGCAAGGGCTTCCACCTTCTGCATGGCATCGCGGTGGGAGTCGTCGGTCTGGCCGATGAACTCCGCCAAGCGCTCGACGAACTCGCCCTTTGGGGTTGCCTCTGTTCGCTTGTTGGTGATCTCCCGCGCCCGCTCCACGAGCGGAGACTTCAACAGGTGCTGCTCTAGGTTGACTGGTGCCGGCATGCTCAGGACCCGATCGTGAGCGCCGAGCGCGCCATGCCGCCTAGCGTCTTCATGACGTTGACGCCGGCCTCGTAAGAACGTGAGGCGGTGATGAGATTGACCATCTCCTGCACCACGTTGACGTTTGGAAGCTGAATGAAACCCTCTTCATTCGCATCCGGATGGTTGGGGTCGTACAGTGTCTGTGGCGGCGCCTGATCCTGCCGAATCTCGGGAACCGTAACGACGTGCGCAGCCTGCGCCGCCTTCTCATTGACCAGGTCCGAAAACCGGGTGGCCACTGGCACTGCCTGAAAAATGGGATCCAGCCGCTTATATGGGCCGCCCTCGGGGGTACGGGTCGTGCGAGCGTTGGCAAGGTTCGAAGACAGGGCGTTGAGGCGCTGACGCTGTGCGCTCAGCCCCGAGGAAGCGATTTCCATGGCACTAAACAGATTCATCCCTTATCTCCCCTATCCCTGGGCCCCGCCCGCCACGTAGCGGATCATGGCCAGTTTCGCCTTCACGAGACGAGCCGCACCCTCGTAGCGCAGGTTGTTGGCCGACACCTTGGCCATTTCGCGGTCCACCGCGACGGCGTTACCATCGGCCCCCACCGGTGCGCTCTCGTCCTCGAGCACAGAAAAACGCGGGTCTCCCACGGCGTGCTCGGGCCGCTGGTGGCCCTCCTTGGTGCGGGCCAGCGGCAGATTGGTTGCAACGTGCTCCTCGGGGACGCGTAGCAACTCGGCCGGCCGAAACCCCGGGGTGTCGGCGTTGGCGACATTGGACGACAGCAGGTTGTGCCGCTCGGCATGGTAGTCGAGCGCCCGATGCAGGACGCCCACGGTTGAAAACAACTCAGACATGACAGGGACCTACTAGAGCAAGTCGCATGCCATCGCATGGGGCGCTGCGAGTCGCGGAAAGCCTTTGCGGTTCGTCGCCTGGGCCCTTCCGTTCACGGTGGCGGCGACAAGCCGGTGACGCAGGCGTCAAAAAGCGCCTGTTCACGCCACCGCGCTGCGCTCGTCGGCGAGATTCTTCTTCTTGAGCTTCTCGACAAGCGTGGTGCGATTCATGCGCAGAACCGCCGCGGCCCGGTTCTTGTTCCAGCCGGTGCGCTCGAGCGCCTGCAAAATGAGGCGGTTTTCGAACTGCTCCACTGCGTCACGCAGGTCGATCCCGGCTTCCGGTAGCTCGAGGGCCGCCTTCTGCCGGGGGGCAACACCCCCATCGCGGATCTTCGCTGGAAGATCTTCGAGATCCAGGAGCCCCTCACCGCGCAAGAGCACCATGCGCTCGATGACGTTCTCCAACTGCCGGATATTGCCGGGCCAACCGTAGGCACAAAGCGCTTCCATGGCCTCGTCGCTGATGCCAACGATGTCGCGACCGCGACGTTGGTTTGCGCGCGCGACGAATGCTTCGATCAGGGCCGGAATGTCACCAGCACGATCGCACAGCGAGGGCAGTTCGATGGGGACCACCTGCACGCGATACAACAAGTCCTCGCGGAACTCACCAGCCTCAACCATCGCCTCGAGGTCACGATGGGTGGCGGCGACGACCCGCACATCGACCCGGCGCACGCGGCTCTCGCCCACGGGCGTGATCTCCTTCTCTTGAACCGCCCGCAGCAGCTTGGCCTGCAAGGCCAATGGCAACTCGCCGATCTCATCGAGAAACAGGGTGCCTCCGTCCGCGGCCGCAAAGCGCCCGACACGCGGTGCCGTCGCACCCGTGAAAGCGCCCCGCGCATGCCCGAACAGTTCGCTCTCGAGCAAGTTCTCGGGAATCGCAGCGCAGTTCACAGTCACAAACGGGCGCTTGCTACGGTCGCTGGCATCATGCAGCGCCCTTGCGACAAGCTCCTTGCCTGTGCCGCTTTGACCGGTGATCAAGACCGAGCAGTCGGTGTCGCACACGCGGCGGATCACATCGAAGACGCGCGTGATCTGCCGATCCTCGCCCAAGATCTTCGGCGCATATCGCGCCCTCCAGGCGCACAGGGACTCGGACGCCTCGCGCTCGTCGCGCTTGGCGTGTACGCGTACATCGGCCTTCGCGGAGGTCGACCTACCGTGGGCTCGCTCCAGCGCCGCCACCAGAGCCTCGTATGAGAACGGCTTGATCAAGTAGTCGTCGGCGCGCCGGTGAAGGGCACCGATCGCCGTGGCCACGCTCTCATCGCCAGTCATGACGACGACGCCAGGAGCCGACTCCATCCCACGCGCCCGCTCCAGGAGATCGAAACCAAGCCCGTCCGGCAGATGAACATCCGTGAGGATGTAGTCCACCGCGCGCTCATCCAGTACACGCCCGGCGGCCGCACACGTGTCGGCCTCCAGGACCTCGAGCTCCGTTCGTGCAAGCAGCCTGCACACGGCCACGCGCATGCGTGGGTCGTCTTCGACGACGAGGATGGTTCCGTTGATGCCCAGGTGCATTGTCACCCCTTCAGGACATAGAAAACGCCCTCGCTGTAGAATTCTTTACGCGGGAGAACCTAATTGTTGGGAAGCATGCCGTTGGGGGGCGTCGATCGTCCCGCCAGCTTTAGGGATTTTTTTGATGCGCTACTTCAAAAAAATCTTTCGGTCATGAGGCGCTCGGTACGCGATGCAACGAAAGGGGTAAGCCCTATTCAGACACGACCGGCTTGAGCGGCTTCACGAAGGGCTCATCCTGCGCGCCGCCCGCGCTGCCCCCGGCGGCTGGGTCGCCAGCGGGTTGCCCGCTGGCCTGTCCTGGCGCGGCGGTCTTGGGAGGCTTGGAGGCAGCGTCGGCCTGTTCGGCACGTTTGATCATCTCCTGCGCACGTTTGAGGCTGTCCTTGTTCTTCGCGAGCTCCGACGCCTGAAAGACGAACTCGACCCGCCGGTTGCGCGCGCGGTTTTCCGCGCTGTTGTTGGGAACGAGCGGCTGACGATCCGCGTGCCCGACCACGCTGACGTTCTTGGGTAGGGGGCCGATACTCTCGAGGTACCTGAGCACGGCGATCGCACGGGCGGAGGACAGGTGCCAGTTGGATGGGTAGCGTGAGCTCTTGATCGGAACGTCATCGGTGTGCCCCTCGATCGTGAGGCCCTCGGGGAAGGCGCTTACCAGCTGGTGCACGGCCTTGAACACCGACTTGGCCGCCTCGGCCACGTCAGCATCCCCGACACCAAAGGCGAGCCTATCCTTGAGCCGCACGAAGACACCCTGCTCGGACAGGCCCGCCTCCATTTCCCCATCCATCTTGCGCTGGCGAATGAAGCGCTTGATCGCCTGCACGGCGCTAACCTGACGCTGGTTGAGCGGTGTCCAGGGAACGTGCTCGTGGTCATTGAGCTCTACCACGGTGGTCGAAAGGGCCTCGATGTGGCCTGGGTGCTCGAACTGCACACCAAAGGCTTCCCGCACCGACCCCAGCATTTCTCGAAATTCGATGACGTCCATCTCGGCAAAGCTCAACAGGAGCACGAAGAAGGTCAGCAACAGGGTGGCAAGGTCGGAGAACGTCGCCATCCATGCGGGCGCACCTTCCTCGCACTCGCAATCCCCATCCAGCATGTCCGGTTCGAGTGCCACGGGGTGCCGTCCTAGGCCGCTTCTTCTTCCTCAGGACGGCGGTCGGTGGGCGGCAAACGCGCCTCCAGCTTGTCCTTGATGATCGCCGCGTTCTGGCCCTTCACGATCGACTCCATGCCCTCGATCACGACCAGCATCGCAGCGCCTTCCTGGTCGGACCAGCGCTCGAGCTTCTCGGCCAACGGCCCGAACACCACAAATGCGAGAATGGCCCCGTACATGGTGGTGAGCAAAGCGACAGCCATGGCGGGCCCGATCGACGAAGGGTCCTGTAGTGACTGGAGCATCTGCACCAGGCCGATCAGAGTACCGATCATGCCCATGGAGGGAGCGGTCGCCGCCATGAATTTGAAGAGTTTCTGCCCCCGCTTGTGACGATCCTTCATCGCGAGCAGTTCCGCCATTAGGGCCTCGCGGATCTCTTCCTGCGGCAGCCCATCAACCGCCTTGCGCAGGGCCTTGGCCAGGAAGGGGTCCTCCACAACCTGGCTCTCCAAAGCCAGGACCCCTTCACGACGAGCGATATTCGACAACTCTAGGATCTTGTCGATCGTTGCGATCGGATCCCCCGGCGGTTGCCGGAATGCGTTCTTCACGACCTTGATGGCTCCCGTTACGTTCTGCAACTTCTCGGCCACCAGCGCCGCCGCGATCGTCCCGCCCACGACGATCAGCACACTGGGTGGATCGATATAGGAAGTCAGGCTCGCGTTCATCAGGATAGACCCGATGATCAATCCAAATGCGAGCACCATGCCGATGGGCGTCGCCAAGTCCATCTATGCCCTCTACCTCCGTGGCATCACGCGCCGACTACAATTCTCGGTCGATGCGCGACGATCTTGACCCCGATACGCGGGTGCCGAGATAGCGACCGGAGCCACCATCCCGAATATGCGGAGGAATCCCGCGCAGCGCTCACAGTGTATGCGTTCGGAATTTCGTACGTACCCTATAAAGGAGTGTCGCGCGAATGCCGAATCAAAGTCTGTCATGGATTCTCAAGCTGCGGTTGCGGCGCCCAGCCCCGGGGAGGGCCGCGGGCCGGCACGGGTATTGGTCGTCGACGACATGCCGGCGGTCGTTCGGGCATTTCAGCGCATCCTGCAAGCGTGCGGCTATCAGGTCGAGGCGGTGTCGGATGGCGCCGAGGCGGTCGAATGCGTCCGCTCCAACCGCTACGACGCCGTCTTGAGCGACATTTCCATGCCCGGCACCGATGGGCTCGAACTACTGAAGGTCATCCGTGAGCAGGACATGGAGGTTCCGGTGATCCTCGTCACCGGGGACCCCTCGGTCGAAACCGCGATTCCCGCGGTCGAGTACGGAGCCCTGTCCTACCTGGTCAAGCCGGTCAGTCCCGACACCCTGCGCAAGAAGGTTGGGTGGGCGGTTCACCTCCATCAACTCGCGCGCATGAAGCGCGAGGCCTTCCGCGTCCTGGGCGAGGTCAGCCAGAGCGATGCCGAGAAGGCGGAACTGGGGGCTGTCTACGATTCGGCGCTCGAGAAGCTCAAGATCTTCTATCAACCGATCGTCCGCTGGTCAGAACGAACGGTGGCCGGCTACGAGGCCCTGGTGCGCTCGGGCGAGCCCGAAATGCCCAGTCCTGGGCACCTCTTCGAAGCGGGCGAGCGACTCAATCGAACGGTCGAGCTGAATCGTCGCATTCGCGTCATGGCCCCCGGCCCCATGGCGGACGACCCTTCGCGGGGCCTGCTCTTCTTCAACCTGCACGTGCTCGACCTCAATGACGAAACGCTGGTGGACCCAAACTCCCCCCTGGTCGCCATCGCCGATCGGGTGGTGCTGGAGGTGACGGAACGGGCCTCGCTCGACCAGGTCCCCGCAGTCCGATCACGGGTCGCCCAACTGCGGGAACTGGGCTTCCGCATCGCCGTGGATGACCTGGGCGCGGGCTACGCGGGTCTATCCAGCTTCGCCCTGCTCGAACCGGATGTCGTGAAGCTGGACATGGCCCTTGTGCGTGATGTGCACAAGGAGGCGACGAAGCAGCGCCTGGTCCGCTCGATGACGCAGCTGTGCGCCGACATGGGGCTCGAGGTCGTGGCCGAGGGCGTCGAATGTGAGGAGGAGTGCCAAGTGCTCGTCGAGCTGGGCGCCGACCTCCTGCAAGGCTACTACTTCGCCAAGCCAGCGCCCGCCTTCATCGACGTCGACTTCCAGTGAAGTAGGTGACGCGGCCCGGACGGCGCCGGTTTCACGCGGGTCTCACGGAAGAACTACCTTCGTGCGCTCCCTCACAAGTCGACGGCCCCCTGGCATCCCGCAAGCGAGCCGAGGGCGGCTGCCGCGCGGCCCTCGTACTGCGTTCGGGGAGCGCCGGGGCAAGGCACAGGCGATCAAGAGACGTACACCCGCGGACGTCGCGGGTGCATCGGTAGCGCTCTTTGGCCTACACCGTAGGGGGGTGAGTTTTGCCCAGCGAGTGGAAGAATCCACCATCGCACCACTCCCCGTCCACAGGGGTGCGGAAGTCACCCGAAACAGCCACGGGCCTGAAGCTACTGCACTTTTCCGACAGGGCGATCCCCCTGATATCGGTGGCACGAATCGTGAAGTGCCGTCACCCCGCGAGAAGGAGTGACTGCATGCCAGGTGACAAAAGCAAGCGATGGTCGAACGCTGAAGCCCGCAAGGTACTGACCCAGTACGAGAACGACGTCCAGCGAATCGCCACGCGCTTGAGACCTGCCGTATCACGCGGGCAGGCGATCGACGAAGACGACCTCTGCGCGGAAGGACGCCTGGCCGTGTTGGAGGCGCTGGAGTCCTACCAAGGCTTCGGAGTCTCGGAACGTACGTGGGTCAACACACGTATCCGCCAGCGCATGATCGACGCCATTCGGCGGCTCGACATTCGCACCCGCGACGAGCTGCGCCTCGCCATGCGCTACGCTTCCGGCCAAACGGAGTCTGAGGAAGAAGCCGAGCGCGGGCGCGCGGTGGCGGCTCGTCAGCTCTTCTCACTGGACTGCCCGGGAGCGGACGGTCGCCCGCTGATGAGTCGTATCTGCGACGCACAGTCCCCCATGCCAGACGACACCGCGCATCGCAAGGAACAGCGGCGCCGGCTGATCGCAGCCATGGAAACCCTTACGCCTCGTCAGCGCAGCGTGCTGAAGTTCCGGCTGTTCCAGGGGATGTCCCTGCGCGAAGTCGGCGACCAGCTCGACATCACGGAGTCGCGCGCCTCTCAGCTCCAGAAGCGAGCCGTGGAGCGCTTGACCGAGGCCATGCAGGCGCAGGGCATCCAGGAGTAGGCACCAAAGGCCGTCGCAGACAGTCCCGACGGCCCAGCCCGGATCATTCATGACTTCGGCGTCGGATCGCGCAGGAATTCGGCTTCACAGGGCTTTCGACGACCGACGGGAATACTGCCTGTATTTTCTAGGGCGGCGAAAGCCCTGTGGAGTCGAAGGACAAGCGAGGCGGCGTCGTAGTCATACATGATCGGGCTAGAGCGGCTCGCTCCGATCGGCCCCACGCCAACGTGGGGTGGTGGACCCATCTCCACAAGCGCCCACATGCGCGTCACGGGCTCGTCGGTTCCTCGGTGATCGGCTGCGCGTCGTTCGCTACACTGTTATCAAGGACTGCCTGAGCTGGTCGTTAAATACTTGCTGGCCCAGTAGGCCTTAGCTGCCGGGAGAGCATGGCGACCCAAGCCATCACAGGCACCGGATGAGAGTTCTGGTTGTCGAAGATGATGAGATCACGCGGGCGAATATCGTGCGCGTGCTGCGCTCGCGTGGTCACCATGTGACCGAGTGCGATGCCGCCGAGCCATCGCTCTCCATCCACACGACCATGCCCTTCCCGCTCGTGATGATCGACTGGGTGCTGCCTGGCATGGATGGCCTCGAGCTGTGCCGTCGGATCCGAGCGCTGCCGGGAGGCGAATCGCCCGTCGTCCTGCTGGCGACGTGCAAGGACAAGCCGGAAGACCTAATCGCGGGCCTCGACGCGGGTGCAGACGACTACCTGACAAAGCCGATCGAGGACTCCGCCCTGACCACCCGCCTGGCGATCGCGGAACGTACGGTGCTGGAGCGGGCCCGCCGAGAACTGACCGAGGAGGCTCTGCTCAGCTCCGAAGCCAGCTTTCGCGCACTGATCGAGGGTTCGCCGGACGGCATTATCGCACATCGCGCGGGTCGCATCGTGTACGCCAATCCGGCGATTCTCTCCCTACTGGGACACTCATCACCGGCAGAGCTGATCGGACGTCCCTTCATCGACCTGATCGCCCCCGAAGACGAGGAGGAGGAGCGCAGGCGCATTGAAGACATGCTTTCTTCAGGCGAACCGTCTCCTGCGCGGGAACTGCGACTGCGGGCGCGCAACCAAACGGTCGCCACGATGGAGGAGGTCGCAATCCCCCTGGAGTTCGATGGCGAGCCTGCCGTGGCGGCCGTCTTCCGGGACGTCGCCGAGCGCAAGCGCATGGAGCAGCAGCTCATGATGGCCGACCGCATGGTCTCGGTCGGAACCCTGGCCGCGGGGATCGCCCACGAGATCAACAATCCTCTTGCCTACGTGCTAACCAACCTTTCGTTCATTGGGGAAGAGGTGGAAGAGGCTGCCCAGGCCCTGCCGCCTGAGCGACTGGACGCAATCCGCGAACTGCTCGCCCAGGCCGACGACGGCGCCGAGCGCGTTCGTGTCATCGTTCGTGACCTGAAATCGTTCTCGCGCGCCGACGATGGCAGTGAGGCTACCCGCGATGTCCATCGGGTCATCGACGGTTCGATCAGCATGGCCTGGAACGAGATTCGCCACCGGGCTCAGCTCGTCAAGCGCTACGGCGACCTCCCCGCCGTTGCCGGAAGCGAAGCCAGGCTGGGTCAGGTCTTCCTCAACCTGCTCGTCAACGCGGCCCAAAGCCTGCCCGTCGGGCAAGCCGCTGACAATCGCATCACCGTGGCCACCCGGCTCGAAGGCCCGACCGCCATCATCGAGTTCAGTGACACCGGCCCGGGGATCCCCGACGACGTCAAGAACCGCATCTTCGATCCCTTCTTCACGACCAAACCTGTCGGTGTGGGCATTGGCCTGGGTCTTTCCATCTGCCACAACATCGTCAGCAACGCCGGCGGGGAGTTGAAGGTCAGCAGTACCCCGGGACGGGGAAGCACCTTCACCGTGGTACTGCCGCTGGCCGCAAGGCCGGTGGCCGCCATCGTCAAGCAGCTGAGTACCCCGCCAACCCCGCCACCCACCGGCGCCCGGATCCTGATTGTCGACGACGAGCCGAGCGTCGCCCGAGCCTTGCAGCGCGCGCTGCGCAACCACGACGTCGCGGTCGCCCTGAGCGGCCGCGAAGCCCTACAGCTTCTGTCTGAACCACCCCGCTTTGACATCGTCTTCTGCGATCTGATGATGGCCGACATGTCCGGCATGGACCTATTTGCCGCCGTCAAAGAACGCGACCCGGGCATGGAAGACCATTTCGTGTTCATGACCGGAGGCGCCTTCACCGAACGCGCCAAAGACTTCGTCGCGACGGTCGACAACCAGCTCCTCGAAAAGCCCTTTGACATCCACAAGGTACAGGCGCTGGTCGGCGAGCGCATCCGGACCCCCTCGATCCCCCGCCTGATCTCCAGCCCGGGGCAATAGACTCGCGTCGGTCCACGCAACTCCGCGGGGCGCGGCCTACCACCGCTCACTGTGCTGGATAGAACGGCACCCCAGCGTGCGAGTTGCCTCTGAGCTCGTCGATCAGCTTCTGCGCCCGGCCCTCGAGGTCGTCCGTTACCGCGTCGCGAGCGGGAACCCAGTGCTCGTCGCGTGTGTACCTCTCGCCGGTCTCATCGATGCGTTCGTCACCCCAGCGCGCGGACTCGAGCACGATCGCGTCTTGGATGTAGGCGTTGAGCTCGCCCCAGCGCGCGACCACGTTCTCATCACTCAGTGCACCACCGGGGGCCGTTGCCAGGTCCACACGCTCTACCAGACGATCGCGGAACTCCGGATAGTTCTCCCACATCGTCTTGAACTCGTAGCAGTCTTCCACGCGGTCGATGGATGGATCGCCCGAGCGGCGGCTGCCCCCGCCGAACGCATCCTCGAGATCCCAGTTGTAGAAGTAGATCGGCCCGGGCTGCGCCCCGAAGCGATTACCAAAGTAGTACTGGGGGAAATCACCCGTCGCCGCGTACACGTTGATCAGGCACATGTCGATGTACTCGTCGACGGCAAGATAGGCCCGAAGCTCGTCGAAGTCGCTGCCGGCGGCAACCGTGTCCCGCCAGTGCTCGAAGCGCGTGCTGTCGCCTTCGACATGCCCCCCCTTGGCCTTGCCGACGTAGTACTCGGCCTCCTTCCCGCCCAAATAGTTGGAGGCGTGAGCGTCGTCTGGACGCTCAGTAAGATTGTAGAGTCCCCAGTAGAGCCCGTTGAGATACAGGTGCACAAAGGTACCGCGTGCCCCAATGCCAGACATCTGGAGTTGCAGGTCTCTGCCCAGTTGATCGCGCGTGTACACCGTCTTTTCGTTGTCCCAAGCCGCTCCCCAACACTTGTTGTGGCCCGCTCGCAGAATCAGCTTGTCGTATTTTCCCGCCTCGGAATCTGCGTTCAGTGGCGCGTCTTCGAAAACCGGGTAGTTCAAGCTTGCGTTGCCATAGTCGGAACGAAACCGCAGTCCGAACGACTGCTTGCGATCATGTTGGCCGTTGTCCCATCTACCCGCACCGCCCTGGATCTTCAGACCGCAGTCGATCTGAAAACCGCCCGCGGTCTGCCGTGGGTGGTTAGGCGCGTAGAACATCTCGAGACTGACGTTGACCTCGTCGACCCAGTCCGGATGCGGAGGGTCATCCTCTTTTGTGAGGTTATTGCCCCGATGAATTCCCGCAGGCCCAAAGAGCGACGCCTCCGGGGCGACGATCGACATCGAAGCGAGGGAGCCGAGCGCAGCTTCGATCATCTCACTGTATGCGGGATCATCGGTAACGAGGGAGTCCATCTCAGTAGTCCAGAACACGTAGTCCCCCTCGGGGCGCTCATCCCCTTGTGTCAGGACATCCGCGGCAAGGACGTAGGTATGCGTAGCGATGGGCGTCTTCGCCACACCGGCGACCACAACCACCGCTCGCACCATGGAAGTGGTGGCGACTGGGATCGGGCCTCCATAGCGCATCCCATGGCCGGGCGACGGCGGCGTACCATCCAGGGTGAAGAGAATTTGGCCGCCCGGCACGTTCGTGCTCAACGTGAGCGTGGTCGGCGCAGCAAGGAGTCCTCGCGGGGGTGTAAACAGAAGCGCCTCGTCGGCGACATAGGCGTCCTTGGGAACCACGCCAGCTGCTACCGGAACCGGGTCGATGGACCGTTCCGAAGCCCCTGCATCGCGAACCAGGTCTACGGGCGGACCCGTGTCGCCGGCGGAAGAAACGGCTGGCCGATCAGGCGAAGGTGACGCTGGCATGGAGGCCGGAAGATCCGGAGCCGCCACCGGGTGCTCGCTCCCCCCGCCCACGGAGCCATCGCCGCAGCCGGCAGCAAACAGCGCGGCCCACAAGCACATCGGCCCACAGAACTGACAGGCGGAGACGAGACGTAGACGCGGCAATCTACCAAACCGCTATTACACCTACGCGTATAGATCAAGGGACCGCCCGGACCCGTCTCGTCGGTGCCCCAGTTCGCCCCGGGCAGGCCCATCGGGGCGTACCGCCCCTACTGCACCACGAAGTTCAAGGAGTTTCCCTCGGGGGCCACGCGCCAGACAGCGGCCAACAGATTCTCCACCGCCACATTGCCCATGAAACTGACTGCGGCACTGCGGATTTTGCGTCGGCTGACCCGGTCCTCGAGCGCGGCGGTATCGAAGCTAAACCCCTTATCTCCCCGAATGCGAGGGATGTCCATTAGGCCGAATCCCATGCGCAGGGAGTATCCACCGAGGCGAACCCGAAGCAGCACCTGAGGCTGAGGTCGCAGAGCCTCGACCTCGCTCGCGGCCATCACTCGCAGGGGCACCCCCTGTGGTCCACCCCTCTGCCCCGGCCCGATGATTGCGGGCTTGTCAAAGCCGGCCCTGCGGAGCGAAAGCAGCGCCCGACCCAGGATGTGCGAAGGCACGCCGGGCGCGACCGTCACGCCCACCGCCATCGTACTGGGATCGACATCGTCTGAGCGTAGGGCGTCCACGACCACCGAGATGGGCCGCATGAAGGGTCGAAACTCGGCGGGATACCGCACGCTCTTGGTCTTCGGAAGAGACGGAACCGCACTCGCATGGGTCGCGAGCTTCCCGTCCTGGTCTAGTGATACGCGGGGGACGTAGCCGTACTGCAGCGAGTCTTCATACAGCAGGACAAGTAGGTCGACGGGCACGCGCCCCAATTTGTCGCCTTCGGCCTCCACATGCGCCCCGGGGCGAAGCATCGGGCGTAGCCTAAGCTCCACGCGCGCGATGCGTGCGTAGTTGCGCTCCAGGTCCTCCGCAAGGGCACCCACGAGCGGGTCCCCCTGCTCCCGTGCGGCTCGCAAGCGCCCCATAGCCTTTCCCAGACCCTGCAGACCGGCCAAGGCGGCCCGACTGTGACCGTCGAAGGTCATGAACAGTTCGTCGCAGCCCCCCTCGATACCGGCGCAGGGGTCCTTGCCGAGCGTCGACAGCACCTGCTCTGGACCCGCGGCGGAGTCCAGCGCCATGGCCCCCTGCCGCAATCGCATGATGTCCCGCCACGAACCGCTCACGCCGCCTATCCCGTCCTCGGCCAGCTCTCCGTCGGAAGCGATCAACGCCATCGCGCGCTCGATACGGCGGGCCGGCGGCTGGTAGATCCCATCCGCCTGCCGCAGCGCCGCCAGGACGTCAGCACGCAGCGACTCCGGGTAGTGCCAGGCCTCCGCGAGCCGCGAGCGCAGGCCATCATCGCCCGTGTAGGCGGCAATGAAGAGCAGGTCCGCGCTGGCGGCCGCCCTCAGAAACGCGACCTCTCGCACGAGGTTCTGGTCTTCGTCGGAGGCTCGTTCGAGGAAGTCGGTTAGCTCTGCGATGATGGAAACCACCCCACCCTCTGTGAGTTCGTAGCTGGCAACCCCCAGGCGCACGCGCTGTAGGAGCTCCACCCCCTCGGCACGCGCCCCTCCGCGCCCACACAGAACGACAAGGACGGCGGCAAGCACCGCAAACTTGAACTTCCGCATCAACTGAGCCTCCTCCAGCACCAGCCTCTGGCAGCTTGGATCCTTGAAACGGATCGCGTCGCCTCGGGCTGTAGGGATTCGATTGGGTCGCTATCCTCCCCAGCACTCAAGTTGACTTGCGGCACGACCGTACGATTCAACGTGACCCTGGTCCCAGGCACACCGGAACACGTGCGCCAAGATCCCCAGCTGATCGGCGGCAGGTGGGAGGTGATCCGACCTCTGGCCGACGGAGGCATGGGTAGGATCTATACCGCCCGTCACGTACAAACCCGCCGGGAGGCGGCGGTCAAGGTAATCGAACGCTCGGACCCCGAGGCGCAGGCACGCTTTCGGATCGAGGCGGGGGTTGCGAGCGAGCTCGGTCACCCCGGCGTCGTGGACGTGTTCGACGCGGATGTGGATCCAACGACCGGTCACTGCTTCATCGCGATGGAGTTGCTGCGGGGTCGCACGTTGCGTTCCGTGATGGACGACAGCCACACAGCGCCTCGCGAGATCTTTGACCTGTTGGTCGAGGCACTCGACCCCTTGGTCGTGGCCCACTCCAAAGGCTACGTGCATCGCGATCTCAAGCCAGAGAACATCTTCGTGGTCGACACCAGCGCGACCACGCGCGTCAAACTCCTGGACTTCGGCATCGCGGGCCACGAAGAGCGCCGCGGCCTGACCCAGACAGGTACGGCGATGGGCACGCCCCACTACATGAGCCCGGAGCAAGCGATGAACGCCCGCGATGCTACGCCCGCAGCGGACATCTGGGCGATGGGTGTTCTGATGTACGAAGCTCTCAGCGGGCGTACTCCTTTCACCGGGGAAACCGCACACGCGGTAGTGGTTCATGCCTGCACCGCAGATCCGCCCGAGCTGTCGAGCCTGGTCGGGGACGTCGAGCCCGAGCTCGCAGCTCTGGTGATGCGCTGCCTGGACAAGGATCCCGACCGTCGACCCCGCGATGCCAGCGCTCTACTGTCGGAATTGTCCCACCTGGTGCGAGCCGACTCCCTGCCGGCTCAGCGGGGCAAAGGCGAGATCACCCGCTTCACAGTCCATCACGACAGCGGGGTGCAGCAGCGCTTGCCATCTGACGTCTCGAGCCTGATCCCGCAGACGGGCATAGCCACCCACGGTCCACTCGTCGCGAGCATCCTGGGTGCCGCCCTGATGCTCCTGAGCCTGCTGCTATACGCGAGCAGTGCGGTGTCCCTGGGTCAACTCGCATTCTTCGGCCTGCTGGGAACGCTTATCAGCGGCGTTGGCATGTTCACGTTACGCAGCGGCGAAGCGTCCGGGCGAACCCCGCAGAAGCCGGTCAGTGCCCATCCTGCCGCCGCGAGTGAGCACCCGGTCGAGGAGCCCCAGATCCAGCACCCGACGCGCGGCACGAACGAACCGCTCGTGCAGTTGGACCTGTACGTGGATCTTTCCTGCGCCCTGTCTCGCCGCATCTCCCAACGCGTGATGGACATCCTGCACGACTACCGCGACTGCTTGCGGGTCACCATGTATCCGCTGCCCCCCTCGGATAAGAACATCGCCTGGCTAACCGCCGAAGCGACGCGTGAAGCCTACGAGCGCGAAGGCAGTGAAGCCTTCTGGATCTTCCACGATCGACTGCTGCTCCAGCGTCGAAAGATCACGATGGAGGTGCTCGACGAGCTGGCCATGAGTCTTGGGCTCAACACCTTGAGCTTTCGGCACGCCATGCGCGCGCGGGTGCACCGGGGCACAGTCATGTCCATTCGGGAACAGGCGCGCAACCAGGGGGCCACCAGCAGTCCGGCCGTGGTCATCAATGGTCAGCTGGTGGAATCGGACCTGTCCCACCAGAGCCTGCTGTGGGCGGTGCAGGACGCGATCAAGCTCGCGGACCAAAAGGCGAAGGCCAAGATCGACATCCAGCAGACGGCGGTGGCGTTGCCCAGCGGCATCCCCAACGTGATGCAGCTGCGCCAAATACTGGTGTGCTTCCGCGGGGCGCGCCGGGCGCCGCGCAACGTCCGCCGCAGCCGCGAGCAGGCCTTGGAGCGCGCCGAGAAACTGCGTGCACGCGCCTGCCTACCAGGAGCCGACTTCGCGGATCTGGCCATGCGCTTCAGCGACGCGGACCTGGACCTGGGGACCCTGGAGCTCCACGGCTTGCCCGAGCCGACCCTCGACGCGGTCATGGGACTCGCGGTAGGCGGAATCAGTCGGCTGATCGAGACCGATGACGGCTTCCGCTTCCTGCAGCGCGTCAAGTAGCGCCCCTTCCAGGGCCGACATCATCCTACAGATGCGGCCACGCGAATGCGCGCCAATGGCATCA
>JAPPOR010000478.1 GCA_028817905.1 Myxococcales bacterium
TCCCATCACTGCCCGGAGCACCGCAGGTGCGACTTAGAATCCTTGATACAACGCCAACAGAGAATGGTGAGTTCCCCAAACTTGACTCATTTGGAGGCGAGATCGTTGGTCAAGGATTCTAGTTGCGTTGACACAGAGCAAGCGGCGCATACTTTGACGAGGTGGCTGGGGACAAGCGCAAACTGCCGGTGGTGGACGCACCGGACGCACCTTCCGCGATGCGGGTAAGTACGGACCGCCGACGCCTGCTACTGGGCGGACTGATCGCGGCGGCCATGGGCCTGCTCGGCCTGTGGCTCTCCCGGGCTCGGCGGCTGCTTCCGGGCATCTGGCTTCGGCCACCCGGCGCGCTTCCGGAGGAAGCCTTTGTCAAGCAGTGCGTGCGGTGCATGAAGTGTGGAAACGCATGCCCCAATGGCTGCATCGAATTTCACGACTTGAAGGCGGGCCTCGCCCTTGCATTCACGCCGTTCATCAAGCCTCGGACACGCGCATGCATCCTATGCGGAGAGTGCGGTAAGGCTTGCCCGACCGGGGCCCTCAAAGCGTTCGAAAACACCCGCGAAAGCTGGCTGCAGAACGTGGCCATGGGCGTTGCGCGGGTCAACAAGGCCATGTGCTACAGCTACCATGGTAGGACCTGTGGTGCGTGTTACCAGGCATGTCCGCTAGCAGGTACCGCGATCAAGATCGGCATCTTCGAGACCCCGATTATGCAGCCGCAAGCGTGCGTCGGGTGCGGCCTATGCGAGCAGGCATGCCTGCATCTCCCACAGGCGATTCGAGTGATTCCAAGGCGAACAGAGGTCGAAGCCTGATGGCTACGCGCGCGATCATGGGCCGGTTCATCCGCCGGCTTCTTCAGCTTTCGGTCGTGGCGTTCGTAGTCTACACAGCGCTGGGCGGTCCGTTTCGCAACTTCAAGCTGGCCCACAACCACCGCCGCCTGGTGGGTCTGATGGAGGGAGATCTGTGGGCCTTTCTGTACGGAGCAAACGAGGACCTGCTCGCGCTCGCTGGTGACGCCTACCGAGCCAGCTTCGCATGGCTGGGGTTCCCATGGGCGGCGCGCGTCGCGGGATTCGATACGGTCGACCCGCTACTCGCCGCGTCCCTGGGGCTGCAAAGTGGCTCGCTTCCGGCCTCTACGCTCGCGAGCCTAGTCATACCCGTGAGCATCGCTGCCCTGTTAGGTAAGGTCTTTTGCAGCCACCTATGCCCCATGCGACTGCTTTTCGAGGTTGGGGCGCTCGTTAGGCGGGGCTTGACGCGCCTTGGCGTGGAACTTCCTGCGGTCCCGCCGAACGCTGGGGGACGGCTGGGGGGCTTCGTATTGCTCGGTGGGCTGCTTGCAAGCCTGTCGGCAGGCACAGCGATCTGGCTCTTCGTGCTCCCCTATGTGAGTCTGTCCGCCGGCATTTTTCTGGCGATCACGGCGGGCACAACCGCCGGGCTTGGGCTGGTCGTCCTGTTCTGGTTTCTGGTCGACGTCCTGTTCGCTCCCGGCTACTTCTGCCACAGCCTATGCCCGACGGGGTTCCTGCTCGAACAGCTCGGGCGGCTTGCACCGTTTAGACTGAAAAAGCAGGGCGCTGAGCCTTGCCCCGCCAACTGCAGTGCGTGCCAGAAGGCCTGCCCGTACAACTTGTATCCCCGCGAAGAAACCCACCGCCCAGCCTGCGACAACTGCGGGCAATGCGCATCGGTGTGCCCAAGCCACCGGCTGTCACGGCGCTTTTCCCTACCACTCATCTCGGCCGCCACCGTCGCGATCTGGGTGGTAAGCAGCGGGCCCGCGCTCGCCCACCACAACAAGGGCCTTCCGCACTACGGCTATTTCAAGAACTACCCACAGGTTCCAACAGAGGAGTACATCCGCATCGCAGGCAGGTGGGAGATCGGCGCCACCATTTTCAACTTCCAAGGTCTGGACCGCCGCACCGCCGATACCCCCAACGACGTCAAGATCTATCTGTACTTGTACGACCTGGTCGCGGACGCTGCTTACGTGGGGCCGTTGGCCGTCGAGCTGCACCATGAAGGCCGAGTAGTGGCACGCTTCGAACGGCTGGAAGTCGACGAGGAAGCTGTATACTCGACGCGTGAAACGCTACCGGAGAGCGGTGAATACGCCCTTGTAGCGCTCGTGGGAGGACCACAGCCCACGGACCGAGTCGTGCTGCCCTTCTTTGTCGACCTGCATGGCGACGGGATCGGTTTTGCCACGCTGGCACTGACGGCGACGCCGTTCATGCTGGTGTTCGGCCTGGCGCTCTTGGGGCGACGCCGTAGGCGCACCCTTGCCAGACGCTCGCGTGGTGCGGCAGCGACAGTACTGCTCCCGTTGGCACTGCTCGGCCTAGCCGTCCCGACCGACGCGAAGGCCGAACAAGAGCGAGCCCACGCGCCCGCAGGCGAGCGGTGCAAGCACTGCGGGATGTTGAACTGTCCGATGGACCATAGCGCTGGCGACGCGTCCTCCGCTCCTTCGCACGCGGCGATGGTGCACTACGCCACTGAGGACGGGGGCGAGGTGATGGTCATGGGTGGAATGCCCCTGTGGCTGCTCCTATTCGGTGCCGCAGCCATCATCGCCCTCTCGTTCGTGGCCGTCGAGATGACTGGTAAGCGCCCCACGGCACCCGCCAGGTCCCTGTATCCGACCCGCAACCTGATCAAGCGACGGCGGACCTATCGCGTGCTGCGGAGTCGCTGGCTGCAGGCAATACCGCAGCTAGCGAGTGCGGGAGTGCTGGGATTCCTGGTCTACGCTGGGCTGTTCGGCAGTTCTGCGCGAAACATCACACCTGTTGCTGTATGGACGCTGTGGTGGTCCGCGCTGATTTTCGGCGTCCTGGTGCTCGGATCCGCCTGGTGCTTTGCATGTCCGTGGGACGGCCTCGCGAATCTGGCCTCCAGGCTGCGGGTCGCAGCCCGGGTGGAAACTCTGTCGTTCAAGCTCCCCTACCCTCGCTGGCTGGCCAATTCCTACCCAGCAATCGCGTTGTTTTCACTACTGACCTGGCTGGAGCTCGGCTACGGCGTCACCACCAACCCACAGACCACGGCCTACCTGGGTCTCGGCATGGCGCTCTTGGCGGCCACCGCCGCCCTGCTTTGGGACGGGAAGCGGTTCTGTGCCCACATGTGCCCAGTCGGCCGGATTTGCGGCATCTACTCCAACTTCAGCCCACTGGAGATACGCGCTCGCAACCCCAGGACCTGCCAGGTGTGCACGACAGAAGACTGCCTGCACGGCAACGACAAGGGCTATCCATGCCCCACCGGAATCTCACTCAAGACGGTCCAGGACGCGACCCAGTGCACCGCCTGCACCGAGTGCATCAAGAGCTGCCACAAGCACAACGTCGCCCTCAACCTTCGCCCCTTTGGTGCCGACCTTCTGACGGGGCATACACCCAAGCGCGATGAGGCTTGGCTGGCGCTGGCGCTGCTCTCGCTTACCCTCTTCCATGGGCTTTCAATGACGCCAGCGTGGGAGAGTTTCGCGCCCGGGCAAATGAGCATCTTGAAGTGGCTGGCGGTGACGCTGGACACTCCGAAGATCCTGAACTTCACGCTGGCGATGGCGGTCGTGGTCGCGCTTCCCGTTCTGGTCTACGCATTGTGCTGCCGCTTGGCTGCGCGCTGGGCAGGGGACGGCGTCTCCGGGAGCACGCTCTTCACCGCCTACGCCTACTCACTTCTGCCGGTCGCCCTGTGCTACCACCTCGCTCACAATCTCATGCACCTTCTCATGGAAGGGGGCCAGGTGGTGCCGCTGCTCAGCGATCCCTTGGGAGATGGGTCGGACTACTTCGCCACCGCTGGTGTTCACGTTGGCGCCCTGTTGGGCGATCAGCCGCTCTGGTTGATGCAGGTCGCGTTCGTCGTCGTCGGACACATCTACGGAATCGTGGTCGCGCACCGGATTGGCCATCGAGTACACGCCACCCGGAAAGCAGCACGCCGCAGCCTGATCCCGATCCCCGTCGCGATGGTCATGATCAGCGTCTGCGGACTGTGGCTCATGCACATGGATATGAATATGCGCGTCGGACGGATGTGAGGAGATCGTGAGCGATCTGACACGCCGACAGGTGTTTCGAAAGCTCCTGCCCGATACGCAGGACAACGACGATCGCGCGGCCGCGCACGAACTGGCTCCCCAGCGCCGGCCGCCGGGCGCGCTATCCGAACGGGACTTCTTGAGCACGTGCACGCGCTGCGGCAAGTGTGCCGAAGCGTGTCCCGAGTCCGCCATCTTCGCATTCGCCGAAGGCACCGGTGTGCTGGCCCGCACCCCGGTCCTGCTCCCGGAACAACGCCCGTGCACCATGTGCGCGGGGTTCCCGTGCACCCACGCATGCGAGGACGGCGCCCTGCGGCCCTTTGACGGCCGCACTTGGCGACTGGGTCGGGTACAGATCCGAACCGAGCACTGCCTTGCCCATCAGGGCCCCGAATGCGGCGCCTGCGTCGGCCTGTGTCCGAATGAAATCATCGGGATCACCTTGACCGCCTGGAAACCACAGGTCACGGACGCCTGCATCGGATGCGCCCGCTGCATCCCCGCCTGCCCGACCTCCCCGCCAGCCATCGAGCTCCCTCCACTCTAGCGACCTTGAGTCAGCGTTTCGTGGGCGTTTGCGTTGGTTTGATCGCGTTGCCTTGATTGGATGCGTCTGGACAAGGTCGCTAG
>JAPPOR010000341.1 GCA_028817905.1 Myxococcales bacterium
CCGACGGGCGGGGCGGGCCACGGGCGCTACGGCGCGCGGGCGCGCTCCGGGGATACGCTGCGAGAGCGTCACAGTGGGGTCGGAGGACTCGCCTGCACCCCAAATTGTCAGCGGGTGGCGCGCCCGCGCCACCCGCCAATGCCCAGTCTCCAGTGCCTGAGGCTATTTGCTGAACTCGTCGATGGTCGCGAAGCGCGGCAACGCCCCACGCCCTGGTCCGGGGGACCCGAGGGCCGGCCCGACAGTCCCGCCAAAGAGAATGCACATTTCACCCTGAAACGCTTGGTTGGCGAATCTGAGTGCTCCAATGCTACTAGGCGACGGGCCATCGACCGCGGCCGCGCGCTCTTCGGTGAATGCGATATGGCAGTTCATGTGAAGCTCATCGCCCGGCTGCAGCATCAGCACGCCGCTGTGCCCGCCATCGCGCAGCTCCTCCGGCATCGGCGGGGGGTTCTGGCGCTGACTGTCGTAGCGATAGGAAGGTTGCTCGAACCAGTCGAAGGTCTGGTAGACAATGTTCTCTGCGCCGTCCGGCTTCTTCACCCAGGCCACCATGTTGGACGTCCAGGCGTGCCGATGCCCAAAGAGCTTGACGATTCGGACCTCTTCCTGGACCTCCCAGGTGTAGTGAACATCGACCGTTTGGCCGGGCCGCGCGAAGGTCATGAGCGCCTGGGTAAGCGGCATACCAAAGATTCCGGTATAGCGGCGGGTTGCATTCTCCTCGTACCAGAGATTGGTCCAGGACTCTTTCAGCGTCACTTCATCGGTCGAGTTGAAGTGGTGCATGTTGAACGTGACGTCAGAGTCGGCGCCCAAGACCGAGTACAACCCCTCGTCCTCAGGAGGCTTCTCCAGCGTCTGTGGGGTGTCCTCGTCCGCGCGTTGCGTTCCCGGAACCCCACCGGCACCGCGCGTGAGCCCGCCGACTGATCCGCCGACCCAGGTTCCGCGCCGGCCAGCAGCCATCCCGGGTGGAGCGGCGGATACGATCATGTGATGGGACCCGGGACGCATCCGCACGTTGCTCCGGTAATACTTGAGCTCCTCCGTGTTGTGAGATCCGGTGATGTAGTTGCGCTCCTCCTCATCCCCCGGGTCCATCAGGAAGGAATCCGGAACGCCCTCGTAGCCGCTCAGGTCGCCCTGCGAAACCTGCTCGTACCAGTCCATTCCCTGCGGGTGAATGCCGACCTGCGTGCCCTTGTCCGGTGGCGGAGGCAGGATGCAATAGCTGTCCCCAGGGAACTTGGTCTTGTACCAAGGCCAAGCGTCGACACACAGCACCGCGTACGGGTTGTTCGTCAGGGAATCGAACGGCTCGCAGGGATGGGGCAGGACGGTCCCACCCGGGCTGTACATCATGCCCTCCAGCTGTAGACCCTCCTCGGCACAGCCCCCGCTATCCCCAGCGCCTTCGTCCTGCGCCGGCGCTGGTACGGCCGCCGGCGCGTTTGAAGCCGTCGGCGCCCCACCTGCAACCTGCATCGCGGGAGCCGGTAGGTCAGGGCCAGCCTGGGGAGCACCCATGGACGGCGTCGCCGCACCGGCAGCGGCCGCCGGCGGCGCAGCGGCGGGCGGCTGGCCCGTCGCGCCAACCGCCGGCGCAGGCGGCTGCCCGGTCAAAATCGGCGCCCCAGCGGCGGCCGAATCCGAGTTCGGGCCGCCACAACCCACGACAGCGAGCATCACCGCTGCCGAACAATATGCTGTTCTCATCCTCACACCTCCAGAAGCCACCACGCTTCTCCTAGCCACCAGAAAGACTACGCGCCGAGGCGATTCGTCCGTTGCGGCCTCGGCCGCTACACCCGTGGCATGAAACGCTAGCACCCGGTGCGATCAATCCCAAAGGCAATCACAGACACTTCGGAACCCACCACGGCCGATCCCGTAGCCAGACTGTGCTGCCCAGTCCATGGTTGTGCGCGATCGACTCATGGCAAGCCCGCGCGAACAGAAGCACATGCAGGGACTGTGGAGAGGCCAGCCCGGCGTCACGCGCACCGCCTACGCCCAGCTGCGCGCAGAGGCGTAGCTGGCTCTTCGACGCCACAGCAGCCCGTACCCATCGCCGTGTCGGGCGCCCTCGGACGGCAGCTCGCTCCCCAGCCTTCAATCAACCAATTCGACGCAGCATTCCTCTCTGCACACCACGATCATGGGGCTTCGCGCTCGCGACTAATCCGAGCTAGGTGCTAGGCGACCTCGGAGCTCGCTTCGGGGACGGGCGCCGTGGATCGTCCGCGGGATCTGCGGCAGTTGGACGCAGGTGGTGATCGTCCTTGAGAACCTCGGGACGCACCGAGCAACACCGGGTCATGAAGAAAGTCAGTGCGAAGGGCGGGACTTGAACCCGCACACCCAAAGGGCACCAGAACCTAAATCTGGCGCGTCTGCCAATTCCGCCACCTTCGCGAACCGCAGGGCCTTCAGCCTGCAACGTTCAAACATTCCGCCGTCCTCCGGAAACTGTCAAGTCGGCCGCGTTCTGCAACCATTCCTATGCCGTATCCACGCACCTTGAGCTCCGGAGAGAGAGCCTATCCTGCCTACCTCGCGCCGCCGGCGAGCAGCGCCGGATCCGCGCCGACCTAGCCCGGATGATTCATGAACTCTGCGTCGGATCGCGCAGGGATTCGGCTTCACACGGCTTTTCGGCGACCGACCCACATACTGCCTGTATTTGCGAGGGCGACGAAAGGCGTGTGAAGTCGAAGAACAAGCGAGGCGATGCAGAGTTCATGAATCATCCGGGCTAGGCAGGGTATCCCTGCAACAGAAGACTGGAAGCGGAGGCGCCCCTGTGCCCAACTCAGATACTGAAATCGCCAGCCTCCAGAACTTCGACGACCCGATAGAGGAACGCGTTCGCATCGACTCCGTCGACCACGCGATGGTCGTAGGAAAGGGCCATGTGCATGACGGGGTGGATCGCCATCAGATCCTCTCCATCATGCTCGACGACAACCACGCGCTTCTTGATCTCCCCCACTCGCAAAATGGCGACGTTGGGCTGCGAGATGATCGCCCCCCCGAACATATTGCCCTTGCGACCAGGGTTGGACACTGTGAAGGTGGTCCCCGCCATATCGTCCGGACTCAGCTCACCGTCGCGAGCCTTCTTTGCCAGGGCATCAATGGCGCGCGCCAACCCGCGCACAGTAAGCTCGTCGGCGCGCCGAATGACCGGGACCACCAGGCCCTGCGGCGTGTCCACAGCAATTCCGAGGTTGATGTCCCCCAGAATCGCAATCGCATCATCCAGCATGCGCGAGTTCATGATGCGATTCTCCCGCAGGGCGCGGCAGGTCGCAGCCGCCACGAACGCCAAAAAGGTCAGGTTGATGCCCTCCTTCTTGAGTCCTCCCTTATGCTGGTTGCGGAACACAGCTGTGCTGTGCAGGTCGCACTCCGCGACCGTCACCACATGGGGAGAGTTCAGCTTCGAGAACACCATGTGATCCGCGATGATGCGCCGCCGACGTGACAGGGGTATGACCTCGTCGTTGGGCTGCTGTACGTAGGGCGGCAACTTGAACGCGCCACCCGAACGCGACTGCACTGGTACAGGCTTGGGCGCGGCACGCTCCGGCCGCGGGGGCGGCGAAGGCGGAGGCGCTTCGGCACGGGCGACCGCCAGCACGTCTTGCTTCGTCACGCGGCCCCCGTCGCCGGTGCCGGGCACGCTCGCCAGGTCCACGCCCTGTTCGCGCGCCAGCTTGCGGACCGACGGTGAACTGATAGGCCCATTGCCATTGCCAGCGCCACCACCCGCCATCGGCGAGGCAGCGCTCGCCACCGGAGAACCCGACACCGCCCCGGGCGCGACCGCAGCACCCGCCGCAGGCTCGACCCGTTCAGGCTCCGCAGCAGCCACTGGGGCCTGGGCGCCGACCGTGGGCTTGGCGTTCTCCTCCACCTCGCACAGCGCGTCACCAACGGCCACGATGGCCCCCTCTTCTGCCAGAATCTTGGTCACTACACCGCCGTTCGGAGAAGGGACTTCGCTGTCAGCCTTGTCGGTCAATATCTCAACGACGGCCTGGTCCTTCTGAATCTTCTGACCAACCTTGACGAGCCACTTACCGACCGTGCCCTCCACGACACTCTCTCCGAGCTGGGGCATGACTACTGTATTGGCCATTGATCCACTCCTCATAGGCGATGGGCGATGTGTACCCCTGCCGCTGCATGCTGGCAATCACTAGTTTCCGATGCCCTGGCGGCCCCGAAAACCCCATTTTGCGCATCTAATACGGGCGTCTGTCCAGGATTTGCAGAGTCCACATGGACCGGGGCATGATGCGCCGGATGGCCGATCTCGAGAAGATGGCGCTCAAACGCGATCGGGGCTATTTGGCCCGTCTCCTGCTCCTGTTGGGTGTGGCTGTACTCGCCGCTGTCTTCCTGTTTGCCGGCCTCACGGGGGAAACGTTTTCCACCTGCATGGCAGACGCCTTCGTGGGCGCTCCGCGGCCAACAGAGCGAACCACCGAGTAGGCGTTCAGCATCGCGAGCCACCCCCGAGCGCAAAGGCAACGGGCGGCCCGCCACCCATGCAGAGGGCGGCGGTTGGAAATCTCACGGAAATGGTGGTGCCGCTGTGAGTCGACGACCCACAGATTGCGAACGCCTGCCGGCGGCCGTCATCATAGGTGCTCAGTCGTGAAGCAGGCGAAACCAATCGAAGTGTTCGACGTTGTGCTGCTCGGTTTCGACGATGGGGGCTTGGAGGCGCCCGCCGCGGGGCTGCAGCGGGTCTTCGGCATCGACGAGCGTGCCGCCGAGCGCGTGCTTGCGAACCTGCCGACGACCGTTCAGCGTGGGGTCTCAGCCGTGCGGGCAACGTACTTCATGCGTGCGCTCGCGCTCATCGGGGGGCGCGCCGAGACGCGCGACCGTCAGGGCCTCGTGGTCGACCTGCAGGCTGACAACCACCCGGACACGGTGGTCGACCCGCAGCCCGCTGGCTCACTGGGCACGAAGAAGCCAGCCACGGAACCGACCGTCGGCCCGGGTGTTGGATCGAAGACCCGCTCGGCCGACGAGACGAGCGAGCAGGACCGCGGGACCGCAACAACTCCTTCCGGAGCGCCTGGGGGCGCTTTCGCCACGGGTCGGACCCGCCTGCAGGTCATCGGTTCCGAGACCGCCCCCAGCAGCCCCGCACCGTCCCCTGGCGTGCTGCGAACACAGCTAGCGCACGCCTCGGAGCCCCTGGATCCCGCACCAGCACCAGGACCGGCTCCGATAGATTCCGCCAACAGCCCCGGCCACGGCGCGCCCCAGCGCACCCTGATGTGGGGCAGCACCGACGCAAACCCAGGACGCACACCGATGCATGGTGCGGATCCTGCGTACAAGCCCACACAACATGGAGGCGCTCAGATTGGGACGCGGGCAAGCACGCCGGCACAAGGCGCCCCTGCATCAGACCTGAAAGGGGCGCTCGCTTCACCCCGGTTGCCGCGCCACGCGAGCACCCTCGGAAAGGACGTCCTGGACGTCCTAGACGTCGGCCCGGACGGAGGTGGCACCCGCAGAGTCAGCCTCGGCGACGATCGCGCCGAACATGGACCCAGTGCGAGAGGCATCTCCGCAGCGCTCCTGGACGAGCCCCCCACCCCCTCTCTCGACGAGTCAGGCCACCGACCTGAACCTGGCGCTGGGCTGGCCAAGCGGGCATGCGATGAGGGGTGGAAGGGGCTTCCACCACCACTGCTGACAGCGGCCGAAATCGCCCGCCGCTGGCCGCGAGCCGCCCAGCCACAGCCACAACGGCGCTCCCCGCCCCCGCGAGACCAGCCGCGTCAGCCCGAGCCTGGGGTCGACCCCCAGGAAGGGCCAACCGGAATGTCCCTAGCAGGCGAGGACGCGAACCTGAGCGTGATGGGCGCCTGGGAGCAACCCGGCAGCGCCACCGCGCAACGGTATCAGCATCCGGTCGTTCCCCAAGGGATTCCTCTCATGTCGCCCCGAGACATGGGCGCCCTGTCCGATCTGGCACCATCGGCTGGCCCGAGCTATCGCCCGCATCATGGTGGGCACCACGGGGAGGGCCCCGTGTCGGGCGGCAGCAGCTTCTGGGAGTCGATCGGACACGGCCTCACCCTGCCGTTTCTTGGCACCGGGACCCTCTGGATCGTTGGCATGTGTGTCTGGTCGATCCTCGCAGGTGCCCTGACTGCTGCAGCGGCCCGCCTGCCAAACCACCTCGTGCTGGCCAGCCTCGTGATCAGCGTCCTCGCTGGCAGTTCGCTCGTAGCCTTCTCGGCGGACTTCTTTCGAGCCTGCTTTTGGGCGGTGCTGGAAGGCAAAGGCGACCTGGATCGAGCGCCGAGCGCAAGCCCCGCACGCTTCCTAGACCAGTACGTAATCGGCGGCTTCCATTTGATCTTCTTCGCTGTGGCGGCTGCCGTGCCCGTGGGCGCCTGGGGCTTCTGGATCCTCAAAGGCAGCGGCACTGCGGAAGACCTCATGCGATCGCCGGTTACGTGGGGCCTCATCCTGTTTCCCTTTGCCTACTGGCCGATGGCGCTATCCACAGCCGCGGTGGGTCAGCGGCTGAGCGCGGTGTGGATGCTTGGCCCGGGCCTGATGGCGATCATGCGGGCACCACTGGCCTACCTGACGGTTGTCGGGCTCGGCGCGCTGGCCTTCACTTGTGCGGGCGCGGTCTTCGCAATTCTTGGCAAACTCACCGGCCAGCCATGGATCATTACGATGAGCGCGGGTTTCCCCGTCGCGATCGGAGCCGGCATCGAAGGAGCCCTGATGGGCCATGTGGTGCGCGCCAACCCCGATTTGTTCGACTGAGGCTCAAGACGGAACCCCGAACGGGAGGCCGAGAGCCTGGAGTTGCGCTTCCGCCTGCGACACCCAGCCGCGATTCGCCAAGGGGCTTGCCGGCGAAGGATGCAGAACCGAACCGATCTTGACGTCACGCCCGGCGAGCGCGTGGCGCGCTCGGCCCTCAGCAAACTTGCCCACCCCAATCACCCACTCGGGACCGAGGGTGGAGACTAGCTTGCGCAGGTGATCGTCGCACGCCTGATAGAGAGGAACGCGCTCGTGCTCCGGTAGCTTGTCGGGAGTCCGATTGCGACCACTCTGCTCCATGAACACCAGCGGGCAATAGTTCGCGACGAAATGATCGCGAAAGAAATCGTCGGCAGTCCCGTATCGGTCGCGAAAGGCACCCCAAAGGCGTGCACCGCTCACCTCCTTGCGAAGGCAGCCGAATCCGAGGACCGGGCGCTTCGGGTGCTCCTTCGCGGGTTGACCGACTGGCTCCTCGATCTGAAGAAACTCCCGCACGCTGCAGATCTCTCCGAAGGGGATGCCGGTCTGTGCCATTCCGTAGGGGCCAGGGTTCATCCCGACGAACACAACCCGCTTGGGCGTCGTGGCGTACTTGCGGAGGTACGCGCGATGGGGTCGCGAGGCGTACTCAAGTGGATTGTAAACGTGGGTCACCGGAGCGGCGAAGGTGAGATCCGCAAGCCGTCGACAGAGGGTGCCACCAGCGCGGGCAAGGACATCATCGAGCGCCATGGCCGCGGAGCCTACACGATCATCCCCCCTCGATGATGTTTTGCGAGCTAGGCAGCTAGCCCGCATACATCACCAAATCACGCGCGCTCGCACAATTGCTCGACTCCGCAGGGCTTTCGCTTCAGTCGAAAATACAGCGAGCATTCCCTCCTTCACCGAAAGCCCTGCGAAGCCGACCACTTCCGCGATCATCACGTGGCCTTGGTGACTCCGCAGCGGTTTTGCTCTCCCTGCGAGGTTCGAGCTCAGGCGCCGCAACCATCGGGGACCCCGCCGGTTTGAAGCGGAAGGAGCAGGGCGTGGCGGGATCCTCGGGAATCTCTGCGGCACGGCACCGGCTCAGAGGACGCAACCCAATGACCGACACCCGGCCCGGACCCAAACACCACGTGAACAGCTCGCTTCTTCAACTGCTCGCCACCACGCTGGTCGCCTCGGTTGTCGGCTGCGATCAGCATGGGCGGACAACGCCCCCCGATAGCGGCACCAGCGAACACGCACCGGGGAAACACGAGACCAAGAGCGCGCCTCAGGACGGGGGCGACAGTGGTCCCGGTAGCGAAGACGTCTGGAACCCACCCGAGGAGCCAGCCAAGGGTGACCCCGACCTGTCAGCACAGGACCCCCGCGATCGCATGTGCGCTCCCATCTTGGTCCAGCTCGGCACCCGCGACGACGCGGCCTGCAGCCCGGAGACGGGCACCTGTGTGGTCGCCTGCGCGGACAACGGCGACGGGGAGGCCTGTCGGGATACATGCGCAGCTGGCGACACGTATCGTTCCCCCAGCGGCGTCGCGTGCGACACGTGTCTAACAGTCCGCACGCTCAGTTGCTTTGCGGACCGTGGCTGCAGCACCAAGTCGCTCTACTGCTGCATCGATGACAGGTGCGGCGGAGTCGGCGGTCCGGAGGGGTGCGTCGACGCAATGTGCCAAGCACAGCTACAGGCTTTGACAACGTGCGTCACCTCGACGCCCGAAGCACTGGGCTGCCTCGACTTCGAAGATGGCCCCGTCAGCAGCTGCTTCGCCTCATACGCCGACCACGACGCGGGGGTCTAGAAGAGCACCACTTCACCTTCGGCCGTCGCCTGCTCTCCGCCACGACCGATGACCATATCGTCGTCTACCTGCACATCCCACCATACCCGGAGCGCCCCCTCGCTACTTTCGAACCCCAGACGAACTGCTGGACGGTGTCTGGCTCCGATGCGAGCGTGCCCGGAAACGGTCATCGGATTGTCGCCCAGAAGCGTGATGCCGAAAGGCAGCAATTGGTTCTTGAGACGACCAAGCACCTGATTGGCCGTCTCGGCAGCCCAGTCGCTGAGGCTCTCGTCATCTTGCCCGTCGGTCGGATGACTGGCAGAAGCCAATGCCGGCTCAATGGCCAGCGCCAATGTGCCGCGAGCGTGGTCACTGACAAATCCGATCATGGCGCCCAGTGGCAAAGCGATCCTGCGCTCGGTCTCGACCTCCGCCGAGTCCAACGCAACGGAGACTCCATGATCGGCGAAGAACGCCTTGATCGAGGCCTCCAGAAGATCGACCGAAAGGCCCCGAAATTCATCCGCGACCGTCTGTTGCCCCGCAGCTTCCACTGCACACCTCCTGATCGGGACCGTGACAGGTCCCCGACATACACTTCGACGTGCAGGCGCGTTTCTTAACAGGTGCGCAATACAGCCGATGCGCGCGGGGTCGATTGCCGCGCGCATGATACAAGGTACGCCAACACTGGACGAGTATGACGGAAACCCACGACGGCCGACAGCGAGATCCCCACATCGATCTGATCAAGGCGGTGTTCGCACTCGCGGTCGTCATGGTTCACTGCATGCGACCTGGGTGGGATGGCAGCGCCACACGCTTCGAGATTTGGTTCGGTTCCGCGCTGGCGATTCTGGTAACGCCGGCCTTTCTGTTCTGCGCCGGCTTCCTCGCCGCCCACAGTGAGCCCATCTCGGGCGCTTTGCTGGTACGTCGTTACCGTCGCCTGCTCGCACCTTACCTGGTCGCGACACTGATGGCAGAGGCCTATCACATGGCGCTACCAGAAGCTCCTCCTCGCCCGGGCGGCGTCCTTCACAATCTGATCCACGACCTGCTACTCGCAGACGCTTTTGGACCGTACTACTTCGTGTTCCACATGCTTTTGCTGACGCCGGTGGGCGTGTTCCTGAGCCGCATGCCGGTGCGAGCTCGACAGGCGCTTTGGGTGGTATTCCTAGTCGCCGGAGCCGTTCGCTCGGTCGACGTGTGGATCAAGTGGCCCGGCCTCGAACCCCAGCTCGGAGTGTTCATGCTGGTGCGAAATCCTTTCATCTACTGGGGCTTCTACCTCAGCGGGTGGGAGTTCCGTCTTGCCGAGCGCACCGTCCGCAACTTCCTCGATCGAAGGCGTGAGGTGCTGCTCCCACTCGCGATGACGACGGTGACTGGAGGCGCTGTCGAGGCGTGGTTTACACCAGGATGGCAGACTCCCTGGTTGAGCTATCCGCTAATCTACGGCGTACTGTTGGCCCTGCTACTGTCGCCGGTAGCTCGACCAGGCTCGGGTGGCCAAAAGCTGGTTCGCTGGTTGAGCGAACGGACTTATAGCTTCTACCTATTCCATCTGTTCTTCGTACTGACAGCCCTGCGTTTCCTCCCACATCCACCCGGTGATTTCGCTCTCGCTCGCTTCGTGTGCCACTACGCCGCAGGCGTCGTCGGGGTCACCCTAGTGGTTCTCGGTCGCGAGCGCTTGGCCGCGATCGTGCCTCGCCAACGCACACAGTGAAGGCAAACAGAGACGGCTCCCCGGAACTGCTGATCGGGCCGGGCTAGCCCACTGGCACAGTCGACGCCGCACTTCGCACGTGTCGCGGCCCGCGCGTCCCACAAATCCAGTGGAGCACCTCCGCGCGAACGATGTCGGGCGATTGCGACTACCACCACGACCATGAAAGCACGGGGGTGCGGGGCGGCCAGGAGGGCATTGCGCCCGGAACCGCTCAACCTGCCCTGCCGAGCTGGCCCAGTGGGGGGCTCTCCCACGGTACGCCAGAGATGGCACGCTAGCCTTGACGGTCGGTAGGTGCGACTTACGTTGCAGACAGGCTCAGGGAGTCATCTCGGGCCGACAGTTCAGCCTGGCTTGTAGCCGCCACCGCGCCTGGGGCGCGGCGCCAACGCGCGCCAGCGGCGTAGTCCACCAAGCGAAAATCGGGATTAGGGAGCGAAATCATGGCAAAGACTATCGGAATCGACCTCGGCACTACCAACTCAGTGGTGGCCGTCATGGATGGCAAGGACGCAAAGATCATCGTCAATCAGGAGGGCGAACGCACCACGCCCTCTGTGGTCGCCTGGGACGCCGACGGGCAGGTCCTCGTCGGGCAGGTCGCGAAACGACAGGCCATCACGAATCCGGAGAACACGGTGTACTCCGCAAAGCGTTTCATCGGACGGAGGTATGAGGAAGCGAAGGAAGAAGCGAACCGCGTGCCCTACGCGATCGCCGCCCGCGACAATGGTGACGCAGGGATCAAGATCGGCGACAAGGCGATGGCACCGCCCGAGATCTCTGCTCACGTGCTGCGGAAGCTCAAGCAGGCTGCGGAGGATCACCTGGGTGAAGAAATCTCCGAAGCGGTCATCACGGTGCCCGCGTATTTCAACGACTCGCAGCGTCAAGCTACCAAGGACGCCGGTCGCATCGCCGGCCTCGAAGTGAAACGCATCATCAATGAACCGACCGCCGCAGCGCTGGCCTACGGACTAGACCGGGCAGGCGAGCAGCTGATCGCGGTCTACGACTTCGGCGGTGGCACGTTCGACATCTCGGTCCTCGAGGTGAGCGACAATGTCGTTCAGGTCGTCAGCACCAACGGCGACACGAACTTGGGGGGAGACGATCTCGACCGGGTCCTGATGGATCATCTGCTCGCCGAGTTCAAGCGCGAAAGTGGGCTCGACGTCCAGCACGACAAGATGGTCGTCCAGCGCTTGCGCGATGCCGCCGAGTCCGCCAAGAAGGAGCTGAGCTCCAAGATGGAGACCAGCATCAACCTGCCGTTCCTAACCGCGGACGCTTCCGGACCCAAGCACTTCCAGACGCGCATTACACGCGCGGCTTTCGAAGCCCTGATCGAGCCACTTGTGAACCGATCTCTCGAGCCGGTCAAGCAGGCTCTCGCCGATGCGGGCAAGGCACCAAAGGACATCGATGAGGTGGTGCTGATCGGCGGCAGCACACGAATTCCAATGGTACAGGCGCAGGTCAAGCAGTTCTTCGGCAAGGATTCGCACCGAGGCGTGAATCCTGACGAGGTCGTTGCGGTGGGTGCCGCGATTCAGGGCGGGGTACTTGCTGGCGAGGTGGACAATGTCGTCCTGCTGGACGTCACCCCCCTGTCACTCGGCTTGGAGACCCTGGGTCGGGTGATGACGACCCTGATTCCCCGCAATACGACCATCCCGACGCGACGCGAGGAAGTATTCAGCACCGCCGACGACCAGCAAGCCAGCGTGGAGGTACACGTCTTGCAGGGTGAACGCGCCAATGCAGCTGACAACCGGACTCTCGGGCGCTTTCACCTACAGGGCATCGCCCCTGCTCCGCGTGGCGTGCCGAAGATCAAGGTCACCTTCGACATCGACGCCAATGGCATCCTCTCCGTGACAGCCCTGGACGAGGCCACGGGCAAGGACCAGCAGATCACCATCACTGCCAACAGCGGGCTCGGCGAAGCCGAGATCGAGGCCATGGTCGAAGCGGGAAGGGCCCACGAAGCCGACGACCAGCGTCGACGCGAACAGGTAGATGCGCGCAACCAGGCAGATGCATTGTGCTATTCGGTGGAGCGCAGTCTCGCGGAATACGAAGGCCAGGTAGAGGCCGGACTGCTCACACGAGTGAAAGCGGGTGTCAGCGAACTGAAGAAGGCGCTGGAGGCCGAGGACCCCGAAACCATCGCCCAGCGCCGCAGCGAGCTTGAGGCGCTTGCCGGCGAGCTTGCGAGAGCTGAACAGGCGAGCACATCGAAGCCATCCCAGTCCGGTGAGCAGCCTGACATCATCGATGCTGAGTTTGAAGAGGGCGAAAACGCGGCCTGACCCCGGTGCCGGGGGCGGCCTCGGAGGGGGCCATGAAGCACCCGTGAGGGTGCGAGAGCAGCCGACCCGCTGAGAGGCCCCCCAGCCAGAGTTGCAGAACCCCACGTGCCCGACCCTGCGATATTGCGCGAGGTCGGGCACGTGCGTAAGTATGCTGTGCAGCACAGGAGGTCACTCGATGACGATACCGATGGACATCACCTTCAAGAACCTCGAGCACTCGGCGGCCCTGGAAGCGAAGATTCGCGAGCGAGGGGCCCGATTAGAGCTACACGGTGATACGATCCAGCGTTGTCGGGTGGTGGTCCAAGGACCCCACAAACATCACAACAAAGGCGGTCTCTACGAGGTGCGTATCGACGTTCGGGTGCCCGGCGAGGAACTCGTCGTCAGCCGTGGAGGACACCGCAACCAGGCTCACGAGGATCCCTATGTGGCCGTTCGCGACGCCTTCGATGCCATGACGCAGCAGCTCGACAGCCGCAAGCGCCGGCCGTCGAACCCGCCGCCCCGGATCTGACCGGAGCAGCGTCCGCTCGCGCCAGGGGCCATGGCCAAGCCAGTGCTAGTCAAGTCTGGCCAAGCCCCACTAGCCTCTCATTTGCCCTGGAGCGCAGCGTTCAAGACCGGGCTTTCGCCCGAGTAGTCGTAGATGCCGATCCCAGACTTGCGTCCCAACTGGCCTGCATCCGTAAGCTTCGTGAGCGTCTCGGGCATGGCGTAGCGGCTTCCACCAAGTTCTCGCCCCAAGGTCTCTGCCATGGCGCGCACGACATCGAGACCGATCAGATCCGACAGGGCCAGTGGCCCCATGGGGTGGGCGCAGCCCAGCTTCATGGCGGCATCGATGTCCTGCGCGCTGGCAATGCCACTCTCAAGCGTCTCGATCCCGTGCAACAGATAGGGGACCAGGAGACGATTGACCACATAGCCGGGCGACGACTTCACCATCACAACGGTCTTGCCGATCTGCTCACAGAAATCACTCGCCCGTCGGACGGCGAAGTCTGCGGTCTGGTCGATCGCACCCACCTCCACGAGCGCCATCGCTGGCACTGGACTGAAGAAGTGGAGCCCCAGGAAGTTCTGCGGTCGCGTCAGCTGACCAGCGATCACTTCGAGGCGCAGCGACGAGGTGTTGCTGCCTAGCACGGCCTCGGGATGCATGTGACCTTCGAGCTTCCTGAGCAGCTCGACCTTGGTCCGCTCGTCCTCCACAACCGACTCGACTACCAGGTCAGCTTCCGCAATCGCGGCAAGGTCAGCGGTGAACTCGATCCGTCCGAGCACATCATCCGCCTGCTCCTGCGTCAGCTTGCCCTTCTTGACCCGGCGCTCGAGAGATTTCTGGACACTCTGCCGCGGCCCATCCAGGGAACCCGGGGTCAGCTTGACGCCCTTGACCTCCAGTCCGCTGACCGCAGACACCTCCATAATTCCCCGTCCCATCATGCCGCAGCCCACGACTGCCACTCTGCTGACGCCCATCGCCTGTTCCTCCGCTTGGTCGCTGCCTGGGGCCACCTCGACGCCCTCTAGCGCGACGCGGTATGTAGCTCGCGATTGACGTTTGGTCAAATGGGCTTAGTCAAAACTGATTATAATTCCAATAAATTCCAGGAAAACAGGGTCCCTCTTCGGGGGCGCGTAGGCGGATGCGCAGATCCGGTCGGGCAAGCATCCGGCGAATCCCGTGGTATGCCCCGCGTGCTGGCAATTTGGGGGCACCGGGCGCCGGGGCCGGACACACACGGATAGGAACGTGAGCGAAGACGATCAAGTGCGATCACCCTCCAACATCGACCCGCATGCGGAGGTCAGGCGCAAGCACACCGAAACGAGAGCCCAGTTCGCCGCGGAGGTTGCGCGCTGGGAGCGAGTCGAACAACGGTACTCACTGCTGCGGCTGCTGTCGTTTCTGCTAGGCGCGGTCAGCCTGACGGCCGCGTTCTGGGGCGACCACCCGGAGTGGCTGTGGATCAGTGGTGCGGCGTTCGCTGCGTTCGGCGTCTGCGTGGCCCTGCATTGGCGGGTCCTGGCCAAACGCGACCTGGCCGCCGGCCGGCGAGACGTGCATGCGCGCCACCTACACCGGCTCACGCGCACGTGGGAGGCGCTCGAAAGTGCCGGCCAGGACCCGGTCGACCACCACCACCCATACGCGTGGGACATCGACCTCGTCGGTCAGGGTTCCCTGGCAGGATGGCTCGATGTGACGCATACAACGCGTGGCCACCAAACACTGCTTGGGTGGCTGGGTGGCCCCGCAAGTGCGAAGGAGATCGCCCGCCGCCAGGCCGCGGTGGCGGAGCTTGCGGCAGCCGTCGAACTGCGGAGGGAACTGGAGGTAAGCGCAGTCCTTTCCGCCCCGGACGGTCACAGACTGGACGGCACCAGCTTCCGTCAGCTGGCCGAGCTACCCTCCGTATTCGAGGCGCGTCCGTGGCTCTCACCGGTGATCTTCACGCTGCCGTTGATCACGCTCGGAGTCTACCTGGCACAAGCGCTTGGGCACCTACCCAGCCCAGCATGGGCGCTGCCCGTCGCCCTACAGTTCTCGCTCGTGATCCTGCACCAGAGGGCGATCGCGCGCGCCTTCAACCTTGGAAGCGCCCGCCAAGGAGTGGTCGAAGCGTTCGAACGCATGCTGGTCACGCTGGAGGATTCGGAGTTCGAAGCACCCCTGCTCCAAGAGGCACGAAAGCGGTTGTTGGTCGACAACATCAAGCCATCTACCCACATGGCGAGCCTCCGCAAGTGGGTTAGCCTGGGCGAGCTGCGCCAGCAGTTCCTACTGTGGATCCTGGTCAATCCTTTGACCTTGTGGGACCTACACGTGCTCCGAGGGCTGGAGAGTTGGAACCGCCGCGTGGGCAAGCGGACTCAGGACTGGTTTGCGGTACTAGGAGAACTTGAGGCCCTGTCGTCGCTGGCCACCCTGGCAGCGCTCGACCCGAGCGCGACGTTTCCCACCATCGGAGCCGACGGCGAGGCCCTGCGGGCACGCGCGATCACCCACCCGCTGCTGCTCCCAGACCGCCGCGTACCCAACGACGTAGCACTCAGGGGACCAGGCACCGCTCTCATCGTGACCGGCTCCAACATGGCAGGCAAGAGCACCCTGCTGCGCGCGGTCGGCCTGAACATCGCACTGGCGCAGGCTGGAGGGCCGGTGTGTGCAAGTAGGATGACCGTCCCCCAAGTGCGACTGCGGGCGAGTATGCGCGCACAGGACAGCCTGCAGGAAGGCGCCAGTTATTTCCATGCCGAGCTCACCAAGCTCAAAGGAGTCGTGGAAGGCGCCGAGAACGGCCCTCCCGTCCTGTTCCTGTTGGATGAGCTCTTGCGAGGCACCAACGAGCGGGCCCGCCACGTGGGCGCCAAGGCCGTGCTACTGCACCTGCTGGAACGAGGGGCGAGCGGGCTCGTGGCGACCCACGACGTCGCCTTGGCAGCCCTTCAGGACGACGACACACGCATCACCAACGTCCACTTCACAGACGTCGTGGTCGAAGGCGAGATGCGCTTTGACTACAGGCTCAGGGACGGCGTTGTCAGGACGAGCAACGCGCTGAGACTGCTCGCATTGGCAGGTGTGGACGTCCCATCCGAAGAACGTCGCGCGATCGAAGGCTAGCAGGACTTTTTTTGACAGCCAATCGAGCACGGATGCTGGCCAATTCTTCCTGCGTGGCCCCATCTTGCACTGCTAGTACAACCTCTCGACTCCGCGGCGACTTCGCTCCCACCAAGGTGGCGGCAACGTTCGCAGCCTCGACGGAAAGCCCTGCGAAGCCCATAACTTGCACGATCGTCGCCGCTGTTTGCCAAGCGACTCGGGTAGCCACGGTCGCTTTTGCCCTGCGGCGCGCGATTGGTGATGGATGCCGGCTGGTAACAGCTGGTAAAATCGGCCTTCACCGCATTGCGCAGCCCCCGTGTCGAGCGCCAACTATCTTCGAAGCTTCGCCCAGCTCCCGCATGCCGAAACGCAGGAGGAGCGCCGGTCCCTGTGGCGTCAGGGCATGGCAACCCTCGCTCGGGCCGCCCTGGAGCAGCAACCGGTACCTTTGGAGGGTATCGATCCTAAGGTCCTCCTGGCGGCCGTCCGCACGGCCCTGTCAACTGAGCTGACCGATGACCTGGACTGGCTGTCGCCCCCAGCTGCCGCGGCCGCGGTCTACGAGCTAGCCTCCGCGATGCCGATGGGGAGCGAACGGCGGCGCCTGGGTCGACAGGTCCTGACGCGACTCTACGAAGGCGACGCCGAGACCTTCGTCACACTCGCGACCTCGCTCACGGCCGAGTCACGCCGGACCCTGACCGGGCTGCCGATCCGGGCTCGCGTGGCGCTGTCTCTTGAACTCCCGGTCGGCAGCGCCGCCCCAGCCGATGCCCTAGCCCTCGGATTGCTGGCGCGACCCGACCTGCGGCGCGAGTGGCTCAGCGACCCGGCCAGCGGGTCCCTACCGTCGCGGCGGCTGGCTGCACGGCTGCTGGAACGGGCTGCCCGCGAATCAGCGCGCCGGGCGATGCAGGGAGACACTGGCAGTCTGCGTGCGTTTGAGGAACCGGCCGTTCGAACCGCCTGGAGGCTCTTGCTCAACGACCGGGAGTCACTTGTCTGGCGACACGTGGCAGTGGCCCGTGGGCTGCTTTGCAGGGCCCTACCCGAGTTCAACGACGAGATCGAGACGAACCTGGACACACAGCTGACGCCGACCGAATGGCGTCGGGCCGCCGTCTCACTCGCCGCCAGCATCACCGTGGACCCCGAACGGGGACTACGCCGCTGCCAGGACGTCCTCGCCAACGATGTGCTGCGGTCCGACAACGGGCTCGCTGGCACGATGGTCTTCGGACTGCCGCAGGCGATGGAGACGGAACCGGAGGCGGCCGAGGCACTGGTCAATCAAATCGTCCGGGTGGGTGGACTCGAGGCCGCCGAAGCGCTGGTCGAGCTACGACGCAACCGCCGGGGGTCCGGCTTCGGCCATGCGGCCGCCAACTACGCCCGCGAGCGGCTGGAAAGCCTGCTAGCGAGCAAGCGTTTCAACGACGACGGCCGCGTCGCGCTGTGCGAGGCCCTGATCGAGGAACTCTCGGATGCGTCCCAGCGAACCACGACCTTGCGGGACCTACTGGACGACGCCCTGAGAGCGTTCGAGCAGAAGAGCGCGCGCGAGGCCTTCGTCTGCGCCCAGCGGGCCTTTCAGGCGGCCTTGGAAAAGGTGGTGGAACTCGAGCAGGCGCATGACGGGGCCAAGGCCGCACGCCGGCTGGGCTTTCGGGCAATGCGCGAGTTGGACGTAGCGCTGCTCGAAACCGCGACGCTTAGCGATCTACTCACCATCGGTGCCAGCGCGCGCGCCAGCGCGTCGGCCACCGCACCGTTGGGTGACCTATTCGAACGCCTGACAAACTGGCTGCTGCGCACCGAAGCGCGGCCAATCACCGACAGCGGCGCCGTGCCGCATCTAACCCTGCGCCTACGGCGACTTCGCACCCTGCTGCACTTGGTCGACGCGGACGGAAGCTACGGAGAGGACGTCACCGGGCAACGCAAGCAGCGTCGCATGCGCACCGCAAACGTGTTGCTCGGACGCGCTCGCAACGACGCTCCCTCACCGCTCCGCAGGATCGTAGGGGCGGCCCTCGCGCGAGCGTGCGATGCCCTCATGCGCGACGACGTCAGCGAACTATCCGATGTGCTCGTCGCAGTGGCGGACAACGTGCGCCGCTATCACGACCTCACCACCGTGGCAGAGGCATCCATGATGCCGGACTTCCAACGCGCGGCGCACGCCTACGCCGGGCTATCCCGTGTCACCGTGAATGCCGATGCAACGGGGCCAAACGCCCGTGCCGCCCTCGATGCGTTGCACGAGCTCGCACAGAGCCTGCCGTGGGCCAGCACGCTCCGCGTTAGCGCACTGCGCCGGGCACTGCTGGCCTGGGCGAACGATCTGGAGACGATCGCAACCGCCAACTCGCTTCCAGATCTCGCGGACGGCCCCGAACGCGCCGCCCTCACACGTTTGGAGGGCACGGCCTTCACCCTCGCGCAGCTGACCGTGAGCGCCAGAAGACGGCTCATCGATCCACAACCGCGGGCGGGAGTCCCCAACAGCGGCAGTGCGATCAGCGCGCTGGACGTGATGGTGGAGCAGCGCCTCCGCGATCCATCCGAAAGCCTCGAAGCAGTGCTCGAGTCGATCGACAAGACCCTCGTCCGGGAGGTGCCGTCGGCAATCGCGCGCACCTGCGCGATCGTCCTGCGCCGGCTCGACAAGCTCCCTCTCACGCCCGGCGCGGACCAACGGACCAGCTTCGTCCCGCCCGTTCCCAAGGAGGTCCCGCTGCCGCCCTGGCTTCCAGCACGCCGGACGCTGGGCGGCTTCTACGTGTTGCACCCGCTCGGTGCTGGAGGCGTCGGTAGTGTCTTCGTGGTCGTGCGTGCCGAGGAGCGCCACCGCGAAAACCCGCTGCGTTTTGCGTTGAAGGTCCCAGACTACAGCGCGGAAGCCGCGCGCACCCTATCCGAGGAGGAGTTCTTGACCCTCTTTCGGGAAGAGGCGGGTGCCCTACTGATGGTCCCGAAGCACCCAAACCTGGCGGGCTTCGTCACCTTCGATGCGGGTGCCCGACCCAAGCCGATCCTGGTGATGGAGCTAGTGGAGGGCCCTACCCTTGAGCGAGCGATCGAGCGACGCGACATGGACATGGCACGCGCCCTTTCGTTCCTGGATGGAATCGGTGCCGGCCTCCTCAGCATGCACCGAGCTGGCCTGGGCCATCTAGACATCAAGCCCTCCAACGTCATCCTGAGACAGCCGACGAGCCCACAGGAGCCCATGCAGCCGGTGCTCGTCGACTTTGGCCTAGCGGGTCGCAAGATTCGTCCCGGATGCGCGACCGGCCCGTACGGTGCACCCGAGATCTGGGGTCTGATCCCCGACCACTACACTCCGGCACCTATGCCCTCCGACACCTACGCGTTCGCCTGCCTAGCCTATGAGGTACTGACCGGCGATCCCCTTTTCGACGCCCCGGGCGAGCTCGCGATCATCAACGCGCACCTGAGCCACGACGGCTATCCAGACAAGTTGCGGCGCCTCCGCGAACACAGGGGACTGGAGACCCTATGTGATCTAATCGCCCACGGCCTGCGGCAGCATCCGGGACAGCGCATCACCGTCGGTCAGATACGCAGTGGCTTAAGGGAGCTTGCCCCGCACCTCACCCCACGGGTTTGGCCGCTAGGGGACGCTAGCCAGGAGCGCTCAACCGCCAGCGTTCACTAGCCCGATGCTCCCGATCAGGCCGGCGCTTTGACCGCTAAAGAACGTGAGCGCGCAGATCACCAACCAGGCAACTCCATAGATGAGCTTGACCCGCGTCCAGTAGGTCTCGAGCCTATCCGGCAAGAATGGAACCACAAGCGCCGCAGCACTGACAGCCGCCGCCGCAGGGTGCAGAACGAGTAACGCGTACGCGGTCGAGGAGACCATGAGCACCCGCGTCAACGCCAGCGTGCGACGCTGTCCCAGAACGACGCCCGTGGTGCGCAACCCCTCAAGCTTGTCCTCGTCCGCGTCGCGCATCACCTGAATGCACTCGAATACGCCCGAGAACAACCCGAGCTGGATGGCCAAAGCGCCCCCAAGCCCGACCATGGACTCCAGGGGGACTCCACACAGGGGCATCGTCACGCCCCATGCAATCATCGCCATCACATCAGCAATGGGTTGGCGCTTGAGCTGAGCCGAGTACCACAGGCACACGCCACCGCCGGCCAGTAGCGGGACCAGCAGACCATGGTCAAACATGAATGCAGCAACAGCAAGCATCGCCAGCAGCGCGACCTGCGCCACCAATGCCGCCCGCATGTTCTGATGCAAGAACTGCGACTTGTGGGCATCCTTGTTGCCGGCCTGCAAGTCGACAGCCACGTCGATGTAGTCGTTGTTGAGGTAGACCAGAACATTGAGGACCAGGGCGAACATGGTGCGCCACGCGACCTCGTGCCATGCGAGCCCCAAGGTGACCGCAATCGAAGTCGCTGCGGCCATGTTCGCCATTTCAAGCTTGCGCAGCCGAAAGACCAGGACGTCGGTCACGATCTTGACGGCCGCACTCAGTACGCCCGCACCACTGCGGTGCAGGTGATCGACCCCAGCCGACCTACTCATAGCGCACCCCCGAGTCCGGAAGCACGCTTCGGGTGCTGACGATAGGCCGCCGCAACCCGTGTCCAACTGGAAAGGCTTCGGATCTAGACACTCGCACTACTCCAACTAACTCATATGATGGAACGGGCCGGGCGAAGCGACGCCTACCAGACCACCACGACACCCACATGTCTTGATATAACAGGCTCGCAGGCGGTCGCAAAGGTCGAAGGTTTACTGCGCGGCGCAGAAAGGTGCCGGTTCTGCATAATCATCTCGGCTACTTCGCAGCGCAGGGTGCGAAAGCGGCCAGCGGAGGGGACCGAAGCATCACGCGTCACGACCGGGCAGATAGGGGACCAACACTGCGCGCGGGAGGACCTTGCGAGACCCGACCACGGGAAGCCCCAGCGGCCGAAAGTGATTGTCGACCCAGTGGTAAAAGAGGTAGCGGGGATCATCCAGCGGACGAGCAAACTCGAACCGCGCACGCCGAGGACGCCCGTCATCGGTGACTTCAAGGACCTCGATCGAAAGATCTTCAAGGAACACGCGCTGACCGACAACCATGGGCTTGTTACGGCTGCGATAGAGGTCGAGAGCCTGCTTCGTCATGCCGGGCTCGCGCATCGCGCCTCCTGCGTACTCCAGAACCAGGGTTCTTTCGTCCTGTCGGTACACGGTGACCTGCTCGGAACCGAACGCGAGCGCACGCCAACGACTGGGCGTCGCCTGCCCCTCGACCTCCTTGGTCATCCGCATCAAACGGACGGCCCAATAGTCTGGAGAAGTCACGAAGACCGCCTCCTTACCTGCTGCCTCGGGCCCGACATCTGCAAACGCATCCTTCAACGGTGAGACCATGAGCAGGCTGCAAGCCATCAGCGGCAGGAACACCGCTGAGGAGAACAGGTGCAGCACTACCATCACGTTGCCGAAGGCGCGTGAGAACCTTCCAAGCGCCGAGTTGAAGGCATCCTTGAGGGTGTCGGCATATAGGCTCCACCACGAAGCCAGAAGCCCCATCGCCCCTATGCTGGCAGCGAACAACATGCGGTTGTTCGGCTCACCGGCACACATTGGTACGAGAGCCAGCACCATACCAGCGGCCCAGAACCGTGCGACCTTGTCACGCTTGAGCACGGGCGCGAGTGCTACGCCCAACGCGATCATGAAGAGCCACGCGAAGCCGATGAGCGCCATCGCAAGGCCCGCTTCGACGAACGTGTACAGCTCGGCGGGCGGGCCAAACCACTGCCCCAACAGGAGCATGGGCCCGCGTTCCAGCACCGCCACAGCGAATCGCAATGGCTCGCGAATCGGGTCCAGGTAGAGATCCGACCCTCGGGACCCGCGGCCTAGGGCGCTGTAGCCAACTCGCCACAGGACCGTAGCGAAGAAGTACGGTGCAAGCGAAAGCACGCGGGAGCGGAGGCTGCCCGTGTCGACGAAGGTTGCATACGCAACCAGGTAGCCGACGACCGCCACGGTTGATTCACCGGAAAAAAGACCCAGCCCGTAGCACAGGGGGGCAAGGAACTGGGCCATCCGCGAACCGTGGGCTCGCGCCCGATGATGCTGTTCCAGCATGAGCATGCTGAACAGCATGGCGATGAGGATGTATCGGTTCGCAATGAACCCTACCGGAACGCCGTGGGTGTGATCGAGCGCGAACAGAAGCCCAGCCAGGCCCCCAATTGCCGGCCCAAGAATCGACCGGTAGGTCCGCACAGCCACCGCCAGCAGGGCTGCAAACCAAAGCAGGCTGTGCGCGTGCCACATGAACGCGCTATCGGGCCACAGCTGCGCGTCGACCAAGTGGGTAACTAGACTGAGGGGTCGGTAGAACCAGATCAACAGTTCGGGGTCCATCCACCAAGGTGCATAGCCCTGCTCCATCATCCATGCGGCGTCCTCCGGGTTTCCGCTCGCGGCACCGTAGCCCCCCGCGTAGATCCGAAACAGCCGGTCCGCACCGGGTAGGTCCGAGTAGATGAAGCGGCCGATCAGATCGTCCAGGTGAAACCCAATGAACAGGCTGGGCGACGTAAGCCCGACCCCAAGCAGTACGATCCAGACCGCGAGCCTCGGTCGCTGCAACAACCGGTGCAAAACGCCCTCGCGTCCCAAACCGCTGGACGGCGCTGGGTTCGACATGGTGCGGCAAAGTAGCACCCGTTCGTACCCAAAAAACCGGACGATTACGGCCACATACCTGAGGTCTCCCGGACGCGCAATCGCCCAAGACAGGGTCTCCGAAGCGGCCAAATGGAGGAAATGGTTACTCTCCACCCACCAACACCGAAAAAGTTTATTAGTAACTCAAAATACACAATGACTCACTCGAAACGCCAGTATTGTTACATTTTGCGTCACTACGGCCAAGACCAGGGGATTGAAACGTGCAAGCGTCACGGGACCTATGCGGCCAACTACAACGCGTAAGAGCTGTCCTATCTGTCGGTCCTCGGGTCCGGCGCCGGTGGCCGAAGAGGCGAGTGTGCGCTGCAACGTGCGCGACTTCGCCCAGGAAACCTTCAGCGTCTGGCGGTGCGCCGACTGCCACAGCATCCACGCGCGCGACGAGGTCGATCTGCAGCGGCACTACGCTCGCTACCCGTTTCATGAGTTGCAGGACGACTGGCGCCTGCGAGCCGTATACGACAACCAGCTACGACGTCTGGTAAGGGCCGGCCTACAACCCGATCACGCGATCCTCGACTACGGCTGCGGCACCGGCCACTTCGTCGAACACCTCAAGCGTCGCGGCTACCGGAACGCGGTCGGATACGACGCCTACTCCGAACGCTTCGCCGATCCAGAGGTTCTCCATCGAA
>JAPPOR010001068.1 GCA_028817905.1 Myxococcales bacterium
ATGGCGATCTTGATGCGTTCACGAACTATGACCTCAACGCACGGAGAACGTTTGAGCGCGCTTCGCCGAACGCCTGCGCCAAAATCACGTTCCGCTGCGATCCGGAGCCAATAGTTTGGCGACCCTCATCAGCAGGTCTCCGGGAGCGTACGGCTTGGCGATGAACTCGATGTCGGCGGCCACCACACCCTCTTCGGCGATCACGCTCTCCGGGTAGCCGGACGCGAAGAGCACCTTCAGGTGAGGAAGCATCTCGGTGATCTTCTTCGCGAATTCGTACCCATTCATACCGGGCATCCGAACGTCGGTAAAAACCAGATCAATGGGCTCTGGGTAGTCGCCGGCAATCTTCAAGCCCTCAGAGCCATCGCACGCCGCCAGGACGCGGTAGCCGCGCCGGCTGAGGATCGCAACCGCGAGGCGGCGCACCAACTCCTCATCTTCCACAACGAGAATGGTGCCGGCACCCTCGTGCGAGCGCGTCACATCCTTGACACCCGCCTCCTCTTCCTTTCTCGCCACAGTGGGAAAGCGGAGGGTGAAGCGTGTACCAACCCCGAGCACTGAGTGAACCTCAACACTGCCGCCATTCTGTTCAACCGCCCCCAATACCGTCGCGAGCCCGAGACCGGTACCCTTGCCCGGTTCCTTGGTCGTAAAGAATGGGTCGAAGATCCTGCTCACAACGTCTGGATGAATGCCCACCCCTGAGTCTTGCACACTGACCGCAACAGACCCGTTTGGCCCCAGCGGGCTCGCCGAATCCGCAAGCTCGATCCTCAGCTCGCCGCCAGCGGGCATGGCGTCCCGAGCGTTGAAGGCGAGGTTCAAAAAGACCTGCTCCATCTGGGTGGTGTCGCCGTGAATGATGGCTGGCGGACCGGTGGCCACATTTTCCAGTACGATATTTTCGCCGAGTACACGCTTGAGGACGGCCGTCATGTCGGCGAGCAATCCACGCAGGTTGAAGGTGACCGGCGCAATCACCTGCTGACGCGAGAAGGCCAAGAGCTGCTCGGTGAGTCTCGCGGAGTGCTTTGCTGCCTTGGTCAGGGCATCGAGCAGCGGCCGATTCGCATGTCCTTCCGGGTAGTCGAGCTCCAACAGCTCAGCGTTGCCTAGAATCACAAGAAGCATATCGTTGAAGTCGTGCGCGACGCCTCCGGCCAATCGGCCTACCGCCTCCATCTTGTGGGACTGTCGGAGCCCCGCCTCGAGCCGCCGTTCCTCGCTGATATCCCTCAAGATGAGGCGAATGCGCCCGGGTTCTCGTGGGCTCCTTAGGAGCTTCGATCCACTGACGCTCGTCAGGATCTCGTCGGCGTCTAGCGACCTTAGGCGGATTTCCTCGGGCCCTTCGGTTTGATGGTTGGCCATGTTCCAGAGGAACGCTTGGGCCCGCTCACGATCCGCCTCGTGGACAAGATCCAAGAACGGGGAATCCAGCAAGTCGTCCTTGGAACGCCCGATTGCACTCGCCAGCGTCTGGTTGAGCTTGACGATGACCAGCGAACCAGCATCCAGGGAACAGAACAGGCCCGGAGCGGTGTCGTAGGCATCGCGCTCATCGATGAGAAGCTCCTCAGCCCGCTGCTGAGCGATACGTGCGTTTTCCGCCTCCTGCGCGAGGATATTGACCGCTACAATCGTGGCGTCGATCTCATCGTCGAGCATGGAGATGTCCAAGCTGTCCGAGTAGTCGCCACTAGCAACTCGGATGATCGTGTCCTGGAGGCGTTGAAGCCGCTGTGCCTCTTCTTCGTTCATGGAGGAGTTTCCGGTAGCGCCAGTAGCCAACGCCGAGCTGCCTCGCGCGAACCTTTGACGAAGACCCGCGTCGGATACGCAGGTCTCTGCAAGCTGATGAACCCATTGACCAAGACTCTGGCAACAGGGGATCGGATTAGGAACGCCACGCCGCGATGCCAGCCCACCGATTCCTCCCCAGCCATGATCTCCCTGGTGCCGGTCGCACTGCGCCGAACCTTTCCCACCTGCACGAGCGCCAGCACTCGCTTGCCTGGACTCAGGAGCCCGTAGGCGTCGAAGAGTTGGCGAGCGTGCTCCGGAGTGAACTGCGGATACGAATTCAGATGAACGCGTGTGATCCCATCGCTTCCCAGCCAGAGCGTGCCCACATCGGCCTTGACCACCTCCACGCCCGGCTCTGGCTCTTCACAGTCATCCAGCACGCCTATCGCCCTGTGTGCCCATTCGATGTCCGTCTAAGGGAGGTTGTGGTGCCGAACAGAGCGGTTGGAATGGAACGCGGATTGTGGATCGCGCACCGCCCGGCGCGCGGGGTGCGCGCCAGAGCGCCTCGAGTTCATTGCCCCCGCGGGCGGCTCTTCGAGCCGCTCCCTGGCCCCGTCCTTCAGCATACCCGCTCCGGTCCGGCTAACCGTGCACGTGCACTGTTGCCCACGATACCAGCCCCAATAGGCAGCCGCTACGACGGGTTACCAACCGTACGGAAACAGGTACCGATCCAGACGCCACTTCATGTGCTGCGCGCTACATTTTGTTGCGCCCCGAAACCACTCCCGGAGCAGAGCAGGAAATAGCTATCACACCCCGTGTAGGGGCCATCCGTCTACGGCCAGAGCGGGCCGACTGGGGCCACGGCGGCGATGCATGCCGAGGCGGCTCAACCGTCCTGGATGGCCAAGATAGGCCTACTCGAGATGAACCGCGGCATCCAGGGGCACTTCCTCCAGCAGGTAGCGGCATGCTTCCTGGCGTCGTGCCTCATCAGCAGCGAAGTGTGCCTCGAAGAACGCCACCACCGACCGTGCGAGAATGTCCATCTGCCGATTGAGATCGAGCGCGGGCATCGTAAACTCATCGCCCTGACAGGGAAGCGACTGCGCGTTCTGATCTTCCGAGCTCTCCACCCCGACCTCAGCCCCGCCCAGTACCTGCAGAAACTCCGGTCCCGTACCCGCAAGCCCAGCCGCCACATACCCACACCCGAGTCCGTCCGGGTTTTGCGGGTGGGCCTCGGGGGGCGCGAAGATCGGCTGAACCAACCCAAGCAGCGCGCCGTCGACGGGCGCGCCAAACCCCGTGTGCGAACCATCGATGACCGTCAGAAGGCGGGCGTTGGGCGCGGCGCGGTCGTACGCTATCCGGGCGTTGCTCCCGTAGTCGATGAAGGCATCCAGATCACCGTGTATCAGGAGCATCGGAAGCTCCCGGGTCGCGTAGTAGCGCTCGGTGAAGAAGAAGCTGGGCGCAGCGATCGGAGCAATCGCCTTGATGCGCGGGTCAAGCATGTCCCTGTGGAACGCCACCAGCAACGTCGTCAAGCCCCCCAGGGAAACCCCAAGGGCCCCGATTCGGTCAGGGTCGACCTGTCCGAAGAGCCGATGGCTTGGGTCCTGTGCTTGGGCCAGCATCCAATCGACGAGAAACGAAACGTCGGCGGGTTGATGGGCCAGATCCATCACGTCAGGCTGGCCGGAGTTGGCGCCGATATTGGTGAGAGGGAAGTCGGGCGCCACCACGATGAACCCATGGGTCGCGGCGTGGTGGCCAACGCGGTTGGATTCGTCGCGACTCGACGAATAGCCGTGACTGTACATGAGCACTGGAAACGGCCCACCATCGGCCACCGGGGGCGGCGCCAACACGGTCGTCGGACCCTGGCTGGGGTAGTACACCCGGGTGAGCAACACCCGGGCAGGCGCGGCCGGGTGCGACTCAGTCGCCTCGATCGGGCGGCTGGCATCCTGCACCGTAACCTCGAACGTCGCACTCGTGAACGGCCCCGGCTCGGCGTACTCTGTGCGCTCCTCAGGCGCGTCGCCCGACCGGCAGCGCACGTCGGGAGGCGCGACCGGCTCGGCCATCGTACCGCCCGCGTCCAAGGGTGGCCCCGCATCGACCGCGGCCGAAACCGGCGCAATCGCGGCATCACGTCGAGCTTCGAAGCCTCCTGCGGCCTGAGGCTCGGTCGACTGCGTAGTCACAACGTCGGCGTCGCTGGGAACCACCGGGTCCGGCGTCTCGACCCCCAACGTGGCGCCCTCAACCCCCGCGATCGGCTCCTTCGAGACCGTCGTCTCCTGGGACGAAGGCGGGGGCGGGGGCGTCGCCGGCGCCGGATCAAAAGTTGCCTGCCGCTGCGAGCAAGCCAGCAAGATCACCGCAACCACCGTGTAACCACGCGAAACCACACCTCCCGAGAGCTCCTTCCCGTACCGCACGCTACGAACGTAGAATTGGCGGACGGACTTCACAAGCTCGCCCTCGGAGACTGCCGAGGGAGGCTTGGGCAACCAGCGAACTCACTGAGAAGAATGGCACAGCGAGACTCTGGCGTTCATCGTTGTCCGCCACTACGCTAGCGCGCGCAGCGGAGGAATCGCGTTCCGGAGCCCCCGTGTAGTAACCGAGCCGCGGGTCTGCCTCGCTGACTCCGCCAAGGGGGGTCAGTCATCGCCCGCGCGCGCCGCGAACCGGGAGAGCGTCTCCTCTAGAGTTCGGTCACCCGTTTCATCACGGGCAAGCCCCGCCGATAGCGCACAACTCCGACGCAGAGAGTGCCACTCGCCAGACCCGTACAGTGTCGATGAGGCCGACGAACCTGTCTCCAGACGGGCTGTTTCCACCAATAGCGATGTGGTTGGTATCGGCGACCGGGATGGTTCCTGTTTGGGCGGCTGTATCGGTCTCGACGCCGTCCA
>JAPPOR010000082.1 GCA_028817905.1 Myxococcales bacterium
CGGGTCATTCGCCAGAGCGAGGGCGAGGAGCATGGCATCGACTGGCGCATGCTGCAGCACGTCAGCCCGATCGAGTGGGACAACGTCGTGCTGTACGGCCAGTACGTGCTCAACCGAAGCAGCGTCCGGAAGCGACGACGTCAGCGGAGGGCCCCGCGGCCCGAGCGTGAGCTAGCACACCGTCCTTAGCGTACATTTTCGCAGGAATCTGGGCGGCACCCTAACTTCCTTCGATGTCCGGTGGCGCTACTACGTTCTCCTACAAACGGCTGCGTTTGTTCGTGCGGGGCGAAATGCGCTACGATGTAGCTTCGGAGGAAGGCACCAATTGAGCGAAGCTGCGAGTATTCCGCCGTCCGAGCCCCAAGCGACGGTCGCTGCAAGTCAGCAGGCGAACGATGTCGCGCGACGCGTAGCCGAGCACTATCAGGTGGAGCGTTCGTTGGGGCGTGGGGGGATGGCAGAAGTCTTCGAGGTGGTCGACTGCCGCACGGGAAAGAAGCTGGCGCTCAAGCGTCTGATCCAACGAGCGGAGCTAGCCGGTGCCAGGGAAGGCCTCTTTCGAAGGGAATATCACGCGCTTTCTCAGCTATCGCATCCCAGTACGGTTCGCGTCTACGAGTACGGGCTAGATGGAGGAACGCCCTATTACACGATGGAGCATCTGGTCGGGGAGGACCTAGCGTCGCTAGCTCCGCTGCCATGGCAGCGCGTCACCCAAATGCTCTGTGACGTCGCTTCTGCGCTTTCCCTGGTGCACTCGCGCCGCTTGGTCCACCGCGATGTGAGCCCCAGGAATGTCTTCTGTACGAACGCTGGTGCGGTCAAACTGATCGACTTCGGGGCACTCGCTGTGATGGGACCCAGTCAGCAGGTGGTTGGAACGCCGCCCTGTTGTTCGCCGGAAGTGGTGAATCTCCAACCCCTTGATGCGCGCGCCGACCTATTCTCGTTGGGCGCGACGTTTTATTGCGCGCTCACAGGACGCAATGCCTATCCTGCCAGGAGCTTCTCTCTCATTCGCGATGCTTGGCTGAGTCGAATTCAGCCTCCCTCCGCGGTGGTCCCAGCCATTCCCGAGGCGCTCGATACGCTGATCCTCGATCTCCTTCGGCTCGATCCCGAAGCACGCCCACGAAGTGCGATGGAGGTTATCGAACGTGCCCGGGCGATTTCGTGCGTTCCCGCCCGAGATGGCGATGCCGTGTTCCAATCCTATCTCTCCACGCCAACCTTGGTGGGTAGGAACGCACAGGTGACGCTTTTCGCGAGGCGTGTCATGCGCGCGATGGACAAGCGTGGTTCGTGTCTGCTGGTATCTGGACCTGCCGGTTCGGGGCGAACGCGCTTGCTCGATGCTAGCGTACTTGAAGCGAAGCTTGTTGGCTGCGCGGTTGCTCGTGCCGACTCGAGCGACGCGGGGGACGGTTTCGGCGTCGCGAGCGCGCTATTGCGCCGCATGGTTGAGGCCTCCCCACAGCTGATGGCCGAGATGCCGGATCCCTTGCGGGTCCAGCTAGCTCACCTTCATCCCGCTCTGCTAGACGGGCGCCCGAAGCTCGAAGCCAGTGATTTGGGCGGGTCGGTCTCGCGTAGGGTCGCTTTGGTGGGCGCGCTGCGAGACTGGGTATTCGACGCCGCTCGAACGATGCCGATGGCGTTCGTGGTCGACGACGTCGATCGTATCGACGAGCCTTCGCTTGCCTGGTTGGCGCTTGTCGCGGATGGGCTGAAGCGGCGCTCGCTGCTTCTGGTAGCGTCTAGGGGTACAGAGCTCGATGGGAGTGAGGCGCTTAGGCTTCTCGAGCGCAGTGCAACCTCCGTTCCGCTCGGGGCGCTGGACCGAGCGGAGAGCGCGCAGCTGATCGAGTCCCTGTTCGGTCGCGGACCGCGCAGCGATACTCTGGCATCCCAACTGCACGCTATTGCAGAGGGTTGGCCGCGCGCGTTGATGGAACTCGCTCAGCACTTGGTCGACACCGGGGTGGTGAGGTACGACGCAGGGGCTTGGGTGCTGCCGGAAACGCTCGGCACGGCGGACTTGCCTCCATCGCTAACCGCGGCTTTCGCCGAGCGCCTCCGTTCTCAAGGGCCCAAAGCGCTCGAGCTGGCGCAGGCTCTGGCGCTCAGCCCCGAATTGCGCTTCACCTTCGACGAGTGCGCGGGGCTGCTCGAAACCGCAGACGAGCGCCAACTTGCCGGCGTTCTCGACACGCTGGGTGCGATAGGCGCGGTCGTTCCCGTCGGTTCCGCGTTTGCGTTCTCGCAAGCTGGGTGGATCGAAGCAGCACGTTCGACGACTTCGCCCGACAAGCTGCCCGAACTTCACCTGCGCATGGCGAACGTATTGGAGCGGCGCGCTTATGAGGGCGTTCGCTGCGTTCAGCACTTGTTCGCGGCCGGTCGGCTCGAGCGGGCCGTGGACGTGGCGGTGGAGTACTCCCGACAGACGCGGGAGCAAACCGATCGCGACCCCAACGCTTGGGCGGACGTCCTCGGCCGATTGCCGCTGAATTGGGAAGCCACTTTGGCGCGTGCCATCGAGGAATGCGAAGTCCAGGAGCGTCCAGCGTTTGATGCGCTGACGATCCAGCAGCGAATCTCGGGCATCGCACCTGTTGCCGGAGTCTGCGACGCGACGGCTCTGTCGAAACTCATGGACATGCTCGCTCGAGCGGTCGGCCTCGACCTCTATCCCACCGTCGACGAGGAGCCCGAGCCCGCCAAGCGGATCGCCGTCATGTTCGCTCGCGCGCAAGCTCGGTTCGAAAGCATCCCCGAGCGCCAACGGTTGTTTCCACCCCAGGCCGCTTTGAAACCTCTCGGCCAGGCAGTGGTCGAAGCGGTGGGGTTATTCGCCAATACTGTCGATTTCGATTTACACGATACCATCGCGGATTTGACGCCCGTCGCGCCGCTTTCGCCCGCGCTGACGACCATCCGTGACTTGGCCGCGGCATCTCGAACTCGCGGTGCGTTGCAGGTCGAGGAGGGGATTCGCGGATACCAAGCGGTCGTCGATCGCCTGATGGCGCCCGATGGGGGAGGGTTGGAGGCTACCCATCGGCGCTACGCTACGTTCGGTTGCCTCAACGGCCTGGCGCTGCAGAAGGCGGGATTGGGTATGGCGAGCGCTCTCGACATTGCGGAACGTATAGCGTCCGGTCGCATGATGGAGGCCAACGGCCTGCGGATTCGCATGGTTTACGAACTCTGGACGGGCAACACAATGCGCGCCGAGCGGATACGGCGCGAACTGCAGCGGCTGTCGATAGAGCAGAACGCGGCGAGCTGGAACGTGACAGGACACCTACTGCGCGAGTTGGCGGCGTACGCCGTGTGTGACGACTTGACGATGGTGCGGGACTTGGTCGAAGAGTGCGCGGCGCTCGCCAAGCGGTTTCACAGTTGGGGCGGCACCCACGCCTACGCGCTTGGTGAATACTGCCGCATCCGAGGGGACTGGGGCGGCGCGCTCGCGAGCTTCGAGCGCGCTCTGGCAAGTGGAGGTGCGGGCCGCTCGCACTGCTGGCCGTTCGCCGCATCAGGCTACGCCAAGACGTTGCTCGCGATGGGCGATGCCGCGCGGGCGGTTGAAACGGGGGAGCGCTTGCTGGCGGAGGCTTTGACGGCCCGTATGGGGGTGGTTTCGGTACCGATGTACTCTCAACTGGTTGAGGCGCATGCCGCTCTTGGCAACTTCGAGCGCGCCGTCGAAAGTGCGACCGCCGGCCGTCTCGCCCTTGAAACGGCGGAAGTTTCAGGACTCTTCGCCATGCAACTGGACGAAGCGGAAACCCACCTCGCAATAGCTCGCGCTGATGCAGAAGCCTTCGAAAGTGCTATCTCTCGCTGCGCGGCGTCGATGCGCCACGGCAAGAGTCGCGCGCTTTCGGCCAAGTACGAGCGCCTCGTGCAAAAAGCCGTTGGAGCGGGCCTGCTGCGCGAACCGCAGCGGATGTTGGCAACGGAGGACGACGCGAGGGGTTCTTCCCTTGTCGTCCGTGCGCTCAAGTCGATCTTCGAAGCTACGCCAACTCGGGAAGAGCGCGCTGCGAAAGCGCTCGACCTCCTCGTTGAGGACACCCGTTCGAGCGGCGGCGCGCTGTACTACTTGACGTCGGGCACTCTCGAGCGGATTGCAACTGCCGGCGAATTCGGTGCGCCTGCGGATCTGGACGACATCGCGCGGCGCCATATCGACGTCGAGCTGAATGCGGGCGACGATCTGACCTGCTGTGAGACGGTCACGTTGATGGCATCGCGGGAAGAAAGCTCGCTTGAAGGTGCGCGCGTCCATCCGTTCTTGCTGGGGCACACCACAAACGGGGCGGCTACCATCGCCGGGGTGGTGGTGCTGATTGGCGACGAGGCGAGTCTTTACGTTGCGCCCACGTGGCTAGACAAGCTCAGTCGCGAGGCGTGCGACCTCGGCGATGCCAGCGCGCTGCAGTCGAAGAATGGATGACGCTCTCGTTTAGCTCGTGAGCGGCGCAGCATATCGGTGCGTAGGTCAAACGAGCGCCCTCGAAGTGCACGATCGCACCCCCGGTCCCCGAGCGGAATCGATAACCGCAACCGTTTCAGAACCACCACAGCCCGCGAAATGCGCGCCGGGGGGGCCGGGGCGCCGGGGGGCCCGGCGCGGGGGGGGGGGGCGGGGGGGGGGGCGCGGGGCGGCGG
>JAPPOR010000444.1 GCA_028817905.1 Myxococcales bacterium
GTCCGAGCAAGAGGCGACGCCGTCTGACCCAGCTCCCCCCGCTGTTGGGCGCCCTCGACCCCGCTCGGTCGAGCGGGCTTCCGCGGCACCCGCATCCGGTGCCAATCTCAGCGCTCAGGTCGACATGCTAGATCACGCGCGGGGGGCGCTCACCATGGGCCGCACCGGTCGCGTCCTCGCCATCGTGGCGCGTTTCCACGCGCGCTTCCCCGACGCGGCTCTTTCGCCAGATGCAGATCTGCTGGCCCTGGAAGCGTTGGCCACGCAAGGGGCCAATGCGCTAGTACGTACCCGCGCCCGCGCCTTCCTCGAGAACCATCCCTACGACCCCCACATCGCTCGTGTGCGAGCCATTCTGCGGCAAGCCAGCGCTCGCTGAAGCGCTTCATATAGTCAGCGGGGCTCCGCCCCCGCCCAACAAGGCATGTGACCCAAGCGCTACCGGAAACCGTTGTCGCTTGCAGCTCATCCCCGGAGCGCGCAGCGCGACCTAGCGACCTTGTCCAGACGCATCCATTCGAGGCAACGCGGTCAAACTTGACGCAAACGCCCACGAAACACTGACTCAGGGTCGCTAGAACGTGTGGATCAGCAGACCGGAGCGGAGCTTGGGCTCGAACCAGGTCGACTTGGGAGGCATGATTTCGCCCGCGTCTGCGACCCGCATGAGTTGTTCGACCGATAGGGAACGCATGGCAAAGGCGACTTTCCACGCGCCCGAATCGACCCGCGCCGCAAGGCCCGCAGCGCCGTGAATGCCGCCGACGAAATCGATTCGTCGGTCGGTCCGGATATCCCCGATCCCCAGCAGCGGTGCAAGGATCCGATCGTAGAGAAGCACGTAGTCGAGGCTGTTGATCGGGTGCTGTGCGTCAACGCTGTCCTTTGGCAAGGCAACGCGATACCAACGCCCTTCGAGGTACATCGCGAACGATCCTGGGGAGTCTGCCCCGGCCCCCCCCGCTTGGCCGCTTGGTTCGCCGTTCGGTTCACTGCTCGGTTCGCCGTGCGGCTCGACGCACGCGACCTCGCACAGGCGCTCGAGGAACTGTGTGGCGGTCATGCTGCCCAGATCCCGCACGACCCGGTGGTAGGGCAGCACATTGAGTTGCGTCGAGGCGAACAGCACGCACAGGTACCAGTTGTACTCTTCATCCCCGGTATGGCTGCGGTTTTGCTTGCGCAGCTCCGCGCCGGCGCGCGCCGCCGAGGCGCTGCGATGATGGCCGTCTGCGACGTAGGCGGTCGCCACGCCCTCGAAGGCCGCGCGGTACGCCTCCGCATCGCGCGCAGCCCAAACCGTGTGTCGTACGCCGTCTTCGGCTTCGAAGTCATACAGCGGCGCCTGCGAGCTGTCGCGCGCGATCAGGGCATCGACCGCCCTCTCGGGCCGATAGGCGAGGAACACGGGTCCTGTGTTGGCCCGCAGCGACAGGACGTGTCGCGTACGGTCGTCCTCCTTGTCCTTGCGTGTCTTTTCGTGCTTCTTGATGGTGTCGTTTAGGTAGTCGTCGATGTGGCAACAGGCGACCACGCCGACCTGGCTGACCCGCTTGCCAAGCAGCTGCACCTCCTGGCGGTACAGATAGAGCCGGGGGGTGTCTTCACGAACGAGGGCGCCATCCGAGACCATCTGCTCGAGCGCCACCCGAGCCTGTGCATAGGCGGCTTCGCTGTCGGGCTTCGCTTCGTCCGGCAGGTCGATGTCGGGTCTCACCACGTGCAGAAAGCTCAGCGGGTTGTCGGCTGCCAAGCGGCGGGCTTCTGCTCGGTCCACGACGTCATAGGGAACCGACGCGACCCGTGCGGCGAGTTCCTCGCGGGGCCGTAGCGCGGCGAAAGGCCGTATACGCACCATGCCTGAGTCTCCAGTCGAGGGTCAGCGAACCTGTGCCATTAGCGGCTCAGGCACATCGCGATGCCCATGCCGCCCCCGATGCACAGGGTGGCGAGGCCTTTGCTGGCGTTGCTGCGTTTCATCTCGTGCAGCAGCGTGACAAGGATGCGGCACCCGGAAGCTCCGATCGGGTGGCCGATGGCGATCGCCCCGCCGTTCACGTTGACCTTGCCCACGTCCCAGCCCATGTCTTTGTTGACCGCGCATGCCTGGGCCGCGAAGGCTTCATTGGCTTCGACCAGGTCGAGTTCACTCGTTTGCCAGCCGGCCTTCTCAAGCGCCCTCTTGCTGGCCGGAATTGGGCCTGTGCCCATCACGGCTGGGTCGACGCCCGCCTGGGCCCAGCACTTGATTGTCGCCAGGGGCTTGATCTCACGCTTCTTGGCCTCTTCGGCCGTCATCAGCAGCACTGCCGCGGCGCCGTCGTTGATGCCCGACGCGTTGCCTGCAGTGACCGTGCCGCCATCTCGTTTGAACGCCGCGCGCAGCTTGGCGAGGCCGTCTTCTGTGGTTTCGCCACGGATGAATTCATCCTTGTCAAAGACGACTTCCTTCTTTCTGTGCTTCACCGTGACCGGCACGATCTCTTCATCGAACTTGCCGTCCGCTTGGGCCTTGGCCGCCTTTTGTTGTGAGCTCGCGGCGAACGCGTCCTGTTGTGCGCGAGATATTTCCCACTGGTTGGCCACGTTCTCGGCAGTGTTGCCCATGTGGTAGTCGTGAAAGGCGTCCGTGAGACCGTCCTTGATCATCGTGTCCGTGAACGTGGCGTTGCCCATCTTGGTGCCCGGCCGAAGATTGGCCGCATGGGGCGACAGGCTCATGTTCTCCTGGCCACCTGCGATCACGATGGAGCTGTCGCCGTTGACAATCGCCTGGAAGCCGAGCGCCACCGCGCGCAGGCCTGACCCGCAGATCTGATTGACCCCCCAGGCCGGCGTCGCAGCAGGAATGCCGGCGTTGATCGACGCCTGGCGAGCAGGGCCCTGCCCCTGGGCTGCGGTCAGCACCTGACCAAGGATCACTTCGGAGACCTCCTCGGGCTTCACGCCAGCTCGCTCCAGGACCGCCTTGATGACCACGGTGCCAAGGTCGTGGGCGGGCACGGTGCTGAGGCTGCCGTTGAAGTTTCCAACCGCCGTCCTGGCGGCGCTCGCGATGACGATCTCGGTCATGGACTCTGCTCCTTTGAGTGGGGCTTGGCGATCCCAAAGCGATCACTTAGGGCAAGCCGTCAGCGACTCTGGCACACGCAGGTAGCATTACGCATCGAACGGGTCAAAGCGCGTTTCCGCACTGGCCGCAGAATTTCGCGTGTTTTGGGCTCGTTCCACCGCAGCTCGGGCATCCACGTTGGGATTGATCCTTACCGCACCGGTGGCAGAAGGCGGCGTCTGCGGCCGTGCGGGCGGCGCAGTGGAGGCACTTCTTGCGGCGGCGAGCGCGGGATCGCGGGCGCTCAGGCTGCTTGGACGGGGCCTGGGTGAATACGGTGTCCTTGGCATCGCCGGGCCGTCGCGAATGGATCGGCGGCGGGGGAACGCTCCGTACGTGCCCCGCGCGCACGCTCTCCACGACGTCTTGTGCGGGCTGCCAGCTCGTGACCCCCTCCGCTCGGACCAGGTCGCGCTCGCCTACGACGCCATCCGCGAACAACTTGAGAAGGTCGGCTGCGGTTACGGGTCCGAATGCGCGGCCATGTTTGATGTAGTGGAACGCCGGCAGGGGCACATCCCAATATTAGGATATTTGGTGCAGCCACAAAAGCTGCCCGGCCGGGCGTCCGGCCCGCTGTGCACGGCAGCATCGTGAACGGAGGTGCGCGGAATTGTGGGTGTACGTGTGACAAAACCGTTGCAGAGCGGGCCGTGTCCCTCGCGCATCCTCGCGCATGCGGGCTAGCATCGGATGGGGTGGAGGTGCGCTGATGACCGGCTCCAATGGACATGATTCCGAGGCACCGCGGGATGCCGTCGATGGGTCCGAAACGCAGTCCGAGGATCCGACCGAGAACGCCCAGGCGACCTCCGAGCTCGTAGCCGACGGCGCCGACCTTCGCGAGGTTTCCCTGCCGCGGCACCAGGCGCGTGCGGGCATCACCCAGCGTGGGCACAAAACGGAGCTATCGGCGCGCGACCGCGAGTCTCCGCGGGAAGGATCCACCGCTTCGCCTGCCAGCTCCTCGTCGGGCGGCGACGCCACCACGACCTTGGTGGGCGGGCATGCGGCGCCGCCTGAGATGTTGGATCGTGCACGTTCGGAGCGCGGTTCTCACCCTAGGCCGCCCGCCTGGGAAGATGTGCGGCGAACCTTGCGTCAGAGCGGTGCACCCGACCCGCTTACGGATCTGGACGTGCCGTTCGCCGACGAGGTCGTTGCCGCCGCCGGGGACCGCTCCGGTGTGGAGACGCTGCCCGAGCCGCCGGGTGCCGCTAACCGTGCGCCCGCCGAAGCAGGCGGCCTCGAAGCGGCCCAGGCGGCCGCCATCGATGCCGAGATCGACGCCGCCATCGAAGCTGCGATGGATGACATGGTAGACCCTGCGCCGTCTCTGGGCTCGGCTGCCCCGCTCATAGTGGATGCGGGAGGCCGGTGCGATTCCGGCGAGGAGCTGGTGGTTGTTGGCGACCAGATCGAGACAGACGCGCGCGGGTTCGCGTCCAATATTGCTGCGTTTGCGGCCCCTGCGGTCGCACAGGAGCAGGCGGAGGCAGCCTCGGGGTCAGGCGCTCCAGGGGTCTCCGCAACGGGCGCTTCGCACGAGCGTCCAGTGGAGCCGCCCGCCGAACGCGGTCCGGCCTCGACGGTGATCTCCGAACCTGCCCCGATGCCGGTGGCGTCCGGCGCTGCGGTGGCCCAAGCGCCTGCACCGCGCTTGCGCACGATGACAACGCTCAGCAGTTTGGCGCCTGCCGAAGTGGGGGGCGGCGCCTCGCGGGCGGATGGCGAGGCTTCCCCTCTGATGGCAGGTCTGATGGTGGCCGCCATGGCGGCGATCGGTGCCGTGGGGTGGTACTGGACCCAGAACGGCTTTCTGTCTAGCGGCTCGAAGCGACGCTCGGCGGCTGTCCGGCTGCCTGTGTCGACGGGCATGCAGGCGGCTGCCGATCTCCCCAGCGCCGCGCCTGACAAGGGCCAGTCCGGTGCCCGGCTCGCGACGATGGCTGAAGTTCCCGGCGGGCCCGGGCCTGCAGCCAAGGGTTCGCTCGCGGATGAGCCCGGGCTGCAGTTCGAGACAACCGATCCCGGAGCCGCAGCGCTGCGGGTCCCCGGGCAGGCATCTGCACCCGCCGAAGCGGCCGCCCCGGGCCCGTCGAAAGGCGCCGCGGTCGCCGGGTCCACTGTGGGTGGTGGTGGCGGCGGGCTTGCAGCCGTGCCCGCCCAGGTGCAGGCGACGCGGGACGGGAAACCGCGTCGGCGGCGCGCGGCCCGTGTGCCGGCGCCAGCGCCGGCTCCCAGGCCTGTCCTGAGCGTGCGACCCGTCGATACGTCCATCTCGCCCTTTGCGGGGGACCTACCGGCTGAGTCGGTGAGTGCGGATTACCCACCCACCCCGAGTCGCCAGGAGGTGGTGGCTGCCATGACCCGTGTGCGTGGTCTGGTTCACGCTTGCAGCGACGGTCGCAGCGGGGTGGCCGAGGTGGAACTGGTCGTGCAATCCAGGGGCGTCGTGTCGCGTGCAGTGGTGGGAGGTGATTTCGCCGGCTCTGCCGTGGGCTCGTGCATTGCGCGCGCGGTCCGCAAGGCGCGCTTTCCGGCGTTTCAGAAGCCGACCTTCCGGATTGTCTACCCATTCAGGCTGTGACGGCCTGGATTGCGTTTGTGGCGCAGGCTCGCCAGGACGGCTCCCTGCGAAGCACCGCGATCGCATGTCGCCGAGTGTCGTGCGACGCCGAATGACTGCGCGATGCGAAAGCCCGCGAAGCCGAAGCACGTGCACGTGATGATCGTGCACGTGCTTCGGCTTCGCAGGGGTTTCGGTGAAGGAGGGAGTACTCGCTGTATTTTTGACCGAGGCGAGAGGGCGCGTGATTTGGTTATTGATGCGGGCTAACGGTCAGAAAAGACAGGGCTCTTGCGCCGCACAGCTTGCTGCGTGGGGGCCGTGCGCTTTCCAGCTCTATAGCAGCGCCCTTCAGTGCGCCGGGCGGGCGTCCGTGAAAGAGGTAACGGACTCCTGTGGGGTCGTGACTCCCTACCTCCGGTTGCCGCTGTGAAAAAGATTCTGCTCATCCATGCGGGCGACGTCGTACTCAACGCCCTTGGCCTGGTACTGGAACAGGAGGGCTACGCCGTCGAGGCCGCGGACCTGCCGGCCGAGATGCAGTCGAGGCATGCGGACCTGGTCCTTTTGGATGCCGAGTTGGTGCCCGGTGGTCACGGCACGATCGCTGACCTCAAGCTCGAGCTTGGCGTGTCCGCTCCGGTCTATCTGTTTGCAAGTGGTGGTGAGGAGGCGTTGCGCTCGGGCGCGGAGAAGACCGGCGCCGAGGGCTACATTTGCACCGAGTGGGGCTTTCGCCGGATCGTGTCGGTGGTGCGCTGGGCGGTCCGCAATCGCACTCGGCAGGTGCAGTCACCCCAGCGTGACCTGCTATTGGGGACGCTCAACCGCATCTTGGTCCTCGACGATCACGAGGGGGCTCGCCGCAGACTCGTGACGGAGCTTCGGAATCAGGGCTACGCGGTCGAGGGATGCGGGAGTATGGCCGAGCTGGAGGACCTCTACTCCCGGCTTGACCCGGACGTGGTGGTGACTGATGTGATCTTGCCCGACGTTACTGGCGACGAGATTTGTCGGCAGTTGAAGTCGCGGATGCAGGGTCGGCTGACCCCGATCATCTTGATATCGAGCTTGCCCGAATGGGAACTCAAGCAGCGTGCGGAGCGCGCTGGCGCGGATGCCTACTGTCGCAAGCAGGATGGGCTCCCCAAGCTGGTGCAGGTGCTCGAAGAGCTGCTTTCCGAAATCGTGTTCTGACAGCCGCCCCTGCCGCGGTATCAGGGAAAGGCGCTGCAGGAGCCTGGGCCCGCTCTCTCGACCAGTGCGCGGGTAGTCGCGCAAGTGATCAGCTTTGCAGGGGATTCTCAAGGACGGGTGGCTGCTCCGGACCTTCCTACCGGGAAGATGGCGCCTGCATTCGCCCCTAACTCGAGCCGTTGGGTCAGCTCAGGATTGGCACCGAATTGCGCCTGCTTGGTACGACGCCCGACCTGAATCGTTGCTAGCCAGTGTCCATCCAGGAAAGGGCACGCGCCCTTTCCTGGATGGACACTGGCTAGGGTGACATGTGTGCACCTTTGGTTAGGTCGCACCGAATGGAGTACCCTCTGGCCAGTGCCTGACTACACCCGGTTGCTGGCCCGTATCCCCCTTTTTCAGGGGCTTGCCAACGACGAGCTCGCGTCGATTGCTGGGCTTGCCTATACGCGCCAGTTCCGTCCCAAGCAGGTGGTCGTGCGGCAGTCTGATGCTGGCGGCGACATGTTCATCATTCTTGAGGGCCACACGAAGGTGGTTGCTTCGGACCCAGAAGGGAAAGACACGGGCCTGGGGATCATGGGGCCGGAGGAGGTGTTTGGGGAGGTTTCGCTGTTTGACGGTGCGGCCCGTTCTGCGACGATCGTCGCGATCGATGCTTGTCAGATGCTGGTCATCGAACAAGAGCCCTTTCGACGCTTCTTGGAGCAGCACCCGCGGGTCGCTATTCGCCTGTTGAGCGTGATGGCTCGGCGCCTGCGCCAGCTTACGGAGCGCTCGGGGGACATCGCGTTCCGCACTGTGTCGGCTCGGTTGGCCAAGGCCATCCTGCAATTGGCGGACAAGTATGGGCGCAAGGAAGAGGACCGCGTGCGCGTGCTGTTCAAGTTGTCTCAGCAGGATATCGGGGACCTGATCGGCGCTACGCGTGAGAGCGCTAACAAGCACATCCGTCACTGGGAACAGCAAGGGATCATGCTGCAGGACTCGGGCCATTTGGTGATTCTGGACATGGAAAGGCTGCGGGAGATCGCGCAGGGGGTGTAGTGTTCCTGTAGGGCCCGTGAAGACGCGTCCCGGCATTCTGCAGGGGAACGAAAGATCTTCAGGGGTGATTTCACGCTTCTGCCTGCCGACGAGCGGCCACAGGCTGCATCCCCTGGTAAGAATTGCTCGTGGCCGGCACAGGACAGGAGCCGGCACCGACGCCCGATCCGATTCATATGCGACCAGACATGCATCACGTCGTATTGCGCACGGTGGCCTTGCTGGCTGCCGTTACCGCCCTGGCTGCGTGTGGGGCCTCAGGGGTCGCCGGAGACCAGGTTGCCAGAGACCAGCTTGCCGGTGGTCAGCACGACCGAGCCATAGTGCTCGAGATCGCAAGCCCTGAAAGAGCGTCCACCACGCTGGGGGCGCGCGTGCTTGCGCTGCTCCGGGTCGGCAAGCGCGACCGCTCGGTTCCTGACCCGCTGGTCGCACGAGCCGAGCGGGACGCAGCGACGGAAGCCTTACGAGATGCCAAGGCGTCGCTCGTAGCACAGGTGAACGCACTCATCTCGCGCTTTGAGGGGCTGGAGGCCAGGTTGAAGCTTGCGTCCGACGAGCGAAGAGTTCGCCTTGCCAAGCTGATAGCCGCGCTTGAAGGCGACCTCACCGGCGTCCAAAGTCAGCTCGCTACCCTCGAAGTCGCTCTGGGAAACGAGACCGCCTACCAGCACGGCATGCTGGAGCTCCGTACATCGTGGCTAGACCAGCGGCTGACCGAAGCGGAGCGAGCCATGTCGGTGCCCTTGCAGCCCTCGGTGATCGCTTCTGCCGGCGCTAGCGGGCGCTAGCTAGTTACTAGCAACTAACTAGCTTCACGATGCGTGGTACAGCACGAGCTCACCAACCTTCTCCTGTGATAGGCCGCTGGAGGGCTCGATGCGCACGGAGGCGTTGTTGCCGGTTTCGGTCTCCTTGGCCGTCACGTGCAGAACGCCATCTGCGTCCAACATAAAGGTCACCAGGACCGTGACCTTTCCGGCCGCCTTGGCCGGCAGATCCTCGAGCGTGAAGCGCCCCAGATAGGTATTGCGATCGGCGTCGGCGTGCTCGCCCTGATAGACCTCGATGTCGACGTAGTCCTGGCCCGGGCGCGTTGTCGCGAACAGCTTATTTTCGCTGGTCGGGATCGTCGTATTGCGCTCGATCACGACAGACATGCGGTCGTCTTTCACCTTGACGCCAAGTGAGTGGGGCGTCACGTCCAGCAGCACAACGTCCTGCAGTTGCCCCGACATGATGCCGCTCTGATAGGCAGCGCCGGTCGCGACGATCTCGTCGGGGTTGCTGTCACGCGCGGTGATCTCGCCGAAGAGCTCCTCGACCTTGCGCTGCACCGCGGGCATGCGTGTCATGCCTCCAACGAGTAGCACCTGGTCGAGGTCGCCGACCGAGATGCCCGCATCGTCAAGCGCCCGTCGGCACGGCGCTTCGAGCCGCGACAGGAGTGGCGCGGCCAGCTCCTCCAATGTCTCTCGCCTGAGGGCATCGATCTTGAGGTGCAGGGGCCCGCTTGTGCCGGCAGCGAGGAACGGGAGGTTGACCGCGGTCGTCTCCGTAGTTGACAGCTCCTGCTTGGCGGCTTCGGCAGCCTCCTTGAGCCGCTGCACCGCGACCGGATCGTCGCGCAAATCGTGGCCGTGTTCATCCTGGAAGGTCTTGGCCAGGTGCTCGAAGAGGCACTGGTCGAAGTCGTTGCCGCCCAGAAAAGTGTCGCCATTGCTCGCCAGCACTTCGAAGACACCATCTGTCGCTCGCAGCAGCGTGATGTCGAACGTCCCACCACCCAGGTCAAAGACCGCCAGGCACTGGTCGGTTCCGCGTTCGGTGCTGTAGCCCAATGCCGCGGCCGTTGGCTCGTTGATGATGTGGCGGATGTCGAGGCCGGCGATCTTGCCAGCATCCTTGGTCGCCTGGCGTTGATTGTCGTTGAAGTAGGCCGGCACGGTGACGATCGCCTCCGTCACCGGCTCTCCCAGGAACTCCTCTGCGCAGTGCTTGATCTCGCGCAGTAGTAGAGCCGAGACCTCTTGGGGACTGTACTTGTCATCGCGAGTCTGGACCCAGGCATCGCCGTTGTCGGCCGCAACGACGTCGTAGGGCACCATGGCTTGAAAGCGCTGGAGCGCCTCGTCGTCGAACTTGCGTCCGATCAAGCGCTTGACACCGTAGATCGTGCGGTGTGGGTTGGTCACCGCCTGTCTTTGGGCGATCAACCCGACCATTTCGGGACCTTCGTCCGCGAAGGCCACCACCGAAGGCATCGTGCGGTGCCCCTGTCGCCCTGGGATGACGGTCGGGACCCCTTCTCGCAGCACGGCCATGCAGCAGTTGGTCGTACCCAGGTCGATTCCGATCATGCACCCCATGGCCGTTGCTATCCCATCATTGCTCGGGTGGTCGACCCGAGGTTGACCTGTCCGCGTCGGTACGGGTTCGGCGGCAGGTGGTTTGGTAGGCCTGCTTGATGCCAATGAAGATCTGAGTGACGAGGTTGGTGACCTCATCGTTGTGGTAGTGGGCGAAGCGGTGTGGGTGGTATTCCTTCGTCAAGCGCAGGTATGCGGCCTTGGCCTCGTCCTGGCCGGCCCCGTTGGAGATCTTGAGCACACGCCAGGGAGCATGGGAGGACAGCCGATCCAGTTGTTTTCTAAGCGACTGGATGACCGCGTCGACCGGCTCTGCGGGGCTTGGTGGCTTGGCGCGTAGGGACCGCGGGTTGATCTTGCGCGTGAGTTCGACCGGTCTGCGCACCACCTTCGGGTCGAGCTTGCGTGTGGTTGCTTGACGCCCATTGATGCGCTTGGCGTTGGTTCGTCGCGCGCGCCCACCCGAGGTGTGCGGTCGCTTGGAGGCAGCGGGCGATGGCGGTGGTTTGGTAGACTCGTTGGCGCTGGCCAAGCGCCGCAAGAACTCTCGCTGGTCACTGTTGAGATCCGTGAACAGTACGCCAATTCCCGGCAGCGTGCCGCTGGCTACGGCCTCTTCAAACGTGACGACCTGCACGACTAGAGCGCTGATGGTGAGTGAGCCGGCAGGTGCGCGCAGGAAGACCTCCAGTTCCTGATCGATGACGAACGGTGCCGGTGTGCGCAGGAACGTGCTGACCGGCGTGAACGTGCCCAGGTCGACCGTCACCTCGAGCCCCTCGATCTCGCAGTAGACCGCTGGGCCCTCCGCCGTGCTTTCCGCCCGCAGCGCCATGACGTTAGAGCCTCAAGAACCTAGAAGGACCCACTCGGTTGACACCCCTCCGCAAATGTTACGCCGTTCGCCGGCATCGGGTCCAGCAGGTGCAACTCGACGCGGGCGTTCTTTTTCCTACCCCACGCGACCGTGTTGGGTGCCACCGGGCGGCTGTCGCCGCATCCCACTGCGTGTACGCGCTGGGGGTCGATGCCATCCGCTGTGAGTTCCTGGCGCACCCGCTCAGCCCGCTTGGCCCACAGGCTACCTTCCCGTGCGACACTTGCGTGGCCCTCCACGACCAGTCGCATGCGCGGATTCGCACGCAAGAGTGCGCGTACCTCCTCGAGCATACCTTTGCTGCGGCCACGCACACGCGCCTTCCCTTCGCTGAACTTGATCGGTCGCAGAAGTCCGATCGTACGGGCGCCTTCGTGTAGCTCGATGTGGCGAGGACAGCCCCCGTTTTCTGCGCCTCCAGGCGCGACCGGGCATTGATCGAGGGCCCCCCGCACTCCGTCGCCGTCTGCATCGGGGTCGGGCGGTGCCACCGGCGCTGGCGGTTCGGGTTGGAGGCGCCTGTCGTCGGTCGGCTTCGGCGCAGCGGCGGGCGGCGTCACGCTCGGGCCGCCGGCTTGCGAGACCAGCGTGCAGCCGAGGGAGGAGGGCATTCCGTTGGGCGGCAGCGGCTGGATGAGCCACGCTTGGACCCTGTCGCCGGTTGCGCCCAGGCCCTGGTTGTTGCCGATGCGGGCGGCGCCGCAGGCCAGTGCCTGTACGCGCCGTTCGCCGTACCCGCGGCTGGCGAACCACGATAGGACGGCCTGGGCACGCTCGTGGCTCAGGGCCTGGGGGCTACGTCCGCGGGCGCCGCGTCGCGTGTGGTCGGCGAAGCGGATGCGTGCCGAGGAGTCTGCCTGCAGGGCCGCGACAAGGTCGTTGAGCACGGCCCGGCTGCGGGGTCGGAGGGTGGCCTTGTAGGCGTCGAACGAAAGGCGCGAAAGGAGCCGTAGTTCTCCGGTTTGGGCATTCAGGCGAAGCGTCTTTGGGCAGCCCCGCGCACCCTCGGGGCCCGGCAGGCGGGGGCAGGCGTCGTCAAGGTCCAGGGTGCCGTCGTGATCCACGTCGCCGTACTCCTGGTCGTCGCTTGTAGCCTCCGGCACGTCAGCTGGTTCGTCGGCTGGTTCGTCGGCTGGTGCCTGGGTGGCGACTTCGTCGAGCGCCTCACGGGATTCACTCGGCTGTCGTGGTTCACGCTCTTGGAGTGGATCCTGGTGGTTTGCCTGGGTTCGAGTGGGACGTTGCTCCACGCCGGTTTGCAGCGCGACGCTCAGGATCGCGCGCGCGTCGGGCGAGCCATACCCACGCAGGACGCCTGCGCCCCCTGCGAGACCGACGGTGAGGCCATGGGGAAGGAGTAGTTTGATGCCCGACAGAAGGTCGAGGGGCGAGCTGGCCCCAGCACCAACGTCGTCGAGTGGGGTCGCTCCGAAGCCCTCCACGTGCGCGTCGAGCAGGCCTTCGATGACCGCTACGCGGATTCCCAGACCATAGGTGAGCTCATCGCTGAAGCGTTGGCGGACGATCTCCTTGTCTTCGCGCACGAGCATGCCGAGGTTGAGCGTCACACCCAGTCGGCCCCCCTGCCAGAGTCCCGAAAACATCGGACGGGCGGTCAGCCCCGATTCCCCGGCGACACCTGCGTGTGCCTCCGGATTCGAGCTCGTGCTAGCGGAGATCCGTAGCTGAAAGGCAGCATGCAGAGGTGCCTGCGCTTCGGTTAGGCGCACACGGGCTCCCGCCGCAACGTCCCCGGGGCCAAAGCCAGTCGCGGTGGGCTGCGGGTCCAGCGCGGTTCCCGTCATGACCAGATGGACCGGAAGATTCATGAACACCGCGAAACGGTCGAACAGGCCGAGGGCGGCGACCAGGTGCCCGGTCAGCTGATGTTCCACCAGGGCGACGCGTTCGCTTGCAGCCTCACCCGAGCGGCTTTCGAACACCAGCGGATCATTGGCGTAGTCGAGATGCACCTGGGTCGCTGTGGATAGATGGGCCGCCACCCCGGTGGCGCGAACCGCAAACCCATCGCCGGGTAGTTCACCTGGCTGATACCGGTTGACCCCGACGCTATGGCTGGGGACCTGGGCATGCGACGAATGAGGAACACTCGCAAGCACCAACGCAGCAAGGAAAGCGGCAAACGCGGGCGCGCAGGCGCTGTGCCAGATCTCGGCGGGCGCAATGTGACGAGAATGGAGCGAGCGGAGGCGCACACTTCGATTATACGAACCGAAAAACCTGGAGAAAAAGGCCGTGGCCATGCCACATATGGGTTCCTCTCGGACCTTTCCTGACGCTCGCCTTCCCCCTCGTTTCGTGCCAGAGTCCGCCCCGCAAATGGATTGGGGACGCATCAGCCTGTGGGTTCCACTGATCGCCGCACCGATCGCCTTCTTCGCTCGTAGCACCGTGTCGCAGGGCGCCGAAGCCATGCTCGTCCAGGTGGCGCTGATGGTCTCACTGGTGGCGATCATCGCTCACGGCGCCAATTGGCTCGTGACGGCTGCCTGCAGGATTGCCGCCGTACTTGGTGTCTCGCATTTGGTTATCGGTCTGACGATTGTGGCGATCGGGACCAGCGCCCCGGAGATCGCCGCCTCCCTGGTCGCCGGGTTTCAGGGCAACGGAGACGTCGCTGTGGCCAACGTCGTTGGCTCCAACGTCTTCAATATCTGCTTCATTCTAGGCGGCGTCGCGGCCATCGCGCGTACGGGTCTCACCACCGGGCAAGCCCTGCTGGTGCGGGACACACCGGTGTTGCTGCTCGGTACCGCGCTGGTGTTTCTGTTCGTCGGCGGCCTGCCCGGTGTGCAGCCTCCGACAGAGGCCGCGCGCTTTTGGCCCCAGCTGCTGAACCTGCGCCTCGAGCGAGCCGAGGGGGTGATTCTGCTAGGTGTCCTGACGGCATATCTGTTGCGGCTGTACGCTCGGCGGGAGGCCCAAGCGGCCGATGATGGCGACTTCGGCCAGTACTCGATCTCCGACCTTCCCTTGTTGCTGGTCGGACTACTTGCCGTTGTGGTTGGTTGCCGCGCCCTGGTTGGCGAGGCGACCGTCGTGGACGGGGTCGTGCGCGGCTACGGTGCGCTGTGGTTTGCGCGTGTGTGGGACGTGCCCGACTACGTGGTGGGCATCACGATCATAGCGGCTGGGACTTCGGCCCCAGAGCTGGTGGTGTCGTTCGTGGCTGCGCTGCGGGGAGCATTTGGGCTGTCGGCTGGCAACCTGGTGGGCAGCGACATCTTCAATTTCTATGGAGTGTTGGGGCTGAGTGGGCTGTTGCTACAGCAACCGGCGGCCCCGCCGGTCGCCATCAGTCCGCAACTCGTAGCGGGGGTCCTGGCCCCCATGCTCGTGGTGTTGTGCGCCGGCCTCTTCATGTGGACGGGTAGGCGCATCTCGCGTCTCGAGGGCGGCTTTCTCGTGCTGCTCGGCCTGCTTCGGTGGGCCTATGACTTCTTTCACGGATGGGAGGGTACCCCTGGCCTTTGACTATGTGATTTTTGACCTGGACGGTACTCTGCTCGACACCGAGCCGGTCTACACATGGGCCACGCAGAGGGTCCTGGAGCCCTTTGGCGTGAGGTTCTCCTGGGAGCTCAAGCAGCGGATGATGGGCCGAGGCGCACTGGAGAGCGCTCGCATTCTGGTCGAAGCGCTGGGTCTCGACATGACGCCCGAAGGCTACCTGGCGCAGCGCGAGCCACTCGTCGAGCAGGCCTGCGCCGCGGCTCCTGAGATCGCGGGCGCCGGCGGCTTTCTGTCCGCCTTGGCCGACCTGGGACTGCCGATGGCGCTGGCAACCAGCAGCGGAAAGCGCCTGTGTGACGCCAAGCTCGCCGGTCGCCCGTGGGCGGGGAGCTTTGAGGTGGTGGTCTGTGGGGACGATCCCGCCGTGGCCCTTCCCAAGCCTGCACCGGATATCTTTCTCGAGGCTGCCCGTCGTCTCGGGGCCGATCCGGCGCGCACCCTGGCGTTTGAAGACTCTCCAGCGGGGATCGCTGCCGCCACCGCGGCGGGCATGGACGTGGTGGCGATCGCGGACGCGCGCCTGGAGCGCTCGCAACTCGTCCCCGCGATCGCGGTGGCCGAGAACTTCACCGAGCTCGATGCGGCGTTGCTCACCGGGGGTTGATGCCCGTCTGGTCGCGTCACAAGCGCATGAATTCATATGATCTTTTCCTTTGAGCGAGGAAGATGGGTTCGGCTGGGCAAGGGCACCGCCGGTGGCCCCGGCGCAGCCCGTCGATGCTTCGGTCCGTTCGGCCCAGGCGAACGTCCGGCGGTTGCTACGCCTGCATCGGCAGTTCACAGCGTGACGGTCCGTCCGATAGGGCAACGCAGGTATCCACGGGTCGTCGGGGGTGTTTTGTTGTCGGCTTGCGCGTGCGTTGGCTTGCCCGAGGCTGCGCGGTGGCGCGAGGACTTCCAGTGCTCGTCGCCGTGGCTGGCCCGTGTTAAGTAGGGCAGGGAGCGGAGGCCCCTTTTGAAATTCGTGCATGCCGCCGATCTGCACATCGACAGTCCCCTGCGTGGTCTGACCCGCTATCAGGGCGCGCCCGAAGCCCGTATTCGTGGCGCCACCCGCGAGGCGCTGACGCGCCTCGTCGACCTGTGCATCGAGGAGCAGGCGGAGCTGTTGCTGCTGGCCGGCGACTTGTTTGACGGCAACTGGCGCGACTATTCGACCGGACTGTTCTTCGCTTCCCAGATGTCCCGTCTGCGTGCAGCGGGGGTGGCGGTCGTGTCCTTGCGGGGCAACCACGACGCGGCCAGTCAGCTCACCCGCCATCTTCGCCTGCCCGACAACGTGGTCGAGTTTGGCAGCGAGGCGCCTGCCACGCGCGTCTACGATGAGCTCGGCGTGGCTGTTCACGGTCAGAGCTTCGGTCGCCGGGGAGTCACCGAAGATCTGGCAGCCGGCTATCCGCGTGCGCTCCCCGGCCTCTTCAATATCGGCCTGCTGCACACGGCCCTGTCCGGGCGGCCCGGCCACGAGCCCTACGCACCCACCACCCTTTCGACCTTGCTGAGCAAGGGCTATCAGTACTGGGCCCTGGGGCACGTACATGCCCGCGAGGTGGTTCACGAGCAACCCCATGTGATCTTTTCCGGCAATCTCCAGGGCCGGCATGTGCGTGAGCCCGGAGCCAAGGGGGCGACCCTGGTTCAGCTGGAGGACGGCGCGTTGGTCCGGGTCGAGCATCGCGTCCTGGACGTGGTGCGCTGGTCTGTTTGTGAGGTCTCGGTTGCCGGCAGCGAGACCCCCGAGGACGCGGTGGACTGTGTGCGCCGAGCGCTCGAACACGAGGTTGAGGCTGCGGAGGGCCGGCTCCTGTGTGCCCGTGTGCGTCTGACAGGTCGTGCGGTCGCCCATGCGGCCTTCCAGCGGGCCTCGGAACGCTGGCTCGCGGAGGTCCGCGCAGTGGCCAATGATTTCGGTGGCGATGTGTGGGTGGAGAAGGTGGTCTTTGAGACCGAGCCGGACTTGGAGGCGGAGCGCCCGCGCACCGGCGGCGGTGCCCTTTCGGACTTGCTGGCAGGCATTGCGCGAGCACGGGCTAACCCCGACGAGTTGGCCGAGCTAGCGGCTGGCCTGGCGGATATTCAGCGGGCACTGCCCGCGGAGCTCGCTGAGCTCGACGGCTTGCCGGACCTGTCGGAACCGTCGTTTGTGGCCAGCCTGTTGAGCGACGTTGAGCAGCAGCTGCTTTCGCGTCTGCTTTCGCACGAGGTGGAGCGGTGAGGATCGACCTGTTGCGCCTGATCCGTTTCGGGCCGTTCACCGAGCTGCAGCTCGACCTCGCTGCGGAGGGTCCAACGTTTCATCTTTTGTACGGCCCCAACGAAGCAGGCAAGAGCACCACCTTGCGCGCCATCACCGGCCTGCTGTACGGGATTCCGGAACGCTCGGTGGACACCCATGTACACGGCGGCGACCTGCGCTTGTCGGCGGTGTTGTCCGATCGCGCGGGTAGGCGGTTGCAGGTGACGCGCCGCAAGGGGCGCAAGAACACCCTGCTGGACATGGCGGGAGAGCCACTTACCGAAGCGGCGCTTGCGCCCCTGCTCGGGGGTGTGGACGCCAGCTCGTTCGCGAACCTGTACGGTCTCGATCACCTGCGCCTGCGCAGCGGTGCCGAAGCCCTGCTCTCGGATGGAGGTGGGGTCGGGGAGAGTCTGTTTGAGGCCGGCATCGGCGGAAGCGGCGTGCACCGCGTGTTGGCCGAGTTGCGGGCCGAAGAAGAAGAGATCTTTGTGCCTCGCGGCCGGACCCGAAAGTTGAATGAGGCGGTCACCCGCTATCGCGATGCCACCAAACGCGCTCATCAACTTGCCCTGCGGGCCGAGGTCTACCAGGCCCAGATCAGGACGCTTGAAAACGGGCAGCGGCGGCGGGAGCAGCTCCGGGCCAGCCGTAGGGCACTTTCGGAGGAACGCGCCCGGCTTCAGAGGCTCCTGACCGTGGCGGGGCCGCTGGCCAGACGGCGTCAGTGGCTCGAGCGCCTGGAGGAACTGGCCGACGTGGTGGTGCTCCCCGAGGAAGCGACCAGGGAGCGGCTGGACGCCGAGCGCGTGCTGGCCGACTGCGTGCCCGAGATCCGCCAGCGGACCGCGTTGCTCGAGCGCTTGGGTGAGCGTCTCAAGGGGCTCGAGGTGCCGGAGTCGCTTGCGGATCTCGGGGAGGAGACGATCGAAGCGATCCGCGATCAGCTTGGCAGCCATCGCAAGGCCGGGCAGGATTTGCCCCGGCGTCGTCAACAGTTGCGCGCCCGTCAGAATGAGGCGCGCGCCGTACTGCGACGCCTGGGTCGCTCCACCTCTCTTTCGGACGTGGAGGGAATGCGAATTCCCAAGGCGGAGGTAGTTCGGATCCGGGAGCTGTCTCGCAATCACGGAGTGCTACGTCAGGCCGCTGAGCAGAGCCTTCAGGAGCGGCAACGGCTTGCGGAGGAGCTCGCCGCGCTACCGGCTGAGCCGTCTCCGACGGTAGCGATCGACACAACCCTGCGAGCCGCCCTTGCCCAAGTGAAGCAGCTCGGCGATTTTCACGTGCGTTGGCACCGGCTGGGCTCTGTGATCCGCGCCCGGCAGGAGGAACTGGGGGTCGCGACCGCCCTGCTGCATCCGCCTCTTCCGGGTGACTTGATCGCGGCGAAGGTGCCGCTGTTGCCCACCGTGGAAAGCCTCGAAGCTGAGCTGCGCACACACGCCGAACGGGCGGAACACCTACATGACAAACTGGAGCAGGCGGAAGAGGCGTCCCTGCGGGTCGAGACGGCGATCGCGGGTCTCAAGGGGGAGGGCGAGGTGCCCAGCGAGACCGAGCTCTCCGCCCTGCGTCGGGAGCGTGACCGCCTGATAGATGAGCTAGTAGATGCCGTGAGCGCGGGTGCGGAGTCACCTCAGAGCGACGGGCGCGCAGCGTCCACCCGCCCGGCCCAGCAGGCGTCGCGGCAGGCTTCTCCCGCCATGGTGGAGAATTTGCGCACGGCGCTCGCGGGTGCTGACGGCATGGCCGATCGATTGCGTCGCGAAGCAGGGCGTGTCACGCAGCTCGCCCGGCTTGAGGCCGAGCGTGAGGGCTTTTTTCGTACGCGCGAGGGCTTGCTTGCGGCGCTGGACGCCGAGCGTCGCGCGGGAGCAGATGCTGAGCAACGCCACCGCGCGTGTTGGCAGCCGAGTGGGGTCGAACCTGGCTCGCCACGCGAGATGATCGCGTGGCTGCGAGCCCTTCAGGACCTGCGGGTCCAGGCGAAGGAGCTGGCCGCTATGAGGGCTGAGCGGCAGGAGCTCGGCGAGCAATTGGAGCGCATCGCCTCCGCGCTACGGGAGCTCACTCCCGGTTTCCCTCAGGAACTCGCGCCTGCGGGCGAACAGAGCCCTGAGGCCCATGCTGTAGTCGACGACGACGCTGTGGACGCGGGCGAGGGCTTGGCCGAGCGCGTCTTGCAGCTCGCGATGCAAGCCGAGTCGCTCTTGGACGAGCGCAAGCGGTCGCGCGAACGCGCTGCGCGGGTCGCTGGCCGTCGTGAGGAGCTCGGACGCCAGATCATTGCTGCGGAGCAGGTGGTCGAGTCGCGCTCGCAGGAGTTGGTTCGTTGGGGGGCGGAATGGGCACAAGCGATGGCACATCTCTCGCTTTCGGGTAGCGCGACCGTTGAACAGGCCCAGGTCGTTCTCGACGAGCTCGACATGCTGATCGTCAAGATGGAAGACATTGAGCATCTCAGGGGCCGTATCGAGAGTATGGAACGCGACGCCCGCGACTTCGAAAAGGCGGTCCGTCGTTTGATCGATCGGCACCTCTTCCAGCTGGGTGATACGACACTCGAAGAGGCTGCCGAGGAATTGATCACGCGCTACGCCAGGGCTCGCCGCGATCGCGAGGAACGGGATCGGATCGTACGCGAGGAGGCCGAGCACGAGGCCCGGCTCACTGAGCTGTCCCTGTCGCGCGCCCGGGCATCTGAAACGCTGACGGCCCTGTGCCAGCGGGCAGGCGCCGAGCGGGTGGAAGACCTACAGGCCGCCGAGCGCGCCTCGGAGCGACGGGTGGCGGCCGAGCAAGCGCTCTCGGAGATCGAAGCGACGCTTCTGCGGGCAGGCGATGGGCGGGCGCTCGCTTCGCTCGAGGCCGAAGCCGCTGATTTCAAGCCTGAGGGTGCCCGTGCGCGCGTCGAGGAGATCGAGCGGGAGGCCGAGGCCCTTGACCATGAGTTGGAGCGCGTGACCCATGAGGTCGCGGCTGCCCAGGAAGCGCTTTCTAGCCAGTCCGATCGGCAAGCCGCAGCCTCGGCCCAGGCCGAGGCCGCCACGCATGCGGCGGCGATCGGGGAGCACGTGCAGCGCCTTGTGCGCCTGCGTCTGTCCGACATCGTCCTGACCCGCGAGATCCAACGTTATCGCAAGCGCAACCAGGCTCCCATTCTAGAGCGGGCCGAGCAGTTGTTTGTGCGCCTGACCACTGGGCGCTACAGCGGTCTTCAAGTTGACTACGATCGCGCGGACGAGCCAGCCCTGTGTGGGGTTCGCCAGGACGGTACCGTCGTTACGGTTGCGGGTCTGAGCGATGGCACCCGCGACCAGCTGTATCTGGCCTTACGACTTGCGACCCTGGAGCGGCAGGCGTCGCGAGGTGAACTTCTGCCGCTCGTCCTCGACGACATTCTCATCCATTTTGACGATGAGCGCGCGCGTGCGGCCCTCAGCGTGTTGGGCGAGTTTTCCGCGGTGACCCAGGTGTTGTTCTTCACTCACCACGCGCGGCTGCTCGAGTTGGCCCGCGAGTCCATACCCGCGGCGGTCCTGCACGAATGCCGGTTGGAGTCGGAGGGTGAACGCGCAGGCTTGGTGGCGGCGCCCGGGCAAGGGGTGCTCCTATGAGCGAGTCTATTGCCCGCACGGGCCGGCTGCTGCGAGCCTCGCAAGGATTGGGTGCGCGCCTTGCGCAGGCGCGTGCGAACGTCCCCGAGGTTGCGCGGGCACTCCAGGTGCTTGCGGGTCAGGAGCGCGGAGGCGAGACGGATGCCTCGGAAGTCGAGGCCGGTGTGCAGCTTATCTTGGGGGCGCTCGCCTGCGCGCGGGTGGCGCACCGTTTGGCCGGTTCAGGTCCGTTTGACCTGGTGGCCGCGGACAACGAGCTTCCGGTGATCGACGTCGAGCTCCTGCCGCTGTTGTCGTGGGTGATGACCGAGCGGGAAGTCATCGCCCCGCTCGTCGGCGAGTTGGTCGACGCGCCCCTGACTGTGGATGGAATTGCGCCGCTCTATGAGGGCATCTTGGGGGCTCGCGACCGGCAGCGCAGGCGGCGGCACGGCGTGTTTCACACGCCCACGTCGGTGGCGGCCCACCTGGTGGAGCAGGTCGACGCCGAGCTGGTCGAGTTGGGGCTTTCACATGGTCTTGCCGATCTGCGCAGTTATGCATCCCTTTCGTTGTCCCCACCGCCGGGTCTTTCAGCGAAGGCGCCCGTGCTACAGATCGTCGAGCCGGCCGCCGGTTTGGGCGTGTTTCTACGTGAGATCCTGCGTCTCGTGCATCGCCGGCTCGCGGTGGAGGACCCCACCGTGTTCGCCGAGCGCGTCTCGGCGGGCTGGTTGGAGCGACTGCACGGCTACGAGCTGCTGCCGGTGCCCGCGGCCCTGTGTCGCATGCACCTATCGGTCGCGCTGCTCGAACTCGGATGTGCGCGCGACTTGGCGCGGCGTATAGGCTTGCACTGCGACAACTTCCTTACGCGCGTACTCGAAGACGATCCGCGCCTGCGCGCAACGACGGTGGTTGTGGGCAATCCACCCTACGCGCGTGGATCCCAAAACCGATCGGCCCCCATGCAGAAGCTGATCGCGCCGTACAAGCAAGGGCTCGATGACGAGCGCAATCTACAGCCGCTTTCCGATGACTACATCAAGTTCGTACGCGCGACCGAGCTCTTGATGCAGGGAGTTCCGCTGGGGGTAACTGGCCTGGTCACCAACCATACGTTCCTGCGAGGGCGCCTTCATCGCACCATGCGCCGTAGTCTGGGTCGCACGTTTTCGCGGATCGATGTGCTCGATCTCCACGGCAACACGAAGGTTCGCCGTCCTGGTGAGCGCGACGAGAACGTGTTTCCCATTTCCCAAGGCGTCGCGGTTTCGCTCTTCGTACGGGTCCCGCGTACATCCGGCGGTTCCGATGCGCTGCCAGAGGGGCGGCTCGCGGGGGAGCCCGCTGGCGGAAGCGTGGACGGCGGCAGCGCCACGCTCCGCTACGCCGAGCTTCGTGGGCGCCGTCAGGAAAAGTTGCGGCGGTTGTCCCGTCGTGAGGCTCCGGTGCTCAGGCCCTTGTCAAGGCAACCGCTGGACAGCTTCGCCCCGGTCGAGCATGTGCCGCGGGAATACGCGCAGTTTATCCCATTGCCTGACCTGTTCGAATATCACAGTGTCGGAGGCAAGCCAGGCGACGACAGGATGCTGGTCGGCTTCGAGCAACACGAGCTGATCGAGAAGCTCGAACGGTGCAGCGGGCAGCTGCTGGCGGGGCACGAGCCCACGACCGAAGCGGCACGCAAACTTGCGCGCCGACCGAGCGGCAAGCCGTTTTCTCCGGATTCCGTCATTCCCTACACCTATCGCCCGTTTGACGACCGCCTGGCGTACTACGAGCCGGAAATCTGGACCCGACCGCTCAGGGCCCTGCGCAGCCAGGTCGATGGTTCGCCGCTGCTGCTCACGACGCGGATCGTGAAGGACAGTCAGTTTGCACACGTGTTTACGACCCGTTGTTTTCCAGACGTGATCGCGCTGTCCACCACCAGCTCAGTCAACTGCTATGCGTTTCCCTCGACACGCATCGTGGAGCAACGGATCGCTCGCGGCACAGGCCTCGACCTCTCCCAGTCCGAGGCGTTCGCCTACGTGTACGCGACCCTACACAGCCCAACCTATCGTCGCCGCTATGTGGGTGCCCTGCGCACCGATTTCCCCAGGGTCCCGATCGGTCGCGATCCGGCGTTGGTTGCGGCGCTCGTGGCCCGCGGCGGTCGTCTGCTGCGGGTACACCTGGGGGAGGGGCGTGTGTCTGGGCACCGGCCGCACTTCATCGACGGGGGCGACCGGGTCGTGCGGGCCACCGAGATGCGGATGGGGACGACCACCGAGGTCGCCGTCAACTCCGTGAGCCGCTTTATCGATCTGCCCGTCGGCTGCTGGGACTTTCGCGTCGGTGGCTATCAGGTGTGTCGCAAGTGGCTCAGCGACCGGCAACGGGCCGGTCGTCCGTTGACGGACGCGGACGTAGGCCACTACTGCGACATGATCGCGCGTATCGACGAGACCCTGCAGGTACAGCGCGATATCGATGACATCGTCGGCCGCCACGGAGGCTGGCCCAGCGCGTTCCTATGAGGCTGTGCAGACAGGCCATGGCCATGCCATCGGGCGGCCAAGTCAGAGCCCAGGCTGTGGACCCTTCTGGAGCCGTTCCCGGGCCCGGCGACCCGCAGTCAGGGATGGGCGGCCCCGGCGGAGTCCGCTCGGCGTCAAACGCCTTGTTTTGCTTCAGTTCGCCGGTGGATCTTTGACGATTCGAGGGAACTGGGCGGTCAGGTTTTCCTTCTTCGGCGCGGCGACACGCGACATGAGCAAACGCGTGACCTCGTCGGGCTTGGCACAGCTGGGGCACGACGGCGTCGACTTGTCACCGTAGACAAGCTCCTCGAACTGTTTGGAGCATCGGGCACAGTGGTATTCATACAGCGGCATAGTCACCATTCTCGGGTGAGGAATCCACTCAACCTACGTCGAACCGACCGACCATGCCAGAGGTGTCGTCGAGATCCTTGAGATCCCGAAGATTCCCGTACGCAACGTTGCGGCTAGCCCGGATCATTCACGACTTCGGCGTCGGATCGCGCAGGGATTCGGCTTCACAGGGCTTTCGACGACCGACGGGAATACT